>NZ_JBPJUQ010000006.1:0-285483 GCF_051192615.1 Streptosporangium sp. G11
GGGGGTCCAGCACGATGCGAAGGAGGAAGGCGCCGCTGGCCCGCGGCCCCTCAAGCAACCCTGCGAGTGCGTCCACCCGCCCAAGAGCAGACGCGGATATGCAGTCCCAGTGATCTCCAACCCCGTCTCCAGTGCCGGTCCCTAGCCTCGTTCTTGGTCCCGGTGCCCGATACGACGGAGGTAAGGGGCACATATACGAGCGGCGACGAGGAGCGAGATTTTGACGGCGTCCAAAAACGGTCAGGCGATCGCCGAGGCGCGGATCGACGAGTGCCTGCGCGACACGTCGGGCACGATCAACCTGGTTGGGCTCGACCTGAACGGACTCGACCTGAAGACGGTGCCCGAGTCGCTGAACAACCTCACCAGCTTGACCAGGCTCTACCTGAGCCGCAACCGGCTGACCGCCCTGCCAGAGTGGTTGAGCGACCTTACCCGCCTGACCAGGCTCTACCTGGACGACAACCGATTGACCGCTGTGCCGGAGTCCTTGGGCAACCTCCCCGCCCTCGCCGAGCTCGGCCTGTACGGCAACCAACTGACCGCTGTGCCCGAGTCGCTGAAACACCTCGATATGGACGGTATGCAAAAACAGGTTGGGCGATCTTCTGAGTCCTGAGCGGCCGCGAGCCCTGGCGTGTCCACCGAACCGGGGCACTCCACATCACCGATCCGGCCGCGTCCCTCCGCCCGAGAACGACGACCCGATCAGGAGACCCATGTCCGAGATCCACTCCTGCGCCGCCGGCCGCCGCCTCGGCGTCTCCTCCCCGGACGGCCTGGCACCCCCTCCCGGTCAGATCACGGTGGAGAACCCACCCAGCCGGGACGTCGCCCCCTGGGATCCGGAGACCCTGCTTGGCGCGGACCCATGGTCCCTGCTCGCCCGGCTGGACCTGACGGACCCGTCCGAGGCCGGGCCGCAGGCCAGGCTGGCGATGGCGGTATACCGCACCTCCTTCGATGCCCACGCCGCCCGTCCGCAGGAGCGTCGCTGGCTGCTCAGCCTGGACGCCGCCCGCTGGGGCGCGACGGACCTCCTCGGCGCCCTGGCGGATGTCCCGGCGGAGGAGTGTCCGGCGTGGCGTCCGCTCTGGGCGACCGGGGCCCAGACCGACGAGCGGCTGCGGCTTCCATGGCGGGAGGCCACCTTTAGAGGTGTGAACGTTCACGGAGTGATTCAGGTCGACGGCAGGCCAACCGCCGTGTTCACCAGCGAGAGCTGGGGAGGACTGCGCGACCTGGAGACCGGCGAGCAGACCAGCTCGCTGCTCATGCCGCGGGAGTCTTCGGTGCTGCTGAACTCGGCGGCGATCGCGGAGGTCGACGGCCGCCCGATGGTCGTCGCCGACGGCTACGACCCCGCCGGGAAGCTGCCCACGGTGGAGGTGTGGGACGCCATCACAGGAGAGCATCTCGGGACGATCCCAACAGGCCACGTCGGCATGGTGAAGGTGCTGGCCACCGCCGTCGTGAACGGGCGGGCGACGGTCGTCAGCGCCAACTGGGACGGCGACCTGGAGGTCCGCGACCTGCTCACCGGCGACGAGGTGTGCCCGCCGCTGCCCGGCGCGGACGTGAGGCTCCTCGAGACGGCCGTGCTCGACGGTCCTTCGGCCGTCTTCGATGAAATGATGGTCCCCACCGGTGATCGCCCCCTCGCGGGCGGAGAGGGGGCGACCACCGGTGGGGACGGCTTCGTCGTCGTCACCACCGGCAGGACCAAGACCCCCCGGCTCTGGCGGCTACGCGCGGGGCACCCGCCACAGCCCACGGACGGGCCACCCGTGACCGCCTGGACACGGGTGGCCGAGGAGACCCGGGAACATCTGGTGCGGCTGCGTGACCTGCGTACCGGCGCACCCGTCGGGCCGCCCCTGCCGTTCATCGGTGCGGGCTGGGGGCTGGTCGCCACCGTCCTGCGCGGCCGCACAGTGGCCGTATCCGGCGCCTACGACGGGCGGATCCGGGTGTGGGACCTTCAGACGTCCGGCGACTCCGAGCCGCTGGGACGGCCGCTGCCCGGCCACACAGCCAAGGTCTACGAGCTCACGATCGTGCCGGACGGCGACCGCACAACGGTGGTGAGCCGGGACGAGGACGGTGGGACCCTGGCCAGGAACACGTCGACGGGGCAGCCGGTCGGGCCGGTGGGTCCGGACGCACGGAACCGGGCCGTCCGGGTCGAAAAGGTCGAAAACGGCTGGTTCAGCCTGCACGACCCCCGCACCGGTCAGGCGCTCGGGCCGCCCCTCGGCCCTTTCGTCGGGACTCCCGCCGCGGCGGTCACCGAGTTGGACGGCGTGCCTGTCGTGTTCACCGGTGACTGGGCCGGATCGGTGGACCTGTGGGCGGTGCGCACCGGTGAGCGGCTGCCACGGATGAATAAGCCGACCAGTACGGTCAACGTGGTCGTCACCTGGCAGCTCGACGGGCGGCCCATCGCCGTGACCGGCAGTGAGGGCGGTCCCTGCCGCATGTGGGACCTGCGTGAGAGCCGTCGGCTGGACCCGCCCCTGGAAGCCCGCGACGTGGGAGCCCTGGCCGTGACCGAACTGGACGGCCGGACCCTGCTCGCCACCGGCAGCTACACGCCGTATGGCATGGTGCGCCTCTTCGACCTGCGCACCGGCGAACCCGTCGGCCTTCCGGCGCGTTTCCCGGAGCCCGTCCATGCCCTCGCCTGGACCCCGGAGGGTCTCCTCATGGTCGCCTTCGGCCCCGAGGTGGCGGCCATCCGCCCTCCTCCCGCGGGAACCGGCCCGCGAACCGGCCGGCGAACGCCGCGAGCCCCGCCGACCATTCAGCCGCCACCTCCGCCAGCATGACCAGATCGTCTACCACACGACCTCAGATCACAACCTGTCGTTGTCGCAGTAAGCCGGAAAGCCATCCCAGGAGTTTTGGTGTCAAGCAGCAGAGCCTGCTTGACGAGCTCACCGCCGCCTGCCCCGAGATGATCGACTTGGCCGGGCTCGTCCGCGTCTTCGCCGACCTGCTCCGGCCGCGCGAGGGCAACGCCGACCGTCTCGACACGTGGATCACCACCGCCCGCGCCGCCGACCTACCTCATCTGCACGCCTTCACCCGCGGCCTTGACCAGGACCGCGATGCCGTCCGCGCGGCCGTCACCTCGCCCCACCACAACGGCGGCACCGAAGGCGTGAACACCAAGACCAAGCGCGTCATGCGCCAGATGCACGGCCGCGCCGGCTTCACACTGCTCCGTCACCGAATCCTCCTGGGCTGACGTTCCGTAACCACCGAAAGAGAGACAGCGCCTTAACTGGACACACCCTCGGGACGAAGGGCCGGAACCGCCCGCCGGTAGCGGTCGGCCAGCGCGCGGATCTCCGCGACGAGTTCGGGCGGCTCGGTGACCTGGAAGTCGGCATCGAGCATGCCGAGGTATCCGGCCAGCATCTGCGGCGTGTCCGAGCCGACCTCGGCCACGCAGGCGTTGTCGCCCAGAGGTTCCACCGGAATGCCGGGCGGCAGCCGGTTGCGCACGTGCTCGGCCGGTGCGCGCACCGTCACCCGCGCCCGGCACTGCCAGGTCGCGGTGGCCAGGCCGGCGGCGACGTGGCCGACGAGGTCACCGCCGGGATCCTCGCGCGGGGTGAACCGCGGGCCGTTCGGTGTCCGCAACCGCATCCGGTCCACCCGGAACGTGCGCCAGTCGGACCTCGCGACGTCCCACCCGACCAGGTACCAGCGGCCCCGGCCGTGCGCGAGCCGGTGCGGCTCGACCTCGCGGCGGCCGGCCGACCCGTCGTGGCCGGTGTAGTCGAACCTGAGCCGCTCGTGGTCGCGGGAGGCCGCCGCGATCGCGGTGAGCGTGGCGGCGTCCACGCTGGGGCCGGCGTGCGGAAGCGGGACGAGGTACGCGCGCAAGCCGTTGACACGACGGCGAAGCCGCGACGGCAGCACCTGTTCGAGCTTGGTCAGGGCGCGCAGCGCCGCCTCCTCGATGCCGGTGACCGCGCCCTGTGTGGCGCCCACTCGCAGCCCGACAGCGACGGCGACCGCTTCGTCGTCGTCGAGCAGCAGCGGCGGCAACTTCGCGCCGGCCCCGAGCCGGTAGCCGCCGGTGACGCCCCTGATCCCGTGCACCGGATAGCCGAGGTCGCGCAGGCGCTCCACGTCGTTGCGCACGGTGCGTGTGGTGACGTCGAGGCGCTCGGCCAGCTCCGGCCCGGTCCAGTCGCGCGGCGCCTGCAACAAGGAGAGCAGCCGCAGTAGTCGTTGTGCCGTGTCCAACATGTTTCAAGTCTGCCCTGATACAGGAACGGAACTTTCCTGTATCGCTCCTACATTTCTCGCCATGGACAACAACACCGACATCCGCCCGTTCCGCGTCGACATCCCGCAGGCCGAGCTGGACGATCTGCGCGATCGCCTCACCCGCGCCCGCTGGCCCCGTCAGATCTCCGGAACCGGTTGGGAGCGCGGCATTCCTGTCGGCTACCTCAAGGAATTGACCGACTACTGGACGAACGGCTTCGACTGGCGCGCGCAGGAGAAGACGCTGAACGAGCACCCGCAGTTCGTGACGACGATCGACGGCCAGGACATCCACTTCCTGCATGTCCGCTCACCCGAGCCGGACGCGCTACCGCTGATCCTGTGCCACGGCTGGCCGGGCTCGTTCGTGGACTTCCTGGACGTGATCGGACCGCTGACCGATCCCCGCGCGCACGGCGGTGACCCGGCGGACGCCTTCCACGTCGTGATCCCGTCGCTGCCCGGCTTCGGGTTCTCCAACCCGGTGCGGGAACCGGGCTGGGGCAACCTGTTCCGGGTGGCCGCCGCGTTCGGGGAACTGATGAGCCGGCTCGGCTACCAGCGGTTCGCCGCGCAGGGCGGGGACGTCGGCGGCGGCGTGACCATGTTGCTGCCCATGGCCGCCCCCGGCCGCGTGGTCGCCACCCACCTCAACGGTCCCTCGCCGTACCCGTTCGGCCCGCCCATCGAGCTGGACGGCCTGTCCGACGCGGACAGAGCGCGCGCCGAGCGATTCAACGCCGCCCGCCAGGATGGCCTTGGCTATCTGCACCTGCAGTCCACCCGGCCGCAGACCCTCGCCTACTCGCTGACCGACTCGCCGATCGGACAGTTGGCATGGATCGCGGAGAAGTTCAAGGAGTGGACCGATCCTGCCGCCGAACTGCCCGAGCACGCGGTGGACCGCGACCAGCTGCTCACCAACGTGAGCCTGTACTGGTTCACCGGCTCCGGCGCGTCCTCGGCCAACATCGTCTACGAAGGTATGCTCGCCTACCGCGAGATCGCCGCCGGGCAGTCCGGCGACGATCAGGCCGGGTGGCCGTCCGCGCCGGCGCCACCGCAGGGGATCGCGGTGTTCGCGGCGGATATGACGATCCGCGCACTCGCCGACCCGGCGAACACCGTCGACCACTGGTCGGAGTTCGACCGAGGTGGCCACTTCCCGGCGATGGAGACACCCGACCTGCTCGTCGGCGACCTGCGCGAGTTCTTCCGCGTCGCGCGGTGATCCTGGCGGCGGCCGGCCGGAAACGGTCACGGGTTGGGCGGTCAGGCCGCGGCTGAAAGAGGCCTGCCGCCCCAGCGGACTCCGTTTTCACTGTGGACGCGGACGCGTTCGCGGCGTCGGGCGGCCAAGAGGCCGGGGTGACGGGCGCCTGCGTCGCGCCCCGGCGATCCTCGGCGGTCCTCGGCGGAGAACCGCTGTGCCAGCCAGCGGTTCCTCGGCGCAGAACCGCTGCGCCGGCGGTTCCTCGGCGGCGGAACCGGCCCCCGCGCTCCGGTGAGAACCCGGCCGGTCATGGTCGCCGCCCGGCGGCGACCATGACCTCGACCTTCACCACACCGCGTTCGCGGCCCCGTGGACCGTCAGACGGGCAGTACCCGCAGAGCGGGATAGCGGACCGAGTTCAGGTACAGCTTGTCGGTGCCGTGTTCCTTCTCCAGCTCCAGGACCAACCGGTAGCGGTAGAGCCCCGGCCGGGCCTCGCTCATCACTGCCCCGGCCCAGTAGTAGTAGACGGCGGTGTACTGGTCGCGCATCCGGTCGGGAGCGCCGTAGACCTTGAGCTCGGTCATGATCCGGCGTTCGGCGACGTCGTCCTCGTCGCCCTTCTCGATGTCGAGGAAGACGATGTTGTTGATCTTCGGCATCGGGGGCCAGGTGCCGTCCGCGCCGCGGTGCATGTCGATCGGGCGGATGATCCAGTTGACCACCTGCCCCTGCTTGCAGATGGTCTCCAGATGGTCGCTGCCCTGCCCGACCCCGCCGACGCTGTTGTCCATCATGTAGAGGCAGCCTTCGAGGGACTTCGTCGCGGCGGCCCTCTCCATGTCGACGAGGGTCACCACGTTCAGCTGGACGGAGTTGAGCTGGCCGCGATCGGTGAAGTCCGTGGCCGCGTACGCCTGGGTCATCGGCCTTCCTTTCCCTCGTTGGCGGGACCGGCCAGGACCGGCCGGGCGGTGGGGGTGAACGGCGTGGTGACGGTGCCGAGCAGGAACGAGAGCCGGTACGGGACCGGTTCGGTGAGGTCCTGCTTGATTTCGGCGGTCCAGAACACGATGTCGGTGCCGGGATACACCTTCTGCGTGGGCTCGGCGATCCGCGGGTCGATCTCGATGTCGCTGAGGGACACGTAGGTCTCGCACTCCAGCGGGATCACGTTCCACAGCAGGGTGTCGCCCTTGCGCACCCGGCTGTGCAGCGCGGGGGTACCGAAACCGGTGGACCCCGCGGCCTTGTTGGTGTCGTAGAAATAGAGGTTGTCGTCCAGGTTCTCCGACGCCAGCGCGGCCACGGGGTCGACCACCGCGGTGATCGTCACGGGCCGGGTGGGCTGGGCGGGCTGGCGTTCTGGCTGCTTGTTCCTGGGGGGCATGCGGCTCCTCCGCTCGAAAATGCTCCGGATCGGTTCAGCGGGCGGCCGGGACGGCCGGGAGGGGGAGCACGCCCACTCCGGCACCGGTGAACCCGTTTCGCTTCGGGTCGTTGATGATCTTGAGACTGGACTTGCAGGTCATCTCCACGGACTCCCAGAACATCTCGTCGTTCCGCTCGACCAGCTCGTGCAGCTGGACGTGCACCGTGTACGAATAGACGCCGGGCCGGCTCGTGTCCACGGTCGCGGCCCAGTACCAGCCGTCGTAGATCATGTCGGGTGACCCGTACTGGGCCGGGTACATGATCTTCTCGGTGACGGCCTCGCCGGTGATGTCGGTGATCACCGGGGCCGGGTAGTTGTACGCGCCGGGGCCGCTCGTGGTCTTGCCGGTGACGTCCAGCAGCTTGGCCGCGGTGAGGCCGCGCCCGCCGCTCGGCTTACTGGCGCGCTTGCCGACCCGCCGCTGCAGCCGCTTGAGATCGGCGCCGCTCACGCCGTCCTCGGCGCTGAGCGAGGCCAGCTCGTTCAGCGTGCGCCGGTCGTCGGCGCGCTCCTGCTCGGCCAGGTAGTTACGCGGCACCGTCGGGGGGATCGACCCCAGCGCCGCGGGCAGCCAGTTCAGGACCTGCTCGGTCGCCTGCGACCCGTCGAGGAAGTGGGTGCCGGGCACGATCGTCACCAGCTGCTCGGTGCCCACCCCGGCCGAGCCGAACAACTTCATGTTGTCGAACCAGTACGCGTTGCCGTCGAGCGATCGCGTCCGGAGCGCGTTCTCGACGTCGAAGAGCACGATGATCCCGTGTTGCTGGGCCATGAAACCGCCTTTCGCAGAACGTGTCTCACACGCGCAGCAGCGCGGGCGAGTCGATGTGCAGCACGCTGTTGGGTCCTTCGTGGAGCCTGAGGGAGAGCCGGTACCGGTACGGGACACCGGGCGTCATGTCGTAGGGCACGATGCCCTCCCACACCAGCAGGTCGTAGTTCTCGAAACCGTTGGAACCCGTGGCGTCGACCCGCGCCCCGGGCACGACACCGGGGGCCGGGGCGGCGGGGGACTCCGCCGGGTGCGGAGACCCGGCCTGGCCGGCCGGGGACGAGACGGCCGCACCGGACAGGAACTCGATGGCCTGGATCTCGACCGGGGTCTGCACGTCCACGTGGATGGGCGTCCACTGGACGACCTGTCCCGGGAACACCGCCGTGACGAGGTCGGGGGTCCCCTGGTGCCTGCTCCCCGCCGAGCTGTCGTCGACCAGCGAGAGATTGCCGTTGTGCAGCGTCCGGTCGGACAACGCCCCCACGGCGTCGACCATCACGACGATGCTGATCCTCTGTTTCATCGATCCTCCCTTGTCGGATGTCATTCGGGCGTACGGGCCACCGCGTGCTCAGCCCCGGTCCCTGACCAGCGGCGTCTTCCCGACGGTGGTCCGCTCGATCTGCGGCGAGGATCGCGGCACGAACAGCAGCCGGAAGGTGTAGCCGGTCTGCTCGATGGCCGCCGCGTTGGCCTCCCGGTCGTTGAAGAGCGACAGGGAGCTCGGCAGCGCCTGGGTGAACAGCTGCCGCGTCCCGCTCGGGCCGAGGGCGTGCTCGACGACCGCGGCCGTGCCCTCGGCGTCGTCCACCTCCGCCAGCAGGGTGAGGGTCCTGTCCTCACGGTGGTTGTGGAACTGGACCTCGTGCGCGACCAGATCCAGGTCGACGCCGGTCGTCGAGCGCAGCCGCCCGCGCAGGGCCGCGTAGGCCATCGTCGCCGAGTACTGGCTGTCGTTGAGGTGCAGCACGTCGGCGGTGCGCCCGGCGAACTCGAACCGCTCGGTGCGCAGGCCGGGCCCGTTCAGGGCGGGGCGGCGGATCATCCGATCGCCGAGCTTGAGCCGGAGCAACGGCGTCTCGTCGGCGTGCAGCCGGGTGACGACCAGCTCGCCCTCCTCGCCTTCGGCGACGGCACGACCGTGCTCGTCCACGATCTCCACCAGGTGCAGCCCCGGCACGGCGGAGAGCGCCGGTGAGGTGTGGTCGAGCTGGAGCCCGACGCACTCGGCCTGGGTCGCGGCGAAGTAGCTGAGGATCGACACGTTGGGGAAGAACGCCTGCAGCTCGTCGCGTTTGCGCTGCGGCAGGGAGCCGCTGCCGTACATGGCGATCCGGAAGCTCGCCCTGGCCTGCGGGGACAGGCCCGCGCCCAGCTCGGGCAGGAGCGCGATGCCGGCGGTGATGCCCATCAGCGCCTTGTGGCCCGGGTAGGAGAACATGTGCTCCAGCACCGGCGCGCTCACCGGCCCCGCGCCGATGTAGTTGACCCCCGGGACGTGGGACAGGACGCCGCCGACCATGGTCCCGCTGCTCCACATCTGGTAGTCGGCCAGGGTGGTGAACAGCCAGCGCGGCGCGGGGCCGCGCAGGTAGCGGCCGAGCTGGTAGGCGCCCATGAACGCCCCGGCGACGCGGTAGGTGTCGCGCAGCTCCCGCAGGGAGTACACGATCTCCAGGGGCATGCCGTCACCGGTACCGCCGCTGGCCACCACCTCGAACCCGCCGCGGTCGAGCGGCACGACCATCCCGGCCCGCGCGCCCATGAACATGTCCCGCTGCACGGTCTTGTCCGAGAGGGGGATCCGCTCCCACTCGGACATGTCGGCGGGGGCGTCGCGGATCCCGAAGTAGTGCAGCCGCTCGCGCCACAGCGGGTTGAGCAGGGCGATGCCGACGAGCTGCTGAAGCCGGCGGAACACCAGCCCGTCCTGATGGTCGAGCGGGGACTCGCAGTACGGGACCCCGGTGAGCCGCCCGTACTCCTCCAGCTTCCCCGCGAACGACGGCAACCGGGCGACGTCGTCCACCGAGCGGGGCCGCAGCTCCTCCTCGGGGATCAGCCGTGCCGCCAGCTCCGCCGAGGTGGCGATGTCCAAATCCGTCATGGTCATGAATGACTCCCATTCCGCTGGTCGTGCCGGGCCGTGGCGCTCGCGCGCAGTACCCGTTGCCCGATGTCCCTGATCTCGGCGATGAGCATGGCCAGGTGGTCGGCGTCGATCAGGTGGTTCATCACCACCACGCGCAGCGCCGCCACCCCGTCGATGTCGACCTTGGAGACGAAGAAGCGCCCGCCGCCCCGGATCCGGTTGCGGATCTCCAGCTGCAGCCGGTGCACGATCGCCGGTTCCAGGCCGTCCGGCCGGTACCGGAAGCACAGGATGTTGGACTCCGGCTCGTGCGCCACGGCGAAGTCCGGCTCGGCGGCGAGCATCCGGTACGCCTGCCGGGTCGTCGCGCACAGCCGGTCGACCTTCTGTGCGAACAGCGCCGGGCCGTAGACCGACCAGACCGTCCAGAGCGGCATGATCATCGGGCGTTTCGTGCACTCGAGGTTCTTGTCCGCGCTGTCGTAGGCGCTGTAGACGTCCGGTTCCTCGTCGAAGACGTAGCTGGCGCGCTGCCGGAACGCGCCGCGCGCCGCCGTGCCGTCTCGGTAGAAGAGCAGCGTGCACGGCGCCGGCATGAACAGCATCTTGTGGGCGTCCCAGGTCAGCGAGTCGGCCTGCTCGATGCCGCGCAGCCTGTCTCGGTGCCGCTCCGACAGCAGCAGGCTCGCCCCGTGCGCCCCGTCCACGTGGAGCCAGAGCCCATGGCGGCGCGCCACGGCGGCGAGCTCCTCCAGCGGGTCGAAGGCGCCCATCGACGTGGTCCCGGCCGAGGCCACCAGGCAGAACGGCCGCAGGCCGCGCCGGCGCGCCTCGTCCAGCGCCGGGCCGGCCAGGTCGGGGCGGATCCGCCCGGCCCGGTCGACCGGGAGCCGGATGAGCTGCCGTTCTCCGATGCCGAGCACCCCGGCCGCCCGGGTCACGCTGTAGTGGGCCTCCTCGCTGACCGCGATGGCCGGGGGACCCGACATGCCGCCGGCGCCGCGTGTCCAGATCTGCGGGAAGGCGCGGTTGCGGGCGGCCAGCAGCGCGGTCAGGTTGGCCAGGGAGCCCCCCGAGGTCGTCACCATGGCGAACCGGTCGCGGTCCCAGCCGATGAACCGGTTGAGCTCCTCGGCCATGAGCCGCTCGGCGACGTTGGGGAGCTGCCCGGCCTCGTAGAAGGAGGAGGGCTGGTTGACCACCGAGCCGACCAGGTCGATAAGGCTGGCCAGCGGCACCACGCCGGAGAACTGCCGTCCCATGTAGCCGGGCGAGTAGACCGGGATGCCGGTCCCGGTGTAGAGGTCGACGATCTGGTTCACCCGGTCGGCGTCGAAGTCGGCGACGCGCTGTCGTTCCGGGGTCATCAGCCCCCGCGCGGCCTTCAGCAGCACCGCCGGATCGAGAAGGTCGAGCCCCCGGACCGACCGGTCTCCCAGATACGTCGTCAGGCGGCCGACGATGTCCACGGCGCCGTCGCGGAAACGTTCGGGGTCGAAGGCCGCGGTGAGGCCCGGCGTGGGTGACCGGGAGCCCTCGCCGGTCGTCGGCTCTGGAAAGGAACTCTGGACATCGGAAAGCGAACTCGTCACGGGGGGACTCCAAATGATCCGGCGTCGAGAACGCCCCTACCGGTCGCGCCTGGATGAGAATTCGAACCTGGTGAATTGAACTCTCGGGCGATCACATAAGGGTTCTCGCGAACAAATGCGTGGTCTGCGGTGATGCGTCAAGCGAGAAAGAGGCCCCCGATATCCGGGGACACGAGGCGGCATTCGTGCCGCCACTGGGCCGCCCTGGCGGGTTGGAACGGTCCAACATCGGAAGGGAATGTCGATCGGTGATGGTGGGAGGTGGCACGAGATGGCCTCGCCGCCTCTACTTACACCCTGTTCAAACAGCTCGAATCAGCCCGGCGACGATGTCGCCGACGATCGGGATCTGGAGGAGAAGCGTCGTGGACGAATCGCGGTCGATTCGACCTGAATTTCACCCGCCGTGTACGTTGGCACGCCCGTCATGTAAGCGACCTAATCATTGATTACAGGAGGGGCGCAAGACCTCGGATGCAGGTGGAGTGGCAGATTCCGGCCACAGTTACTTACGCGCGGTGATTGAGGCCGAGGGATGTTCGGCGGCTCTCAGTTGTTTTGGATCTTATGATTTTTTATCACGAACCTGGATTAAGATCGGCATTCTAGGCCGCCACCTCGGCGGGCGACCCTATTAAAGGACATTGTTATTTCATGTGGCGTACTCGACGAAATATGACAGAAGACTAGATGGGACGATATTTCCCGGCACATCACCACTAAAGCCTGGACACCAAAGGGAGACATCCCTAACGTTTTCCGGCGACGCCCCGTGATCACCGAGAGCGCGGCCTCGCTTTCAGTGCACCGCCGTGTTGGCGTCCCGGCTCACCACGGCGAGCACCCCGTCGATCTCGGAGAGCGCCGCGGCCAGCTCCGATATCGAGCCAGCGCCGTGCACGGTGAACCAGAGCGAGACCGTCTCCGAGGTCTGCCCCTCGGGGCGCTGGTCGACGGACAGCTCGTCCACCCCGAATCCCCGGCGCGTGCATTCGGCCAGCGCCGACCGCAGCACGCCCCGGCCGTCGAGGTAGGACAGATGGAGCCGCGAGGGGGCGTATTTGGATCGGGGGAGCCGGTCGACCAGCGGGGTGAGGACGAAAACCGTTACGAAGTACCCCACGGTCACGATGATCGCCAGCAGCCACAGCCCGGCCCCCGCCGCCATGCCCACCCCGGCGGTGAGCCAGACCGCCGCGGCGGTGGTGAGGCCGCGGACCGCGTCACCACGGACGAATATCAGGCCCGCGCCGATGAAGCCGATGCCGGACACGATCTGGGCGGCCACCCGGGACGGATCGAGCGTGACGTTCTCCCCCAGGACATCGGCGAAGCCGTGTTTCGACACCAGCATGATCAGGGCGGCGGCGAAGCCGACCAGGGTATGGGTGCGCAGGCCCGCGCTCTTCTGGCGGACCTCCCGCTCAAGGCCGATCACGGCCGAGAGCACGAAGGCCAGGGACAGTGCCCCCACCTGTGCCCAGCCCTGTCCGGCCAACTCACCGAGAGGTGCCATCACATCACCCCCGGTCCCGGTCTTTCATCCCGGTGAAGAACGTCCCGGTGAAGGCGTGCCCGGTCCCGGCTACGCCGCCTCGGCGGCCAGCCCGGCCTGCCGCAGGGCGGGGAACCGCCGCTGTTCCGACAGGTAGTGGCCCAATCCGACGACGAGCGCGACGGGCCATTCGATGACTCCCAGCGCTCCCAGCGCGCCCAGCACCCCGTAGAAGACCAGCCGATCCGGCGGCGGCAGGGTCAACGTGCCGATCACCGGCACGGTGATGTGCGGCGGCGGCCGTTCCCCGTTCGCCTGGTCACGCGTCCTGCCATTCGAAGCGGTGGTGGTTGTCCTGGCCATGGCAGCCTCCGTGAATCACGACACATCCCGCCAATCCCCGGCCTCACACGACCCGTAACGTCGTTTGACCAGGACTTTGCCCGTCCGTCCGGCCCTCGGACCGCGGCCCCCGGTGGCCCCCGGTGGCCCCCGGTGGCCCGCGGACTACCGGGCCGGCGGAGGCCGCGGTGGTCCGCGGACCCACCGGGAGACGAGCACGGCCCGTCCCGCGGGGAAGGCGGGACGGGCCGTCGGGCCGTCGGCGGGGTTCAGGCCGCTACGGGGCGGCCTTGTCGGGGCGCTCGGAGACGCGGATGCTGTTGAGCACGGTGTCGCCGGTCCGCTTGGCGAACCGCACGTTGAGCTGGCCGTCGGTGACCTTCACCGTGTACTGCCGGGTGGTGGCGATGTACGCGCCGGTCTCCAGGGCGAGGTCCAGCGCGGGGATCGCCAGCTGGCCCTCGACGATGACGTCGAAGACGCGCTGGCCCTCACGCTTGCCCCGGGTCTCGGCGAAGCCCAGCTCGACGGCGTAGGTGCCGTTGGGCACCTGGTCGAACCGGTACTCCAGCATCCCCTCGCGGACGCTCCTGAACAGCGCCTGCTCGGTGGTGCCGGTGATCGTCCTGCTCGTCGTGTTCGTCTTGGTGCTGGTGCCGACGTAGCCGTGACCGCCGGTGGCGTGCTTGCGGTCCGCGGTCCAGCGGTCGCCCGCGGTGTCGACGACGTCCTTGGTCCCGCCCACCTCGACGGCGACCTGGTGCTTGGGCACCACGACCGTCACGGCGATCTCGATCTGCGGATCGCGGCCGCTCGCCGAGCGGACCAGCAGCTTGCCGGTGCGTACGGTGCCCGGCGGGACACCCGCGCTGGAGGCGGTCACCTTCAGCGTCACCGACTTGCCCTTGGCGAGCTCGCCGGTGGCGGGGGTCACGCTCAGCCAGCCCTGGGCGGGGTCGGTCACCACGGTGTAGGCCGTGGTGACACCCAGGTTGGACAGCTCGACCGTGCCGGTCCTGGTGGTCTCCGCCGGTTGCACCAGGGTCAGCTCGGCGACCGAGGCCGTCACCCGGCCGGTGGCCAGCGCGGTGTCGGCCCGGGTCACGGCCCCGGCGGTGATGGTGACCTCCTGGGTGAAGGTCCCGTAGTTCTCCTTGGAGACCTCGACCTGGTAGTCGCCCAGCAGGATCTGCCCGAGGAACCTGCCGTCCGCCCCGGTGGTGAAGGTCGCCACGTCGCCGACCTTGACCGTCGCGCCCGCCAGCGGGTCGCCGTCGTTGGCGTCGGTGACGGTGCCGGTCAGCAGCCCGTGCCTGCTCGCGGTGAAGGTCAGGCTCTGGCCGTCGCCGATCGCGGCGCTGTTGAAGGAGTACTGCAGCGCGTCGGTGCCGTCGGCGTTCTCGATGCCCACGGTGGCACCGATCCCGGCGTCGCGCTCGCTGTCGATGCTGTCGTAGCGGTATCCGACCGACCCGTTCTCGCCGAGCAGCGCCGAGAACGAGACGCGCTGGGTGGCGTCGGCGTAGAAGCGGGCGTTGCGCCACTCGACGACGAAGGTCCGGTTCGGCGCGGTGCCGACGGTGGCGGTGTAGATCCCGGACTGGTCGTCCAGCACGAGGTCGTCCCAGAAGGCGTAGAGCGCCGCGTTGGGCGCGGCGGAGGCGGGCAGGGTCACGTTGCCCGCCAGGGCGGCGCTGTCCTTGAAGGCGAGGAACCCGTTGGTGCTCACCCAGGCGCCGGTGTAGCCGGTGCCGTAGAACGGGAAGGTGAACGGCAGCGCGATCTGCTGGACCGCGTCGTCGCCGGTGAGCGTGCTCTTGGCGGTGCCCGCGACGTACGCCTCGGCGGCGCTGCCGCAGGTGTAGCCGAAGGAGTCGGTGCGGCGCGGCAGGTCGACGTCCTTGGTCAGGTCGCCGGCCACCGTGAGCGGCACGGTCAGTTCTCCCGCGCACCGGGAGCCCGGGGTGACCTTCAGCTGGTAGTCGCCGTCGGGCAGCGTGAGCCGGTACCGGCCCGCCGCGTCGGCGACCGCGCTGACCGGGGTGCCCACCGCGGTCAGCGTGGCCCCCGGCTCGGGGGCGCCCGCGGCGGTGACCGTGCCGGAGACCGTGCCCGAGGACAGCTGGGTCAGCGACACGTCCTGGGTGACCGTCTGGTCGGACACGACGGTGACGGTCGCGGTGGTGGCGTCGGCGTACCCGAACTTCTTCACGGTGAGCCGGTAGTCACCCGCGAGCAGGCGGGGCAGCTCGTACGTCCCGTCCTGGGCGGTGGTGGTCGTGCGGTTCAGCGGCCCGGTGACGGTGACGGTCGCCGCGGCGAGCGGCGTGCCGCCCGAGGTGACGGTGCCGGCCAGCCCGCCGAGCTCACCGGCGGGGGTGGCCTGGACCGCCGCGAACGTGTCGAGCCTGCCCTCTCCCCAGATGTTGTTGTCCGCGGCGGTGCCGCCGCAGCGCGTGTCGTCGACGTCGATCGCGGTCCGGTCGAGCAGTTCCCGCGTGGTGGCGATGTCGCCCAGCAGGGCGGGAGAGGCCGACCACATCAGCGCGACGGTGGCCGCCAGGTGCGGCGCGGCCATCGACGTGCCGGAGTTGGACCCGTAGCCGCCGTTGGTCACGGCCGAGCGCACGTTCACGCCGGGGGCCGCGAGGTTGGGCTTGATCTCGCCGTTCTCGCCGGTACCCCGGGTGGAGAAGGTCGCGATCGTGTTGTTGACGTCGAACGCGCCGGCGCTGTAGCTGGCGACGTATTGGCCGGGCGAGCCGCTGGAGTTGCAGCCCGCGTTCGTGACGTTGCCGTTGGAGAAGACGGGGAAGATGCCCGCCGCGACCCACGCGTCGACGGTCTCCTTGTACCAGGGGTTGAAGCCGCCGCCGCCCCAGGAGTTGTTGACGATGTGCGGCGCCAAGTCGGGACGCGGGTCGTCGCCGTTCAGGTCGGTGGGCGCGAGCACCCACTGACCGGCGGCGAGCAGCGAGGCGTCCGAGCAGGTGTTGGACTCGCAGCCCTTGACGGCGATCCACTTCGCGGCGGGGGCGACGCCGATCGTGTTGGCGCCGCCGTCGTCGCCCACCATGGTGCCCATGGTGTGGGTGCCGTGACCGTTGTTGTCGCACGGCGCGGTGCCGGAGCAGACACCGGCCGGGTCGAACCAGTTGTAGTCGTGGTCGACGCCGCCGTCGGCGCTCTTTCCTCGGTACTTGGCGGCCAGCGCCGGGTGGTCGAACTGCACGCCGGTGTCGATGTTGGCCACGACGATGCCCTCACCGCGGACGCCGAGCTCACCCCAGACGCGGGGGGCGTTGACGCGGTCGATGTTCCACTCGATCGCGTCGACCTTCGCCACCTCCTTGCCGGGCAGCGGCTCGGGCACCTTGGTGACCTGGCTGGGCTCGATCCGCTCCACCTCGGGCCGCTGGGCGATCTCCTCGGCCAGCTTGGCGTTGCCGGTCACCTGGATGGCGTTCGCGATCCAGAAGGGGGTGAAGTCGACGCTCTCGGCGGTGAGGAACCTGCGCAGGCCCGCCTGCGAGGAGGCGGCGAGCTCGGTCTTGGCCCGGAAGACCTGCGCGGCCTTCTCGGTCTTGGTCTTCGCCCTGCGGGCCGCGCCGAGGTCGGCGTCGCTGTTCAGGCGTACCCAGAAAGTGGCCTTGTCATCCGTGGCCAGATCCGCCAGAACGGCCTTGTCGATCTTGTCGGGGGCGGGTGCGGCCTGAGCCACACCCTGAGGGAGCACGAGTACGAGGGCGGCGGTGAGCCCGGTCAGGGCCGATCGCCAGCGTCGAGGGGTGTTTGGCACGCATTCTCCTTCACTCCGGGCGAGAGTCTCCCGCCGGGCAGAGCGACGCGGGGTGCACACGATCTTTACAACCCACGTGGAGAATCTTGAATAGATCTTGTGTAGTTTTCAAGCTTTCAGGTTACCGAAACGGTATATGTCACCAGAATTAACATCTATGGACCGCCTGAGCAGGGAGCGATATCCGCCCTGAGCTCCCGCGTTCCGGCCGGACGCGCCGCCTCACCACCCCCTCCGCGGGGCCGGTACGGCATGCGGGCTTCACGCGATCAGCGGGACACGAAAGGATTGGCGGCGTGAACCGCACCGCTGTACGTCTGGGAGTGCTCCTGCTGGCCGCCGTCGCGGTCGTGGCGGTGCTGCTCGCCCTGCTGCCACCGTCGTCGACCGGCACGTACGGCAAGGAGGACGTGCGGGCCTCCGGCGTCGCGGTGAAGAAGCTGGGCGAGCGCGACCACGAACTCACCGTCACCTCCGCCGCGCTCGGCCGCGAGGGCAGGGTCAGGGTCCTGCTGCCCGAGGGGTGGACGCCGGACTCGGGTCCGTGGCCGGTGCTGTACCTGCTGAACGGCTGCTGCCAGTCCGATTACGACACCTGGGTCACCAAGGGCGGCGCCGCGGAGCTCACCGCGGGCTACCGCGCGCTGGTGGTCATCCCCGAGGGCGGCCCCGTCGGCTTCTACTCCGACTGGCGTCAGGGGCCCGGCTGGGAGACCTTCCATCTCACCGAGGTCAGGACCGTCCTGGAGCGCGACTACGGCGCCGGAGACCGACGGGCGGTGGCGGGGCTGTCCATGGGCGGTTTCGGGGCGATGTCGTACGCGGGCCGCCACCCCGGCATGTTCCAGGCGGCGGCCTCCTTCTCCGGGGTGCTGCACACCCGCGACGGCAACGGCGGCGTCGACTGGCTGCTCGGGCAGTACAACGAGGAGTCCGTGAAGCTCTGGGGCCCTCCGGCCGATCCGGCGTGGGCCGCCCACAATCCGGCCGACCTCACCGGCGCGCTGCGCGGGGTGCGGCTCTTCGTCTCCAGCGGCGACGGCTCCCCCGGCCCGCTGGACGACGCCTCCGAGGCGCGGGACGAGGGCGAGGCCTCGCTGCTCCTGCAGGCCGTGACCTTCGTCGAGCGGGCCAAGCAGAACGGTGCCGACGTGGCGGTCGACTTCTACGGCCCCGGCACCCACTCCTGGCCCTACTGGCGCCGCGGTCTCGAACGCTCGCTCCCCATGCTCATGGGTTCCATCGGCGCGGCCGTCTGAGGATCGGCGGGTCACCGGCGACCGGTCCGCCGACAGCTTGCCGGTGACGGCCTCCCGGTGACGGTCCGCCGATGACGGTCCGCCGGTGACCGGAACGGCCCGGTCCCGGCCACCGCCCGGTCCCTGTCACCCGCTCCGCGCGACCCCTGCGCGACCTCTGCGCGCCCTGTACGGAGGGTGGTCGCGCGCGCCGTCCGATGCCGTCCGCGACGCGTCCCGGCTGGGGCTCCCGGTGGAGCGGAAAGTTAAGACGGACGACTCTGGACGTTCAGCTCAGACACCCCTTTCCGGTCACCCCCGTGGCTAGGTTCCTATGACACCCCAGCTCAGGGGCGTTCGCCGTATGTCATGAGGAGCCACCTTGCGAGTCCTGGCCGTTGTCCCCGCCCGTGGAGGTTCGGTGGGGGTTCCCCTGAAGAACCTGGCCTCGGTGGGCGGCAGTCCCCTGGTCGCCCGTGCGGTACGGGCCTGCGTGCGCGCCGAGCTGGTCGACGAGGTCGTGGTCAGCACCGACCACGAGGGAATCGCCGAGGTGGCCCGCGCCGCGGGCGCGACCGTGATCGACCGGCCGGGAGAGCTGAGCGGCGCGACCGCCTCCAGCGAGTCCGCCGTGCTGCACGCGCTCGACCATGTGTCCGAGGTCCCCGACGTGGTCGTCCTGGTGCAGTGCACCAGCGCGTTCATCGACCCCGCCGACCTGGACAGCGCGATCTCCAAGGTCCTGGACGGCAGCGCCGACGTGGTGTTCTCCGGGCTGGAGACGCACGAGTTCCTGTGGAGCGCCAACGGCGCGGGCGTCAACCACGACCCGTCCCACCGCCCCCGCCGCCAGGACCGCGAGCCGCACTTCCGCGAGACCGGCGCGTTCTACGTGATGCGCACCGAGGGCCTGCGCGAGCACGGCCACCGCTTCTTCGGCGCCGTCGCCGTGCAGCAGGTGCCCTCGCGCCACGCCATCGAGGTCGACACCCCTGAGGACCTGGAGATCGTGCGGGCGCTGGCGCCCTTCGTCGACGAGCCCGAGCCGATCGACGTGGACGCGGTGATCACCGACTTCGACGGCGTGCACACCGACGACCGCGCCTACGTCGACCAGGACGGCCGCGAGATGGTCGCGGTCAGCCGCTCCGACGGCATGGGCATCTCGCTGCTGCGCCGCTCCGGCGTCAAGCTGATGATCATGTCCACCGAGCACAACCCGGTGGTCGCGGCCCGCGCCCGCAAGCTCGGCGTGCCCGTCCTGCAGGGACTGACCGACAAGCGGACCGTGCTGCGCGACTGGCTCGCCATCGAGGGGATCGACCCGGCCCGCGTCGCGTACGTCGGCAACGACGTCAACGACCTGGGCCCGATGAGCGACGTCGGCTGGCCCGTCACGGTCCCCGACGCCCACCCCAGGGTCCGCGCCGCCGCCAGGACCGTGCTGACCAGGGCCGGAGGGGCCGGGGCCGTACGGGAACTGTGTGACCGGGTCCTCGCGGCCCGCCCGCTGGAGGAGGTCGCCACCGCTCCCGCGCCCCGCGCCGAGCTGCGGCTCACCCCCGTCGCCAAGCCCGTCCAGATCGGTGACGCGCTGGTCGGCGCCGGCCAGCCGGTCTACATGATCGCCGAGATCGGCATCAACCACAACGGCGACCTGGACATCGCGCGCAAGCTGATCGACGTGGCCGCCGAGGCGGGCTGCCAGGCGGTCAAGTTCCAGAAGCGCACGCCGGAGATCTGCGTGCCGATGGAGCAGCGCAGCCAGATCCGGCAGACGCCGTGGGGCGAGATGACCTACATGGAGTACAAGATCAGGACCGAGTTCGGCCTGAAGGAGTACACCGAGATCGCCAAGCACTGCCAGGAGCGCGGCCTGGACTGGTTCGCCTCCCCGTGGGACGTGCCGTCGGTGGAGTTCCTCGAGTCGATGAACGTGGTCACCCACAAGATCGCCTCGGCCAGCGTGACCGACCTGGAGCTGCTCCGCGCGCTCGCCTCGACCGGCAAGCCGCTCATCCTGTCCACCGGCATGTCCACGCTGGAGGAGATCGACCAGGCGGTGGAGATCCTCGGCACCTCCAAGCTGGTGATGATGCACGCCACCTCCACCTACCCGCTTCCTCCCGAGGAGGCCAACCTCCGCGCGATCGTCACCCTCCAGGAGCGGTACGGCGTGCCGGTCGGCTACTCCGGCCACGAGCGCGGCCTGCAGATCTCGCTCGCGGCGGTTACCCTGGGCGCGGTGACCGTGGAGCGGCACATCACGCTCGACCGCACCATGTGGGGCTCCGACCACGCCGCCTCGCTGGAGCCGGCCGGTCTGGAGCACCTGGTCCGCGACATCCGGATCATCGAGACCGCCCTGGGCGACGGCGTCAAGCGAGTCTTCCCCGGCGAGGAGGCTCCCAAGTCGCGCCTGCGCCGCGTCACCGTGTGAACCTCTGATCGGAGATGGGAAGAACAACTTGATCAAGCTGTCCGTCGTCGTCCCGGTGCGGGACGCGGAGGCCTACATCGGTGACGCGTTGACCTCGCTTGTCAGGAACGCGCGCCGGGACTTCGAGTTCATCGTGGTGGACGACGGATCGACAGACGCGACCGGGCAGATCGTCGAGGACTTCCGCGACGACCTGCCCGGTCTGGTCGTGCTGCACAACGACGCGCCGGTCGGGCTGGCCGACGCGCGCAATCTCGGGGTGTCCCTGGCCTCCGGCCGCTACCTGACCTTCATGGACGGCGACGACTGGCTCGCGCCCGGATACCTGGAGGACCTGGTCGGGGCGATCGAGCGGCTCGGCTGCGACTTCGTCCGGGTCGACCACGTCCAGGTGGAGGGCAGGAAGCGGGTGATCCACCGGGCGCCGCTCGCCACCCGGGAGGTGGTGCTGAAGCCGCGCGACCACATCCTGCCCGCCCGGTCGAAGACCATGGTCGACTATCCGTACGCCTGGGCGGGGATCTACCGCCGCGACCTCGGCGACCTGCTGACCTTCCCCGGGCACCTGCACACCGCCGAGGACAGGCCGTGGATCTGGCGGCTGCACCGCGGCGCGGGTTCGTTCGCGGTGGTGTCGCTGGCCGGATTGTTCTACCGGCGGATGGTGGCGGGCTCGCTGACGCAGATCGGCGACGCCAGGCAGCTGCACTTCTTCGACGCCTTCGACATGGTCTTCGAGGGTCTGGAGGAGGAGCTCATGCCCAAGGCGGTGCGCATGTTCCGCGCGCTCCTGGCCCACCACCTGGAGATGGGCGAGCGGTTCTCCCCCGAGCTCCGAGCCCGCTTCGAGGAGCGCGGCGCCGCGACCCTGAGGCGGCTGCCCGCGGACCTGCTCGCCGAGACCCGTCTGGATCCGGAACGCGACCAGATCCTGCAGAGACTCCTGGAGGGCTGATGACGCAGCTGTTCTACGCCTCGACCCTGTTCGGCGCGATGACGCTGGCGGCGGCGATCGACGACGGCCGCTTCGGTCCCCGCGAGGGGCGCCGGATCCTGCTGGTGTCCAACAACGCGGCCATCCCGGAGATCACCCCGTCCCTGGACGAGACCCCGGGTTTCGCCGCGCTGCGATCGCGTTTCGACGAGCTCTACTCGTGGAACGAGATCGTGGCCCCGCTGCACCCCTCGGACTGGAAGGCGCGCGTCATCGAGGTGCCGATGCTGAGCCGCCTGGTCGGCTCGCACCTGTCCCTCGGCGACGGGCCCGCCGAGCTGATTCTGGAGTCCATCGCGGTCCCCCCGGGCAGGACCCTGGGAGGACTGGTCAAGGACTGCCCGATCTCGGTCTACTCCGACGGCCTGATGAGTTACGGCCCGACCCGCGACCCGCTGCCGCTGGAGATCTCGGGCCGGATCACCCGCCTGCTCCACCTCGACCTGGTCCCCGGCCTGACGCCGCTGCTGCTGTCGGAGTACGGGGTTCCCGCCGAGACCCTTCCCGACCGGGCCTTCCTCGACGTGATCGGGGGGGTCGGCGGGGAGGCCGGCGCCTCTCCCGGCGGCCCGGCGATGATCCTCGGGCAGTATCTGTCCGCCCTCGACATCGTCACCCCCGAGGAGGAGGCGCGGCTGCACGCCGACATGCTGCGCGGCCTCGTCGCCAGGGGGTTTCGCGGCGTGCTGTTCAAGCCGCACCCGGCCGCCGGGCGCAGGCACGCCCAGCAGCTGCGCGAGACGGCCGCCGAGCTGGGCGTCGAGCTGGAGGTGGTGGCCGAGACCGTACCCGCCGAGTCGTGTTTCGCGGCGCTGAGGCCCGAGCTCGTGGTCGGCTGCTTCTCCACCGCCCTGATCACCGCGAGCCGGTACTTCGGGCTGCCGGTGGCGACGGTGGGCGGCGAGATGGTCCTGGAGCGGCTCACCCCGTACGAGAACAGCAACCGGATCCCGGCCACCGTCACCGACGCCCTGCTGCCGCGGCTGTCGGCGGACGGCTCGCTGGAGGAACCGCCGCCGGTGGATCTTCCCGCCCTGGTGAGCGCGGTCGGCTACTGCATGCAGGCCGAGGTGTATCCGGGGCTGCGCGAGAGCGCCGCCGCCTATCTGGAGACGCACGGCCCCGCCCGCTACTTCAAGCGCCAGCGCCTCGGCGCCCTGGACCTGATCGCCTCCCAGGCCGCCGCCAGGGAACGGAGTCCCCTGGGCAGGCTCCGCAACCGCCTGTCGAAGGCGTTCCCCTAGGTCCGGCCCCGCCACGGCGGCGGCCGGTGGGCGTTCGCGGTCACCGCGCCGGGCGGGACCCGGCTCTCGCGGAGCCGTTCACATCAGGTTTGCAGGGGGGAGCCTAGTTTCGCCCTCATGCGAAAATCTTTTCCAGCGATCACCGCCGTCGTGCTGACGACGGCGACCTTGGCGGCGTGTGGCGCCGGCCCGGACGGCCCGCGTCCGCGACAGGCCGCGGGCACCGCCGCGACGCGGTGCGATCACCGGCTGGACACGGCGTTCGGCGCCTGGGCCAGGGCCGGGTTCAGCGGATCGATCGCGATCCTGAAAGGCGGCAGGGTCGAGTGCCTCGCCGCCTACGGCACGGCGGACGACGCCACGGGAAGGCCGAACACGCCGGAGACGGTCTTCAGCATCGGATCGGTCACCAAGGCGTTCACCGCGGCGGCCGTGTTCGCCCTGGTGGAGGAGGGGAGGCTGTCGCTCGACGACCGGGTGGGGCGGATCCTGCCCGAGCTGGACGGTGCCGTGGCCAAGGCGACGGTCAGGCAGTTGCTGCTGCACACCAGCGGGCTCAACGGCTCGCACGGCGACGGCGACTACGAGCCGCTCGACCGGGACGCCGCGCTGGCGGCGATCGGCGCGCTGGAGCCGGCTTTCAAGCCGGGCGGCGGCTATCTGTACTCCAACGCCGGCTACACGTTACTGGCGCTCATCGTCGAGAAGGCGTCCGGCAGGAGTTTCCGCGCCTACCTGGCCGCGAGACTCCTGCGGCTGCCCGGCGGCCGGGTCGCGGGGGGATTCTGGGAGGGTGAGCCGGCCGTGGCCGGCCCCCGGGCCATCGGCCGGCTCGACAACGGCACGACCGGCCGTTCGGGCGGTTTCGGCGGACCGTACTGGGCGACGGAGGGCAACGGCGGCCTCGCCATGACCATGCGGGATCTGGCGACCTGGACGCACGCCCTGTTCACCGGGCGGCTGCTCTCCCGCGGATCGGCCGAGGCCATCGGCAGGCCGGGGCGCGATCTGGGCGGCGGCAGATCCGAGACCCCGGGATGGGTGGCGTTCGAGAAGTCACTGTTCGGCGAACCGTTCCTGGCCGCGGCGGGGGGCGGCGGCGACGTCGGCCACAACACCACCGTCGCGTGGATCCCCGGGCAGGAGCGGGTGGTCGCGATATCGGCCAACGCGCCGAAGGTGAGCGCTGAGGATCTGCTGCGGGCGGTGGGCCCGGCCCTGCTCACCGGCGGCCCGCTGCCCACCCCCACCGGCGCGGCCCGCGGCGGCGGCGATCTCGCCGCTATCGTCGGATCGTACGAGCTGGAGACGGGAGGTTCCTTCGACGTGAGCACGGCCGCCGGCAAGGTGACGGTCTCCGCCACCGGCCCTGACGCCGTCACGGCGCTGTTCCCGCCCAGCGGGTCCACCGCCGGCGACCCGCGCGGGCACGACGAGCGCGTGCTGGCGCTGCTGGCCGGGCGGACGCGGGAGGGCCGCAAGGAGCGGGCGTCCCTGGCCGCCGCCCTCGGGCCCCTGGGCGGCGTCACCCTGGCCGGCACCGTGACCGGCGGCAGTGAGGTGCGCACCTACGTCACCATCACCGCGGGAACACGGCCGGTCCTCGGCTGGTACGCCGTCAACGAGCGAGGGGGCGTCGAGGCGGCCGAGGTTCCCGCGAAACCCCCGGAGCTGACCTTCGTCGCCTCCGGAGACGGCCGTTATCGCCCCGACGACCCGGCCGGCACCGGACCGCGGGTGAGCCTCTCCTTCCGGGACCGGAACCTGGTCGTCTCCCGGGCGGACGGGGAATCGACCGCACGACGGACCGGCTGACGTGCCGTGCGCATCCTGATCGTCGAGGACGACCCCGATCTGGCCGAGCTGGTCGCCCTCGGCCTGCGCAACGAGTCGTACGCGGTCGACCTGGCGGCGACCTGCCTCGAGGCGGAGGAGGCGCTGCGGACCACGGCCTACGACGTGGCCTGCCTCGACCTTTCCCTGCCCGACGGTGACGGGCTCGACCTCGTGCGCCGGCTCGCCCTCGATCCCGATCTGCACCGGCCCCGGCGCACGCTCGTGCTGACCGCCCGCGACGCCGTCGCCGACCGGGTGGCCGGGCTGGACGCCGGTGCCGACGACTATCTCGTCAAGCCGTTCCACTTCACCGAGCTCGTCGCCCGCCTGCGGGCACTGGGCCGCCGCGGCGACGAGCACGGATCGGTCCTGCGGGTGGGCGAGCTGACGCTCGACCTGACCGCTCACCGGGTCTGGCGATCCGGCGTCGAGCTCGATCTCACCTCGCGCGAGTACGCGCTGCTGCGCTGTTTCATGCACCATCCCGGTGCGACGCTCTCGGCCGAGGACCTGCTGGAGCACGTGTGGGACGCCCACGCCAACCCCTTCACCGCCTCGGTACGGGTCATCCTCAGCCGGTTGCGCAGGAAGCTCGGCGACCCTCCCCTGATCTTCACGATCACCAACGTCGGCTACCGGCTGAAGAGGCCTCCACCATGACCCGTCCCTGGCGGTCGCTGCGCGCGCGCCTGGCCGTGCTCGGATTCCTCGCGATCTACCTTCCGGCTCTCCTGCTGTTCGGCGTGATCCTCGTGACCGACACCGAGACGACCCTCCAGGTGCTCGACGGCGTGGAGAACGTGGAGAGCGTGTCCACGCACAGGTCGGCGTGGGTCACCTGGACCATCCTCGCCCTCGCTCCGGCCGCCGCCGCGCTGGCCTGGTGGTGGGCGGGCCGGGCGACGGCCCCGATCGAGCGGATCCGTGCGGCGGCCGACGACATCGGCGGAACCGACCTGAGCCGGCGTATCGCCCTCGACCGCGGGCCGGCCGAGGTGATGTCGCTGGCCGCCGCCTTCGACGCCATGCTCGACCGTCTGGAACAGGCCTCCGCGACGCAGTGGCGGCTGATCGACGAGACCAGCCACGAGCTGCGCGTACCGCTGTCGGTACTGATGACCAACGCCGAGGTGCTCCTCGATCACCCCGCGCCCACCGTCGAGATCTACCGGCGAGGGCTGCAACGCTCGCGAGAGGCGTCCGAACGGCTCCAGACGACGATCGACCACCTGCTGGTCGACGCCCGCGCACGGGCCCGCGCCGTCGACCGGCGACCGGCCGACCTGATGACGCTGGTACGCGGCGTCGTCGAGCACGCCGGCGTGCTGGCGGCCAAGAAGGAGATCGGCCTGTCGGTCACCGGCCCGCCCGCCGCCGTGTGCTCCGTCGACGAGCCCACCGTGAGCCGCGCGATCTCCAACCTCGTCGACAACGCGATCAGGTACGCCCCGGCCGGATCGAGGGTGGAGATCGACGTCGAGGTCACCGGCACCGCGGCGGCGGTGGCCGTGACCGACCACGGCCCCGGCATCCCCGCCGACGAACGGGAACACGTCTTCGAGCGCTTCTGGCGTGGCCGGCGCGACGTCCCCGGCACCGGGCTCGGCCTGCCGATCGCCAAGCAGATCGCGCTGGCCCACGGCGGCGACCTCACGCTGGATCCTCCCCGGCCGGCCGGCGACGGCTGCACCTTCCGGCTCACCCTGCGCCGCTGACCGGTGACGGTTCCTAGCCGAACGCCTTGAGGTAGCGGCGCATCCGGCGCTTGGCGCGGTAGCCGACGCGCAGCACGTTCGGCGGCACCTCCACGCGCATGCGGGCGCGGCGGCGGGCGGCGGCGTACTCGGCGCCTTCGAGCAGGGACTTCGCCGGGACGAGGCGCCCGGAGCGGGCCTGCCCGACCAGGGAGACCATCCGCGACACCCAGTCGCTCTCGCCGCCGGGGTGGAAGTAGTTGACCTTGCACCAGGCGTCGTCCGGGTCCAGGAAACGCCCGGCCGAGAGGTCGTCGAGGGTGCCGAGCAGGCCACTGTCCTCGAAGACCAGGTTGATCATCTCGGCGCCCACCCCGAAGTCCGACAGCACCAGGAGCGGCACCTCCTGGGCGATCGCCTCCAGCGCGGCGGTCGAGCTGACGGTGACGAACCCGGCCGCGTGGGCCAGGTGCTCGTGCATGGGCCCCACCGCGAAGCGCACGGCCTCGGCGCGCACCCGGCCCTCCTCGGCGAGCGACTGCCACAGGCGCTGGTAGTGGTAACGCTCGTTGTGGGTCTGGCGCTCGGTGTCCAGGGCGCGGAGCTTGACGACGACGTCCAGGTCCGGCCGCCGCCGGGCCAGCTCGGCCAGGGCGAGCAGGACGCGCTCGCGCTCCTCCCTGCGCTTGGGCACCTTGGCCTGGGTGGCGAACACCACCCGGTCGCGCGGCCCGGTGGCCGGGATCTCCGCGCCACCGCGCAGGAACGGCAGCCGGGCCAGCCCGACCTCGCCGCCCCCACCCAGCCTGCGGCCGATCTCCGAGAACTCCTCGACCTCCCGGCCGCTGTGCAGCACGAACAGGTCGCATCCGCTGCGGAACAGCCACGCCTTCTCGGTGGCCGGGACGGAGATGCCCGGCAGCCCCGAGACGAACACCGGCCGGGGCCGCAACCCGGCCAGCACGTCTCCGGCCAGTACGTCCACCACGGGCCCCGTGCAGGCGACGAGCACCACGTCGGGCCTGAAACGCTCCGCGGCCCGGCGCAGCGCGCGGGCCGACAGCACGGGCGGATCGGCCGCCGAACCCGCGACGGCGGCGTGGATCTGCGCCGGCGACGGGGTGATGGGGGTGCGGATGACCGCCAGCTCCGTCTCGCAGCCCGAAGGCAGGTCCCTCAGCAGGCAGGCCGCCCACTTCAGGTAGGAGTCAGAGTCGGCCACGGCCAGGACCTTCAAAGAGAACCTCCGACGGGGAATCCCCCGGTTTCGTGTGTGGAGAGGATTCGTTTGTGGGGAGGCGGCACGGCGCGCGTCCCGCGAGCGGCGAGCCCACCGGGCCTCGGCCCTGGGGTCATGACCCGGTGACTCCCGTGTCATGGTGGGCGAACCTCGACAGGTGGGAGCGGAGTGACGGCGCCGCCTCGGCCGTCCACCACTCGTCGGGGACGTCCACCGTCTCCACGGCGACGCCCCGGGCCGAGAGCAGGACCCGCAGGGAGGTGACCGCGGTGGACGGCAGGCTCAGCACCCGCTGCTCGGCGGCCAGCCCGCGCAGGGTCATCTCGGCGGGGATACCGCCGTCATAGACGGTGATCCCCGGCTGCTCCCCGACCCGGGCGAGGTCGTTGGGGTCCTCCCGGCGGTGCGGGAAGTAGGCCACCGGCTCGGTCGAGCCGAGCCCGGCCAGCCAGGTGAAGTAGCGGTCGCGATGGATCAGGCCGTTGCGCACCAGCGAGGTGCCGAGGACGACGGTGCGCTCCTCGGGACGGGGCCGGCGCAGCGGCTGCGACCGCAGCCAGGCGAAGTCGTGGGTGACCAGCTCGGCTCCCCTGGCGCGTACGGCCTTCGCCAGGTCGGGGGGGACGGGCAGCGCGGTGAAGATCGACAGCCGCCCCGCGCGGGCGGCGGCGCGCAGCCTGAGCCCGGCCGCCACACCGAGGGCGGTCCTGAGCCTTCCGGCCTTCCCCCTGGCCCTCAGCAGGGGCGTTCCCACCCTGCCGGTGAGCAGTTCCAGGAGCCTGATGGTGGCGAGCCCGTCGTCGACGATCACGATCCGGCCGGGGAGCGCGGTGAGCCAGCGGAACTGGACCTTGCCGGAGAAGGCGTCACCCACCGCCCACGTCTCGCCCCGGCGGGGCCGGGGCATGTCCGGCTGGGCCGCGGTGAGCTCCAGCCCTCTCGGCAGGGTGAGACGTCCGAGCTCGCCGCCCGTCACGGCCAGCGGGCGGAGTTTCGCCCTGGGCACGAGGTGACTGCGGGCACCGAGCAGCCCGGCATGGTGGGCCTCCACCGCACAGAGCATCTGCAACGGGGATTCCACCCAGGCAATGGCCGAACCCTGCTCCCGCGCGTGGTCTCGACCGTCCTCCACGCCGGGCGATGACCCGTTCACGACTGCCACAACCTAACCCGGCGGCCTTAAGCGCTTGGGAACTGCGGGTGAACAGCCGACCACGCGCGCTTGCAGGTGATCTTTCCGGCCTTTACCGTGGTGTACGGAACCGTTTCGTACACCACGTGATCCATCCCCGATTCGTCCGTCAATCCGCCACGAGGAGCGAGCGATGTGGACAACCGACGAGATCCCCGACCTGACCGGCTCCGTCGCGGTGGTCACCGGGGCGAGCGGCGGCATCGGCGTGCCGACGGCGCTCGAGCTGGCCAGGCACGGCGCCCGGGTCATCCTGACCGCGCGCGACGCGGACCGGGGCCGGGCCGCGCTCGACACGATCAGGGCGGCGGCGCCGGGGGCGGCGGCCGAGGTGAGGGCGCTCGACCTGGCCGACCTCGGCTCGGTGCGCGCGTTCGCCGAGACGGTCGACGGGCCGCTCGACCTGCTGGTCAACAACGCCGGGGTGGGCCCGATGCCCCGGCGGACCACCGTCGACGGTTTCGAGACCCAGTTCGGCGTCAACCACCTGGGGCACTTCGCCCTGACCGGGCTGCTCATGCCGCGCCTGCTGGCCGCCCCCGCCGCCCGGGTGGTCACGGTCTCCAGCGACGCCCACTCCGTCGGTGCGATCGACTTCGACGACCTGGCTCTCGACCGCCGGTACGGCAGGTTCTCCGCCTACGGCCGTTCCAAGCTGGCCAACCTGCTGTTCGCCCTGGAGCTGCAGCGCCGCGCCGACGCCTCCGGAGCGCCCCTGCTGAGCCTGGCGACCCACCCGGGCATGACGGCCACCGGCATCATGAAGGTGGGCGTCCTCACCCGCCCCCTCAACGCCCTGCTGCGCCTGGCGGTGCAGCCGCCCGCCAAGGGCGCCCTGCCGTCCCTGTACGCCGCGACCTCCCCCGAGGCGAGGGGCGGGCAGTACGTCGGGCCGGGGCCGAAGGTGCTGCGCCCCTCGCCGAAGGCGCTGGACGCGGCCGTGGCCGCGAGGCTCTGGGAGAGGTCGCAGGAGCTGACCGGCGTACGATTCTGGGACATCAGGCAGCACTCGTGAACCATCGGAGGCACCTTGCGTCTCGATCCCGCGCGGGAACGGGCGATCCTCGACGCGACTCTGGAGCTGCTGTCCGAGGTCGGATACGACCGGATGTCCGTCGACCAGATCGCCAGGCGGGCCAGCGCCAGCAAGGCCACGATCTACCGTCGCTGGCCGGGCAAGGAGGCGCTGGTCGTGGACCTGATCTGCAACCACCTCAAGATCGAGGTCGCGCCGCCGCCCGACACCGGGTCGATGCGCGGGGACCTGGTCGAGGTCGTGGACGGGTTCTGCCGGATCCTGGAGCGGAAACACACGATGATCTTCGGCCTGTTCCCCGCGATCCTCACCTCCCCCGACCTGGCCGCCGCCCTGCGCGACAACGTGCCCCGCGCCGACATCACGGGCACCACCCCGCTACTCGACCGCGCCAGGGAGCGCGGCGAGTTGCCGGGACCGGTTGACCCGGCGGAGCTCAGGAAGATCACCGAGGCGCTGGTGTGGTACCGGCTGTTCTTCACCGGGAAGCCGCTGGACCGGGAGTTCGCCGAGGAGACGGTCGACCGGTTCCTGCTCCCGCTGTTTCGCGCGTGGTCCGGCTCGGAGACCTGAGACCTGAGGCCGTGAGCCCGTGAGCCCGTGAGGCCGTGAGCCCGTGAGCCCGAGGGCCTGAAACCCGGAGAGCCTGGCGCCCGCTCTGGCGCGAAGGCCCGCAAGCCCGAAGGCCCGAGAGCGCGAAGGCCCGCAAGCCCGAAGGCCCGAAGGCCCGAGAGCGCGAAGGCGCGAAAACCCGCAGGCGCGAAGGCGCGAAGGCGTGTTCCCTCGCTCCCGGCGGGCGGCGAACACCTCCCGGAGACGCGTTCCCTCACCCCGCGCGCCTTTACCGTTCGCGGGCGGCGAGGCCTCCTGGAAAGCGTGTTCCTTTACCTCGCGCCTTTACCTTCGCGGGCGTCGAGCCCTTCCGGGGGCGCACTTCTTTACCCTTCGGGCGGCGAGACCCGCCGGCGGCCCGGTCGCGATCCACCCTCACCCTCTTGAGCTGCGAAAACGCCTTCCGGGCACGGTCGCGAGCCGCCGGATCCCGCGTACGATCTCCGGCCCTTCCATGGGGGAACCCCTACCATCCGTATACTTTTTACTATCGAATATTTGTTCGACAATCTGAGGGCACCCCGCCTCTCATCAAGGACCTCGCCCCCGCGTGATACCACTCGCCCGCCGACGTCTCGCGGGCGGGTCCCGAAAACCTGGATCGCCGTGGGCGCAGGGGATTCCGGGCGCTCTCCCGCCCGGCGGGGAGAGGCGCGGCCGCCGCGGAACGGGCGCGATCCACCCCTCCCCTCACCTCGGGAGACACCCCGCCGCTCCCCCTCCATTCAGACGTATTACCAAGTCAGAGCAATGTGTCCTACTTGTACTCGTCTGTCCTCTTGGCGTACGTTCGTCCCTATTGATGGCAATTGCCTAGGTCTGTATAGGTCTGCGCATTGCCGTCACATTGCCCGACTGTGCTTCGCCCGGCGGAATCCTCCGCCACGGTGAGCACGGCCGCCGAATCCGCGAGGTTTGCGGAACCGGGGAACCACGTTCCTGGGGTGAATCAGCGCACCTGTGCGCCGTAGGGCACTTCCCAGCCCGAACCCGTCAGCTAACCCGGTAGGCGGAATGGAAGCGAAGCAAGGAGTCGAACCCCCGCATGACCAAGCATCGCCTCATCTCCACCCCCCGTGCGGCCTGCGCCGTCCTGGGCGCCTGTATCGCCCTGGCGGGTACCGGCGGCACCGCCGCCCTGGCCGCCGCCCACACCCCCATGAAGGCACCGCCCGCCGACGCCAACGCCAAGGCCGCGAAGACCCCGCTCCAGGCCGTGGCCGAGGGTCTCCCCAAGGTCTCCGCCCAGAAGGTCCTGGACATCGCCTCCCGGCAGATCGGCGTCCGCGAGAACGCCGAGGGCGGCGGAACCAAGTTCCACTCCTGGTACATGTCCTCCCCTCGCGCCAAGGAGACCCTCGCCCGCGACGGCGGCAACACGGTGTACGACTACGCCAACGCCCCCTGGTGCGCGATGTTCGTCTCCTGGGTCGGCGAGATGGCCGGCATCCGCCCCACGATGGGCTGGGACGCCTACACCGTCGCCCACGCCAAGTGGTTCAAGGACAACCAGCACTGGGGCACCGTCCCCACCCCCGGCGCCGTCGTCTACTTCGACTGGGCCGGCGGCAAGAGCATCGACGGCATCGACCACGTCGGCTTCGTGAAGAAGGACAACGGCGACGGCACGATCACCACGATCGAGGGCAACACCGGCAACGGCGACGTCGAGCAGCGCGTCAGGCCGGTCTCCCAGGTCGTCGGCTACGGCTACCCCGTCTACTCCAACTGACCCGCCCCCGCGACCCGCGTCACCTCCATGGCGCGGGCCCCCGGCTCCCCCGCCGGTGAACGCGGGCCGGTCCGCACGCTCCCAGGGGCGCCGCTCGTTCGAGCGGCGCCCCTGACCGCGTCTCCACACCCTCCCGGGCGTCCTCCCCGGCCGGCGTTCCCTCTCGCGACCTGCCCTCCTCGGAGTCCGCCCTCCCGGCCCTCCCCCGGCGCCTCTTTGACAGCCCTCCTGACACCCCTCCCGCGGCCTCTCACCGGCGCCCCCTCCGGGGGTGGCCTCGGTGGCGACTCCCCCGGCGAATCCCTCACGGACACGAAATGCCCCGACTGTATGTCCATGAGATGGGAGCGCTCCCAATCACCTCAATAAGAGGTTTGCCCTGGTTTCATGCCATTAGTCCCACCCAAAACGCCCGGATGTAACGGTTGAGTTTCGGCATATTGACGTCCTGGTTGCCCATCGTCCACTCTTCGTGGGAGCGCTCCCAAAGCACATTGAGGAACGACCTCGTCGCGAGGCCCGCGTTTGTCGGGGACCGGCCCGCGATGTCGCCTCCCAATGATTCGGGCGACCACCTGAGAGGGGTCCGGAATGTTGAACAACAAGCGGCACGGCAAGCTCGCCGCCGTCGCGGTCATGGCGGCCACCGCCCTGGCCATCACGTCGTGCAGTTCCAGCGAGCCCGCCAAGCCCGCCGCGGGCGGCGGCTCCGCCGCCGCGGCCGAGCCGGTGACCATCACCGTGCACACCTTCGGCGGCGGTGAGAACTTCGGCTACGACAAGGCCGTGGAGACGTGGAACGCGGCCCACCCGAACATCCAGGTCAAGTACCAGAACCTGACCGACCGTTTCGAGGACGTCTACCTCCCGCAGCTGCTCCAGCGCCTGCAGGCCGGCAGCGGCGCGGCCGACATCATCGCCCTGGACGAGGGTGCGATGGGCCTCATGAAGGCCCGTCCGCAGTTCTTCACCGACCTGGCCGAGCACGGTCTGGACAGCCGCAAGGCCGACTTCCCCGCGGCGAAGTGGGACAACGGCATCAACGCCGACAACAAGCTCTTCGCCCTGGGCACCGACATCGGCGGCATGACCATGTGCTACCGCAAGGACCTGTTCGAGAAGGCGGGCCTGCCCACCGAGCGCGAGGAGGTCGGCAAGCTCTGGCCGGACTGGAACGCCTTCATGGAGGTGGGGAAGAAGTTCCAGGCCGCCAACCCCGGCAAGACCGACCCCAAGTTCATCGACGGCCCGAACACCCTCTACAACGTGATCCTGTCGCAGGAGGCGCCGAAGAACGGCAACGTCTCCTACTTCGACAAGAACAACCAGCTCGTCATCGAGACCAACCCGGCCATCAAGACCTCCTTCGACACGGTGAAGAGCTTCAGCCAGGCGGGCCTGACCGCCAAGCTCGCCTCGTTCTCCCCGCCGTGGAACGCCGCGATCAAGAAGGGCGCCTTCGCGACCATGGGCTGCCCGGCCTGGATGCTCGGTGTGGTCTCCGGCGCGGCCGGTGACGACAACAAGGGCAAGTGGGACGTCGCGTCCGTACCCGGCGGCGCGGGCAACTGGGGCGGCTCCTACCTGGCCATTCCCAAGCAGAGCAAGCACCCCAAGGAGGCCGCCGAGGTCCTGAACTACCTCACCGGCAAGGAGGGCCACGTCATGGCCTTCCAGGAGGCCGCGGCCTTCCCGAGCTCCCTCACCGCGCAGCAGGACCCGGCGGTCGCCGACCTGAAGAACCCGTTCTTCAACGACGCGCCGACCGGCCAGATCTTCGGCGCCTCGGTCAAGGACCTGCTGCCCGTCTTCCTCGGCGAGAAGCACGCCCAGGTCAAGTCCTCGGTGGAGAAGGTCCTCGAGGGCATGGACCAGGGCTCGGTCCCCTACGACCAGGCCTGGACCAAGTTCCTTGAGGCCGGCGTCAAGGCAGCGGGCTGATCCCCGTACCGACCCGCATCGGCCCGGCGGCGGTGATCCCGCTGCCGGGCCGGTCGCCTGCCCCCGCTGAAAGGCTCTGACCGATGACACTGCACGTCGACTCCCCGGCCGCCCCACCTCGGCCCGGCCCCCGCCGGTCGGCGGGGCGCCGCGGACCGGAGCGGGGCAGTGGGTGGGCCCGGTTCGACCTCCGGGCGACCCCCTACTTCCTCATCTCCCCGTACTTCCTGCTTTTCGCGATCTTCGGCGTCTTCCCGCTCGGCTACACCCTCTGGGTCTCGCTGCACGAGTGGGAGCTCGCCGGGGACAAGACCCTCGTCGGCCTCGACAACTACATCGAGCTGATCACCGACGAGGCCTTCTGGAACGCGGTGGTCAACACCCTCGGCATGTTCGTCATGTCGACGATCCCGCAGCTCGTCCTGGCCCTTCTGCTGGCCAACGCGCTCAACAAGCGCATCCGGGGACGGCTCTTCTTCCGCCTCGGCGTGCTGCTGCCGCTGATCACCTCCGTCGTCGCCGTCGCGGTGGTCTTCACCCAGCTGTACGGGCGCGACTACGGCATGATCAACTGGTTCCTGAGCTTCTTCGGGGTCGACGCGATCAACTGGCAGAACGAGAAGTGGTCCTCGTGGATCGCGATCTCCACGATGATCGACTGGCGCTGGACCGGCTACAACGCGATCATCCTGCTGGCCGCCATGCAGACCATCCCCAAGGACCTCTACGAGGCCGCCGCCATCGACGGCGCCACGCCCAGGCGGCAGTTCTGGCAGATCACCATCCCGATGCTGCGCCCCACGATCATCTTCACCGTGTTCATCTCCACCATCGGCGGCCTGACGCTGTTCACCGAGCCGGTCATGTTCGACGGCAACCCGACGATGAGCGGCGGCGCCACCGGCCAGTACCAGACAGTGGCGATGTTCATCGTCAAGGAGGCGTTCCGTGACTTCGACTTCGGCTACGCCGCGGCCGCGGCCTGGCTGCTGTTCGCGCTGATCCTCATCGGGACGCTCATCAACTACTCCTTCACCCGCCGTATCGGGGGTTCCAAGTGACGGTCACCCAGCTTCGGCGGCCTCCCGCGCACTCCAGACGGCCCTCGGGCCCGTCGGCCGCGCGGAACCGCATCTGGGACGCCGGCCCGATGACGAAGGTCGTCCTGGCCTTCGCCCTCCTGCTGTCGGCGTTCCCCATCTACTACATGTTCATCATGGCCACCCGGACCAACGAGGAGGCCATCGACGTACCCCCGCCGCTGCTCCCCGGCGGCCACCTCGGCGAGAACATCGCGCGGCTGCTGTCCACCGAGGACGCCTACTTCATGACCGGCCTGGTGAACTCGGCCATCGTCTCGATCACCGTGACCGTCTCGGTCGTGCTGATCTCCACCCTGGCCGGCTTCGCCTTCTCCAAGCTGCGCTTCCGGGGCAGCAAGATCCTGCTGGGCCTGATCCTGCTGACGATGATGGTCCCGCTCCAGCAGATGGGCGTCGTGCCGCTGTACGAGCTCATGGTCACCCTCGGCTGGACCGGCCAACTGAAGGCCGTGATCCTGCCCTTCCTGGTCAACGGCTTCGGGGTCTTCATGATGACCCAGTACGCCACCCAGGCGGTGCCGGACGAGCTGGTCGAGGCGGCCCGCGTCGACGGCGCCTCCACCATGCGCATCTACACGAGCGTCATCCTCCCGGCGCTCCGGCCGGGAATGGCGGTGCTCGCCCTCCTGGTCTTCATGCAGACCTGGAACGAGTTCATGTGGCCGCTGATCGTGCTGAACCCGGACAACCCGGTGGTCCAGACCTCGATCGCGGCGCTCAACCAGGCCCACGGAACCGACTACGTGATGCTGTTCACCGGCACCGCGGCGTCGGTCCTGCCCCTGTTCATCGTTTTCATCGCGTTCGGCCGCCAGATCGTCGGCGGACTCATGGAAGGTGCGGTCAAGGCGTGACCACGCAAGAGACGCGGATTCAGACCTCGGATCTGATGTTTCCGACGAGCTTCGTCTGGGGCGCGGCCACCTCCGCATACCAGATCGAGGGCGCGGTGTCGGAGGACGGCCGAGGCCACTCCATCTGGGACACCTTCGTCAAGCAGCCGGGACGGGTGGTGAACGGCGAGCACGCCGACGTCGCCATCGACCACTACAACCGCTATCGGGACGACGTGCGGATGATGGCCGAACTCGGCCTCGGCGCGTACCGGTTCTCCATCTCCTGGCCCCGGATCCAGCCCGAGGGGCGCGGAGCCGTCAACCCCGGGGGCATCGACTTCTACAGCCGCCTGGTCGACGAGCTCCTCTCGCGGGGCGTCGACCCGTGGGTGACGCTCTACCACTGGGACCTGCCCCAGCCCCTGGAAGACGCGGGCGGCTGGCCGTCACGGGACACGTCGAAGCGCTTCGCCGACTACGCGGCGGCCGTGCACGACGCGCTGGGCGACCGGGTGAGCAACTGGAGCACGGTCAACGAGCCCTGGTGCTCGGCGTTCCTCGGATACGCCTCGGGCGAGCACGCCCCCGGGCGGCGCGAGCCCGACAAGGCCGTACACGCCGCCCACCACCTCCTGCTCGCGCACGGCCTGGCCGCGCAGGCGATCCGGGCCCAGCGTCCGGAGACCGTCATCGGCGGCTGCGTCAACCTGTACGCGATCTCGCCCCAGACCTCCTCGGAGGCCGACCAGGACGCCGCCCGCCGCATCGACGGGCTGCAGAACCGCTTCTTCCTGGACGCCCTGCTCAAGGGCGAGTACCCGGACGACGTCATGGAGGACCTCGGCCGGCCCGCGGGGCTCGTCCACGACGGGGACATGGAGCTCATCTCAACGCCGCTGGACAAGCTGCTGATCAACTACTACAGCCGGTTCACCGTCTCGGGTACCCCCGGCGGCGCCGCGTCGGCCGCGGCGGCGCCCACCGACACCGGGTCGCCCTGGGTCGGCAGCGAGCACGTGTCGTTCGTCGAGGGCGGACGGCCCGTGACGGCCATGGGCTGGGAGATCGACCACTCGGGCCTGCTGGAGGTCCTGCACCGGCTGGCCACCGAGTACCCGCGCGTCCCGCTGGTCATCTCCGAGAACGGCGCGGCCTTCGACGACGTCGTGGGCCCCGACGGCGTCGTCCACGACCGTGACCGGGTGGACTACCTCGACGCCCACCTGCGCACCTGCCACGCCGCCATCGAGGCCGGGATCCCCCTGGAGGGGTACTTCGCCTGGTCCCTGATGGACAACTTCGAGTGGGCGTGGGGGTACGGCAAGCGGTTCGGGCTGGTTCACGTCGACTACGAGACCCAGGTCAGAGTTCCCAAAGAGAGCGCTCTCTGGTATGCCGGGACCATCAGGCGTGGAGGCCTGAACGGTCCGGCAGAATAGGGGCCGGGAAATTCACCACTGGGGGCGCAAACACATGAACGGCGACCGTCGTCCGACGCTTGAGGCGGTCGCGGCCCTGGCCGGTGTCGGCCGTGGCACGGTGTCGCGAGTCATCAACGGCTCGCCCAAGGTCAGCGAGAAGGCTCGCGACTCCGTGCTGCGGGCGATCCAGGAGCTGGGCTACGTGCCCAACCGGGCGGCCCGCGCGCTGGTCACCCGGCGCACCGACACCGTGGCGCTGGTCGTCTCGGAGTCGGAGCTGCGGGTCTTCGACGAGCCCTACTTCGCCGGGACCATCCGCGGCATCGGCTCGGCGCTGTCCGAGACCGGCCTGCAGCTGATCCTCGCGATGGCCCAGTCGGCGCAGGACCACGAGCGGCTGGAGCACTACCTGACCGGGCAGCACGTCGACGGGGTGCTGCTGATCTCCCTGCACGGCGCCGACCCGCTGCCGGGGCGGCTGGAGGCGATGGGCGTGCCGACCGTCATCGGCGGGCGCCCGGTCGGCCTCACCCCCTACAGCTACGTCGACGTCGACAACCGGGCCGGGGCCAGGCAGGCGGTCAAATACCTGCTGGGCAGGGGCCGCCGCCGGATCGCCACCATCGCGGGCCCCCAGGACATGGGCGTGGGCGTCGACCGGCTCGCGGGCTACCGCGACGCGCTGCTCGCGACCGGCGTGAGCGAGATCGTGACGTACGGCGACTTCAGCGAGGAGAGCGGCATGGCGGGGATGCGCAGGCTCCTCGCCGAGAACCACGACCTGGACGCCGTCTTCACCGCCTCCGACCCGATGGCGCTGGGCGCGATGCGGGTGCTGCGCGAGGAGGGCAAGTCGATCCCCGGCGACGTCGCGGTGATCGGCTTCGACGACTCCCCCGCCGGGGCGCACTCCTCCCCAGCCCTGACCACCGTGCACCAGCCCACCGAGTCGATGGGCCGCCAGATGGCCCACCTGCTCGTCGCCCGCATCAACGGCGAGCACCTGGAGCAGCCGGTCGTGATACTGGACACCCATCTGATCGAGCGCGCCTCCGCCTGACCCGCCCCCTCGCCCTCTCCACCAGGCTTACCCTTGCCCGGCGCACCCCGTCCCGGCCGCGCCGCCTTCCCCCCACGCAGCACCGAGGCAGGACAAGGTAGGAAATGGACAGCAGGACGAAACGCCCCCTCACCCCCGCCGAGCTCGACGCGCTGGCTCAGCGGGCCCTGGGCGTCGGCGTCTCCTCAGCCACCGAGCTGACCGACGGCTTCGCCAACGCCGTGTGGCGGCTGGCCCTGCTCGACGGGCGCGAGGCGGTCCTGAAGCTGTCGCCGCCGCCCGAGCTGGAGCAGCTGAGCTACGAGCGCGACCTGCTGCGCACCGAGGCCATGGTCTACGGCCTGGCGGGCCCGGCGGGGGTGCCGGTTCCCGAGCTGCTGCGCGCCGGGTTCGACGATCCGGTGCTGGGCGGCGACTATCTGATCCTGGCCGCCCTCGACGGGGTGTCCTGGAACCAGGCGAATCCGGCGGAGGCGGACCAGCGGGCCCTGCGCCGGGAGCTCGGCGGCCACCTGGCCCGGCTGAACGCGATCACCGGCGACGTCTACGGCTACCCGTACGCGGGCCTGACCGGCGGCACCTGGCGGGAGGCGTTCCTGACGATGACCGGCGCGCTCCTGGCCGACGCGGGCCGCTACGCCACCCCGCTGCCGAGGCCGGTGCCCGAGATCGCGGCGGCGATCGAGGCGGGCGCGGGCGCGCTGGACGAGGTCGCGACCCCCTGCCTGGTCCACTTCGACGTGTGGCCGGGCAACGTCTTCCTGACCCGCGACGAGACGCCGCGCATCCAAGCGATCATCGACCACGAGCGGGCCTTCTGGGGCGACCCGCTGGCCGACTTCGTCACCCCGACGATCTTCGGCGAGCTGGACGAATCAGACCCGATCGTCGCCGGATACCGCGACGCGGGCGGCGTCGTGGAGTTCACCGGCCCCGCCCGCACCCGGATGGCCCTCTACCGCCTCTACCTCGCCCTGATCCTCCTGGTCGAGAACGGCCCCCGCCAGTATCCGGAGAAGGAGTACGCCTCCCTTCGCGACCGCTCCTCCGCCGCCGTGCTCAGGGCCCTCGACGTACTCTCGGCGGCACGGTGACCGGAGCGGTCGTCACCGCGTGCCGGCGCCGGGAGGCGCGGCTCCCGGCTAACGGGGTCCTCCGACGAGGCGCCGGACGACGGCCAGCCCCTCCGGCGTGCCGGGCCAGTGCCCGGCCAGCGCGTCGGGACCGGCGCGCCTGATGACCGAGCGCAGGACGAAGGCGACGATGATCGCGTCGTCGGCGTAGCCGAGCACCGGGACGAAGTCGGGGATCAGGTCGATGGGCATCGCCAGATAGCCCAGCAGCAGCCACAGCCGGACCCGTACCCCGCGCGGCAGGCTGTCGTCGCGCGCGAGCCCGGCGACCAGGCGGAGCAGGTCGGGCAGCAGGCGCAACGCCTCGCCCAGCGCGCCGCCCCTGGGGCGCGCCGTCACCAGGAAGACGGCCAGGGCCAGCCAGAGCAGCAGCAGGCCGCCCGCGATCCCGGCCGCCACCTTCCAGACCTCGGACACCTTCCCGGCCCTCCTCGTTCTCGTCGCCCGGCGTCAGGCCGCCGAGGCCCGCAACGCCGTGAGGGCCGCGTCCAGCGCCACGCGCAGCGGCTTGATCGACCGCGCCGTCTGGGTCAGCAGCAGGCCTCCCTGGAGCGCCGCGAAGACCGCCAGGGCCAGCTCCTCGGGGTCGGCGTCGGTGCGCAGCAGGCCGGTGGCGCGCATGCGGGTGAGCCCCGCCCGCAGGTATCCGCACCAGCGGTCCATGTGCGCGGCCAGCTCGGCCGCGCGCTCGGGATCACTGCCCATGAGCTCGCTCGCCATCGTCCCGATCGGACAGCCCCAGTGCGGCTGCGAGTCGTAGTGCGCGATGACGGCGTCGCGCCAGCCCTCCCACGCCTCCCAGGTGTCGAGCGTGTCCAGGAACGGTCTCTGCGCCTGGAGCACGCGCTCGGCCTGGAACGACGCGATCGCCGCGACCAGATCACGCTTGCCGTCCGGAAAGTAGTGGAACAGCTGGCTCTTGCTGGTCGCCGTCCCGGCGCGGATGTCGTCCAGGGTCGTGCCGCCGACCCCGCGGGCCAGGACCAGGTCGGCGGCGGCCTCGACGATGCGGGCGCGCGTGAGTGCCCCCTTGGCGGTGAACTTCGCCGTGGTCGACATGCCCACAGCATAACCCCCTGGACCGTACGGTCCAATCTGCCGATTCGGCGCCCCCGGCGCCGTCCCGGGCTCGCCGGACCGGGGGCGGCGCCCGGAACCGCGACCGGCCGGGCCGGTCAGGTCGCGGGAAGGTCGGCGATCATGATGGGGGTCGTGGTGGGCCGGTCGGAGCCTCCCGCGGGTTCGACGGTCAGGCCGACCCGCTCGTCACCGCGCAGGGGGGTGGCCAGGACCGGGACGACGGTGCCGTCGGCGGCCCGTTCCAGCAGTCCCGCCGGGCGGACGCCGTCACCGCCCATCATCCACAGCTCGTAGACCTGGGAGCCGGGCAGCGGCGGCAGGCCGCTGGCGGTGAAGAGCATCTTGCCCTGGGAGGGCGCCACCACGATGACGCCGGTGCCGCCGGAGGAGACGGGTCGCCTGACGGTCTCGGCGTCGGGGGCCGCCACCACGGCGACGACCTGCCGGAGCCGGTCGCGCTCCCTGTTCGCGTCGACGACGGCGACGCCGAGGACCGCCGCCGCCGCGACCGACACCGCGGCCAGGCCCGCCAGGACCCGCCCGCGCCACCGGGAGCCCGAGCGCAGCGGCACCACGTTGTCCGGCTCGGGCCGGGCGGCCCCGCGCTCCAGGACCGGCGGCTCCTGCCGCACCTCGGCGATCTGCGCCATGACCCGGGTCTTCAGGGCCGGGGGCGGGAGTTCGGCCGCGCCCATGGCGAGCCGGGCGGCGGTCTCGGAGAGACCGCGCACCTCGACGGCGCAGGCCTCGCACCGGGACATGTGCGCCTCGAAGAGCGCCACGTCCTGGTCGGGCAGCGCGTGCAGCGCGTACGCGCCGGAGAGGGTGTGGAGGTCGTCGTTCACTTTTCCACCCCCATGCAGTCGCGGAGCCTGACCAGGCCGTCGCGCATCCTCGTCTTGATCGTACCCAGCGGCACCTTAAGCAGCCCGGCCACCTCCGGGTAGCTGTAGCCGCCGTAGTAGGCCAGGGTGACGGCCTGTCTCTGCAAGTCCGTCAGGCCGCCGAGACAGCGGCGCACCCGCTCTCCCTCCAGCCGGGTGGTCACCGTCTCGGAGACCTGGTCGTAGGGGACATCCCCGGACATCCGGGAGACCCGTTCCTCCCTGTTCGCGGAGGCCTGGGCGGAACGGACCCGGTCGACGGAGCGGCGGTGTGCCATCGTCATCACCCACGCCAGGGCACTGCCGCGGGTCCGGTCGTACCGGGAGGCGCTGCGCCAGACCTCGACCAGCACCTCCTGCGCCACCTCCTCGGCCTGCGCGCGGTCGCGCACGACACGCCGGGCGAGGCCGAAGATCGGGCCGGCCAGCAGGTCGTAGAGCCGCTCGAAGGCCCGCTCCCGCCCGAGGGCGACCTGGGCCAGCAGGTCCTCCAGGCCGGGGGGATCGCCTGGATCCGGTGCCCCCGCGGGGTCGCGTTCTGTCCTCACCTTCGCAATTCGACACCGGATGAGGGGGGGATTGCCAGCGAACCTGTTTTCTTCCGCCGAATCCTGTGCCAGTATTTCACTGGGTGATGAATTATGAGACGAAACACATGCGTGATCGCCGGGGGCGGCCCGGCGGGGGCGATGCTGGCACTGCTGCTGGCCAGGGCCGGCGTCGAGGTGACGCTCCTGGAGAAGCACGACGACTTCCTGCGTGACTTCAGGGGTGACACCATCCATCCCTCGACCCTCCAGATCCTCGACGAGCTGGGCCTGGCCGAGGATTTCCACCGGCTCCCGCACCGCAAGACGTACGAGATGGAGATCCAGACCGACGACGCCACGGTGCCGGTCGCCAATCTGAGGGGACTTAAAGGCAAATATCAGTACATCGCCTTCGTTCCGCAGTGGGAGTTCCTCGACCTGCTGACCACCGCCGCCAAGCGGTATCCGAACTTCCGCCTCATCATGGAGGCCGAGGTGCACGGGGTGATCCGCGAGGACGACGCGGTGCGCGGGGTGCGCTACCGGGACACCTCGGGCGAGCACGAGCTGCGCGCGACGCTCACCGTGGCCGCCGACGGCCGCCACTCCGACGTACGCCGGGCCGCCGGGCTCGTCCCCGTGGAGCACAGCGCCCCCATGGACGTGGTCTGGTTCCGGCTGCCCCGCGAGGCCTCCGATCCTCGAACGACGTTCCTGCGGGTGTCCAACGGCCACATGATGGTGTCGATCAACCGCGAGACCTACTGGCAACTCGCCTACCTGATCCCCAAGGGCGGCTTCGAGGCCCTGCGCTCCCGGGGGATCGAGGGGGTCCGCGAGCCGGTCGCCAAGATCCTGCCCTTCCTCGAAGACCGGGTCGGGCGGCTGCGGGGATTCGAGGACGTCAGCGTGCTGTCGGTCGCGCTCAACCGGCTGCGCCGCTGGCATCGCCCCGGCCTGCTGGTCATCGGCGACGCCGCGCACGCCATGTCGCCGGTCTTCGGCGTCGGCATCAACCTGGCCGTACAGGACGCGGTCGCCGCCGCGAACCTGCTGGCCGGACCGCTCGCCGCCGGGACCCCGATCCCCGAATCACTGCTCGCGAGGGTCCAGCGGCGGCGCACCCCGCCCACCGTGATCACCCAGTTCGCCCAGCGTCTTGTCCAGAACCGGCTGATCCGGCCGGCGCTGACCGAGCACCCCCGGCCGGTGCGGCTGCCGCGCGACGTCTCCCGCCTTCCCCTGATCGGCCGCCTGGCCAGGCGTTTCATCGGCCTGGGCGTCCTGCCGGAACATATTTCCAGCCCGGTGGAATCTCACCAGGTATAAAGACCTTCTCACTACGTGGACAATCGGGTCTGTTCGAACGGCCAGTTGCAATAGCCTGGTACGTCGTGAGCATCAACCTCGATTCCTGGCGGCAGCTGCCTGCGGCGCAGCAACCCGAGTGGCCCGACCGCGGCGAGCTGGACAAGGTCGTCGCCGAGCTGAAAGGGCTCCCGCCCCTCGTCTTCGCGGGCGAGTGCGACAACCTCAAAGCCGATCTCGCGGCGGTGACGCGGGGCGAGGCCTTCGTCCTTCAGGGTGGGGACTGCGCCGAGACCTTCGGCGGCGCCACCGCCGACGACGTGCGCAACAAGCTCAAGACGCTGCTCCAGATGGCCATCGTGCTGACCTACGCGGCGAAGGTCCCCGTGGTGAAGATCGGCCGGATGGCCGGGCAGTTCGCCAAGCCGCGCTCGAAGAACTCCGAGATCCGCGACGGCGTCGAGCTGCCCGCCTACCGGGGCGACATGGTCAACGGCTTCGACTTCACCCCCGAGTCCCGCATTCCCGACCCGGGGCGGCTGCTGCGGGCGTACCACTCCTCGGCGGTGACACTCAACCTGGTCCGCGCCTTCACCAAGGGCGGCTACGCCGACCTGCGCCAGGTGCACGCCTGGAACCAGGACTTCGTGATCGAGTCCCCGGCAGGCAAGCGCTACGAGCAGCTCGCCCGCGAGATCGACCAGGCGCTGGCCTTCATGCGCGCCTGCGGGGCGGAGCCCGAGGAGTTCCACACCGTCGAGTTCTACTCCTCGCACGAGGCGCTGATCCTCGACTACGACCGGGCGCTCACCCGGATCGACTCGCGGACCGGCCGCCCGTACGACGTCTCGGCGCACATGGTCTGGATCGGCGAGCGCACCCGCCAGCTCGACGGTGCCCACGTGGAGTTCTTCGCCAGCATCCGCAACCCGATCGGCGTCAAGCTCGGCCCGACGACCAGCACCGAGGACGCCCTCGCGCTGATCGAGAAGCTCAACCCGGACAACGAGGCCGGGCGCCTGACCTTCATCACCCGGATGGGCGCGTCGAAGATCCGCGAGCACCTCCCCGAGCTGGTGGAGAAGGTGACCGCGAGCGGCGCCCAGGTGGCGTGGATCTGCGACCCCATGCACGGCAACACCTTCGAGGCGCCCAGCGGCCACAAGACCCGCCGCCTGGACGACGTCCTGAACGAGGTGGCGGGCTTCTTCGAGGTGCACCGCGCGCTCGGCACCCACCCGGGCGGCGTCCACATCGAGTTCACCGGCGACGACGTCACCGAGTGCGTGGGCGGCGGCGCCGAGATCGTCGAGGACGACCTGGCCAGGCGTTACGAGACGGCCTGCGACCCGCGCCTCAACCGCGGACAGTCGCTTGACCTGGCCTTCCGGGTGGCCGAGCTCTACCGCTCGGTCTGATCCTCCGGGCCGGGCCCGGCGCCTCCGGGCTCCCGGCCCGGCCCCGGGCCCGCTCCTTCCACAGCGCCTCCGGAGCTCCTTGGGACCTTCGGGATCTTCGGGGCCTCGGATCACGCGGCCATGGGGTCACGGGTCACGGGTCATGCGAAAGCCCCGCGCCATCGGATTCTTCCCTCCGGCGGCGCGGGGCTTTCGCGATCCGGGCATCAGCCCTTCTGGGCGCCCAGCTCGTTGGCGAGCTCGGCGCGGATCGCCTCCATGTCAAGCGCGCGGACCTGGCCGATGAGGTCCTCAAGGGCGGGCGCGGGCAGTGCGCCCGGCTGGGCGAAGACGACGATGCCATCGCGGATGGCCATGATCGTCGGGATCGACGTGATCTCGAATCCCTGTGCGAGCGCCTGCTCCGCCTCGGTGTCGATCTTGCCGAACTTGATGTCGGTGTGCTTCGCCGACGACTTCTCGAAAATCGGTCCGAAGGTGCGGCACGGTCCGCACCAGGCCGCCCAGAAGTCCAGCAGGACGATCCCCTCGTCGGCGATGTCGTTGAAGTTCTTCTCGGTTACCTCGATGGTGGCCACCGGTGGCTCCTCCTGTCGTTCACGTCTGTATGGCTGGCATAACCACTTCCCCTCCCCGCGCATTCCATCCCGCCGTCCCGCCGGGCACGGGAGCTCGCCGGGCCGCCGTGGCGCGGCCGAAACCGCGAGGTCACCCGCCGGATCCGCGAAAACGCCGGTCTCCGCGGTCAGGGTCCTCCCCACGATTCGCCCACCTCGCCCGGGGTCTGTTCTCCGCCGTGGGCCACGTCGTGGCGCTCGCCGGCGGGATGACCGTCCCCGCGGGTCCGGTCCGTCCGCGAGCCGCCGTTCGATGATCGCGGCCCCCGGTCGCCCGTACGCGGCGGACAGCGCGTTCCCGCTCCACGGGTGCGTCCGCGTGCCGGCGTGAGGCGCGCGGGCCCGGCCGGGTGAGGTGTTCGGGGATCGCCGGAAGAATCCACAGAACCGACAGGGGCGGGCACAGAAAGCGGCCGAACGACTGGCGCCCATCCTCGCACTTCTGGTTTACAAGAAAACACACGTAGCATCCGAAGTAACGTAAAACGCCCCCGTTTATAACCGGGGGCGTTTCGCATTGCGGGGACGGCCCGTCCCGGCGGATGGTCCGGCACCGAGCGGTGCCGGACCGACGCCGAGCGTGCGGGGCGGCACCGAGCGGTGCGGAGCGGTGCCGGACCGACGCCGAGCGGTGCCGAGCGGTGCGGGGGTGCCGAACCGGCCGGCGAGACCTCTGCCGGGCCCCCGCCGCGGGACCTCCTCGGGACCGTCAGCCCCGCGGAGGTCCCGCGTCACTCCTCGCGGTCCGGATCAGCGCCTTCCGCCGGACAGCGTCAGCCCGATGACCACGGGGTCGTGGTCGGAGGAGCGGAACGCGTCGGGCTCGTAGAGGCCCGGCGGGTTGAATTCGGTGTTGTAGTCGAGGATCCGGCTCTCGTCGGCGTTGATGTGCCAGATCGTCGTGCTGGTCACGCGCTTGAGCAGGTCCTTGCCGACCAGCGCGTGGTCAAGCTCGCCGACCAGGCCGTCGAAGAGGTAGCTGTAGCGCAGCGGCGCCGGGACGAACTTCTTGGTCACGCTGGTCAGGCCGGCGGCCTCCAGGGTGTCGATCGGGTCCTCCTCGCCGTAGGCGTTGAGGTCGCCGAGGACCAGCGGGTTGGTCAGGTTCAGGCTGTCGATCAGGCCCAGCGTCGCCTGCGCCTGGCGCACGCGCTCGCCGTTGTAGCAGCTCTGCCCGTCACCCTGGTCGGCGTCCGGGCCCACGGCCTGCTCGTCGCAGCCCTTGGACTTGAAGTGGTTGACCAGCACGGTGAAGGACTGGCCGCCCTGGACCCGGCGGAAGGTCTGGATCAGCGGGGGCCTGCGGAAGACCGGGTCGGTGGAGGACCGCGCGGCCCCCACCGGCTCGACCCTGCCCGGCTTGTAGATCGCCGTCACGTGGATCAGGTCGGTGCCCGGGTAGGGGTGGGTGATCGCCGCGTAGGTGCCCGCGCCGACCTGGGCGTTGAGCGCGTCGACCAGGGCCTGCACCGCGGTCTGGCCGTTGTTCTGGACCTCCATGAGGCCGACGACGTCGGCGTTCATGCCCTTCAGCGCGGCGACCAGCTTGGCCAGCTGACGCTGCTGCTCGGGGGCGTTGCTCGCGCCACGCGAGCCGAGGGTGGTGAACCAGTTGAGCGTGTTGAAGCTGGCCACCTTGACGTTGCCGATGACCGGGAACGGTACGGGCAGGCGCGGGTTGAGCCGCAGGAAGTTGATCTGTTTGGTCGGCTGGAGACGATACTTGCCGAAGCCGTACCCCATCACGCCGGTGACGCCGATCGCGGTGTCGCCCAGGCGGACGGTGCGCGGCTCGGTGTAGGGGATCGTCGCCGGGTTCTCCGCCGAGGAGCCGTCGTCCACCAGCAGGGTGCGCCGCGCGTTCTTGGCGGCGTCCACGCCCGGCCGGTCGGTCGGCTGGAACACGCGTCCCTCGGAGGCGACGGTGACCTCACCGTAGCGGCCCAGGTTGTAGTGGTCGTTGAGGGTGAGCGGCTCGGGGAAGGTGACGAGCATGTTCTCGACGGGCTCGAAGGTCACGCCCTCGGGACGCGGCAGGCTCTGCCTGGCGGGCGCGACGGTGCCCTTTCCGCAGACGTCCACGGCGGTGACCGGCGACAGCTCGGTCCAGCCGTTGAACTCCACGGCCCTGCCGGTGACCAGGACGCGGTCGCCGACCTTGACGTCCTTGAAGGAGCTGCGGGCGAAGACGAACAGGCCCTCGGAGGTGGCCGGGTCGGCGTCCGGGGTCGGGTCCTGCAGGAAGAAGCCGCTGAGCTGCGTGGTCTCCTGGAAGTCGGCGGTCACGACGCCCTCGACGCGGACGTTCTGGCCCGCCAGCGGGCTGACGTCACCGCTCCCCTGCACCTGGGCGATCTGGTGGGTGGCCGGGGTCTCGCACGGCTCTCCCGGCGGCGTGGGCGTCGGGGTCGGCGTGGGGGTGGGCGTCGGCGTCGGCTCGACGGCGCCGCAGGGCGCGGCGGCGGTGGCCCGGTTGCGCGGCGCCGGGGCCACGGCCTCCACGTCGGTGCCGTTGACGTCGGTGTCGGCGCAGCCGTGCTCCTTGCGCAGGCCCGCCAGCGTGGCCGAGAGCGCGGGAGCCGCGGTGCCCTCGAAGTAGTTGGCGCCGCCGTACCCGACCAGGTCGGCGATCAGTGCCGTCTGCTCCGGCGCGCAGGGAGCGGAACCGCCGTTGCATGCCAGGCCCTCGGCCGAGCGGACCAGGACCGCCTTGCCCGCGGAGCCGCTCAGGTTGATCGTCCCGGTGGTGTCCGCCGCGGGCAGCGGGGAGCCGTTGGCGCCTCCGGCGAGCTGGACCAGGTGGTACTGGCCGGGCGCCAGGGTGCCCGCCAGGGGGACGACCGGGTTGGCGCCGAAGTTTCCCGTACCGGTGGCGCTCGCGTACTGGACGGACCAGCCGTCCAGGGCGACGGGCGCGGCGCTGCGGTTGAACAGCTCGACGTAGTCGTTGGCGAGCGGCGCTCCGGTGTTGCCGCCACCGCCGTAGACCTGGCTGATGACGACGGTGCCCGGTTCCGCCAGGGCCGGGGCTGAGGCGAGGGCCGCGACGCCGGTGGTGGCGAGGCCGACGGCCACGAGGGCGGCGAACGCCCGGGATAAAGCACGCATGAACCGGAGCGTAAGGCCCAGTGCATTGCGGAACACTCACATATAAGTGGATAGACGGTGAAATCGAGAATCTTGACACTTCATGTCTATCCGGCCCGGCCAGTTATGGCTTTCCTTGACCTAGAAGTCGCTTGCCCAGCCGTCTGCGGGTATCACTTGAACATGAGAACTCTGGACGTGGGTTGGGTCACCTGCGCCGCCTCCCCGGAGTGCGCGGGATCCGCGCGGCAGCCGTACGGGCGGTGTCTGGCCCATCTGGACTCCGCCGAGCTCGACGAGGTCGTCCGCGGCCTCTCCCCCGGCTCCGCCGTGGACCTGCGGGCCACCTTCGTCGGCAGGGATCTGCTGGAACGGATCCTCACCGCCACCCGGGGGCGCCTGGGCCGGGCCAGGTTCGACTGGGCGACCTTCCCCGAGAGCGTGCGGTTCGGCGACATGGCGTTCGGCGGGGACGTCTCGTTCGACCACGCGCACTTCCAGCGCCTCGCCTCGTTCTTCAACGCCCGTTTCGCACGCAACGTCTCTTTCAGGGAGGCCAGGTTCGACCAGGGGCTGTCTCTGCACGGTGTCGCCATCACCGGGCACGCGGCCTTCGACCAGGTCTCCATCGACGGTGACGCCCTGTTCGGAGGGGCCCTCTTCAACCGGACCGCGTCCTTCGAGAGCGCCGACTTCCACGGCTTCGTGACCTTCGACGGCACCGGCTTCGTGGGCGACGCGACCCTGAGAGGGTGCAGGTTCCGCCGTACGGTGTCCTTCCGCAAGACGAGCTTCGGCGGGCTGGCCGGGTTCGAGGGGGCGCGTTTCTCCTCGGGCGGTTACCTGGCCCCGATCTCGGTCGGCCGCCACCTGACCCTCGCCGGGGCGTGGGCGGGCAAGGGCCTCGACGTGACCACGGGCGGGTGCTCGGTGGACCTGCGGCGCCTGGAGGTGGGCGGGCGGCTGAACGTCCGGCTCGACGACGCCGAGGCCGATCTGGAGGGGGCGACCCTGCACGGCCCCGCCACGGTACGGGGCCGGGACGGCGCCCGGCTGACCTCGCTGCACGAGGTGGACGCCGCAGAGCTGGAACTCGCCGACCTGGACCTCAGCACCTGCCTCTTCACCGGCATCCGCCATCCCGAAGGGCTCCGGATGAGCGGCTGCGCGCTCGCCGTCGTCCCGCGCGGGGCGCGCCTGGGGTTGCGCTGGTTGTCCCTGTGGCGCACCCCCGACCACGGGTGAGACCTCTCGCGAAACCGCCCGGCTCCTCGGAAGTACGGCCGGGGCGCGGCCGGAGCGCGGGGAGGTACGAGGGCCGAGGAGGTACCGGAAGGCGCGGGACGCCACGCGGGACCGGGGTGACACGCGGGACCGGGGTGATACGGGGGACCGGGGTGATACGGGGGACCGGGGTGACACGGGGGGCGGTCAGAACGTCCGGGGCCGTTCGACGAGGTCAGCCGGCCCGCCGTTCACCGACGATGATCGTGTCGAGGTTGGCGCGAGTGGCCTCCAGCTCGTCGATGGCCTCGTCGATCCGGGCACGATGCCGCACCAGCCCGTCGACCAGCTCCGGGCAGCCGGGCGTCAGCAGGCCCTCGTCATCGACGATGCACGGCAACACCTCCAGAATCTGAGCGGTGCTCAGACCGGCCGCGAGCAGAATCCTGATCCGCCGTACCGTCGACACATCCTCGTCGCCGTACACGCGATAACCGCTCGGCCGCCGCTCCGGATTCAGCAGACCTTGTTCCTCGTAGTACCGCAGCGCACGCTCGCTGACACCCGTCCGCCGCGCCAGCTCCCCGATTCGCACACTCACTCCAGAGTTGACTCTGACGTCGACGTCAAGGTTTAGCTTAACCGGCATGACCTCCGTGACCGTCCTCGGGCTCGGCCCCATGGGACACGCCCTGGCCACCGCGTTCACCGCCGCGGGCCACCCCACCACCGTGTGGAACCGCACCCCGGAAAAGGGAGACGACCTCAATGCCATCGTCGCCGACACCGCCACCGAGGCGATCACGGCCAGCCCGCTCGTCGTCGTGTGCGTGCTGAACCACCAGGTGGCGCGGTCGCTCCTCGACACCGACGCCCTGAAGGGCCGCACCCTGGTGAACTTCACCGGCGGCTCACCGCGGCAGGCCCGCGCGATGGCCACCTGGGCGGCAGAGCACGACATCGGCTACATCGACGGCGTGATCATGGCCACGCCCGCGGCCATCGGAGGGCCGGAGGCGGCCCTGTTCTACAGCGGGTCCGGCGACGCCTACGAGACGCACCGGCCCGCACTGGCCGCGCTCGGCGAGAACGCGAACTACCTCGGCGAGGACCCCGGCCGGGCCGCCGCGTTCGACGCGTCCCTGCAGGACCTGTTCTGGACGGCGATGAGCGGCGTGGTGCACACGTTCGCGCTCGCCGCCGCGGAGAACATCGGCCCGTCCGACATCGCCGGGCACGCGAAGGCGATGCTCGGCTTCTTCTCGGACATGATCGACCAGGTCGCTCGGCAGGTCGCCGCGGGTCACTTCCCCGGTGACGACTCCACGATCACCTCCGCCGCGGCGGCCATGGACCACATCCTCGGTACCATCCGCGCGAACGACCTCGACAACGGTGTGCTCAGCGCCGCGCGAGCCGAGATGCAGCGAGCGATCGACGCCGGGTACGGATCAGAGGGAGTCGGCCGGCTCGCCGCGCTCTAGGGGGTGCGGCCGGAGTACGGCCGGCGCGGAGCCGGGTGGCGATCCGTCCCCACGAGGACGCCGCCGCCCAGCACCCCCACCCGCCCGGACTCCGCCGCCGCGCCCACCTCGCACCCCAGCACCCCCACCCGCCCGGACTCCACTGCCGCGCCCACCTCGCACCCCATCGCCCGCGGCACGCCCGGCGCGATCGCCGCGGAGCCGTTCCGACCCGCGGCGCCGGTCTTCGTTCGACGGCTCCGGCGTTCGTGATCGTTTCCTGGGAGACAACCCCGCCAAGCACGTACACGCCTCGACACGACGAAGCGTCCCAGCTTGTGGATCATCCCGGAAACCGGCGTTTCCGGGACGGGCGCCGGCTCGGCCGACAGGCTCTCGCGCGGATCGCGCGGATCGCGCGGATCGCGCGGATCGCGCGGATCGCGCAGGTCACGCAGGTCACGCAGGTCACGCGGAAGCCCTCATGGCCGCGACGGCCGCATTTCCAAGGACTCTCGCTCTACAAATGTCGAAGGCCGGATGCCTATCGTCATCGTCCATGAGAACCTTTGTCATCGGTCTGCTGGTCGCTGCGCTCAGCGCGTGCGGCGCGAACGGTGTCGCGGGCGCCGGTGGAGAGGAACGTCGGAGCGTCTCTTCCACCCCCTCGTCGCCGATCGCCTCTCCCTCGGTCCCCTCATCCTCTGCTCCCGGTACCCCCGGTGAGCCCTCCCGCGGAGAGACCACCTCGGGGCCCGAGCCGACGAGTTGTCCCGATGGGACGCTCATCCCCGCCGTCGAGATCCCGGCCGTGCACTCCGACGCGGTGCGGATCCCCGAAGCGAAGGTCGGCGGTGTGACGATTCCCGCGACCACCATCCCCGGCGTCGACATCCCCGCCCAGCGGGTTCCCGCCCAGTGCACCGAGATCAAACCGGCGCCCGGCGGCTGCCTCGGCGCGGCGAGCATTCCCGAGACGGGCATTCCCGCCGTGGAGATCCCGGCTGTCGAGATCCCCGGAGTGAACGCGGGCGATCTCAAGGTCGACCCCGTCCGCGCCGACGCGGTCAGGGCCGACGCCGTGCGAGCCAGGGCCGTCTCCACCCCCGAGGTATGCCGGCGCAAGGCACGGGGCGGCGGGCTGGTGCCGTTCGTGATCCGGCCCTTCATCATCAGGCCGTTCATCATCAGGCCCTTCGTCATCAGGCCGTTCGTCGTCCGGCCGGAAAAGTGCAACGACAAGGGCGAATGCGTCCCCGCCGTGGAGGTGCCCGCCGTCGAGGCACCCGCCGTGAACGTGCCGTCGGTGGAGATCCCCGCAGCTGAGCTGAAGTCCTACGAGGTCGGCGGGAGCGAGGTCTTGGAGGGTGAGGACTCGATCGCCTACAACCTCAACGCCGACGTGCTCTTCGACTTCGACAGCGCGGACATCAAGCCGGGCGCGGCGGCCGAGCTCAAGCGCATCGCCCAGCAGATCAGCCGGAAGTCCGCAGGCGACTCGGCCATCCAGGTCGACGGCCATACCGACGACAAGGGCGAGGACGCCTACAACGTGAGACTCTCGCAGCGACGCGCGCAGGCCGTGCTCGGCTGGCTGGCCGGCGAGGGCGGCCTCGACCGGGCCCGCCTCAAGGCGACAGGGTACGGCGAGACCAAACCCGTCCGCCCGAACATCACCGACACCGGGCGCGCCAAGAACCGCCGCGTGGTCATCTCCACCGAAACCTCTTGACCGGAGCTCGCACCGAGCGGGGGTCCCGCGACTCATCGGGAACCAGCCGCCGCGTGAATGTCTCCACGCCTCACTCAACGAGCGATCACCGAGTGAGGCGTGGTTTCACGCGTTGAGCATGCGTGCCAGCCGTGCCGCGTACGCTCTCCAGTCCAGTCCCCTGCCCTGCGCCCAGGCGTCGTCGTGGCAGGTCCGTAGGTGACGCTCGCCGGCGTCACCGATCACGGTGACCATCTCGCCGCGGACACCCCGGTCCCGCATGCGGACGGCGAGCTCCAGCGCACCCCACAGGTTCGTCCCGGTGGCGGCACCGACCGCCAGCCCGGTCACTTCCCGCACGCGGCGGGCAGCGGCCACGCTGGCGGCGTCGGGCACCGGAACGACCAGATCGACGAGAGAGGCGACGAAACCCGGCTCCATGCGCGGCCGGCCGATCCCCTCGATCCGGGACGGCATGCCGGTGGCGTAGTCGTCGGCGCCACTCGCCCAGCCGGGAAAGTAGGCGGAGTTCTCCGGATCGACCACGGCCAGCTTGCCTGGCAGACGGTGATCGCGTAGATGGCGGCCGACAGCGGCGGAGGTGGCACCGGTGCCCGCGCCGACCACGATCCACGCCGGACACCGGTCCGCCTGGCCGAAAAGCTCCTCCGCCAGGCTTCCGCCGCGCCAGTCGACGGTCGCGGCCGAGGTGTAGTAGTCCAGGTAGCAGCCGCCCAGCCGCTCGGCCAATCCTGCGGCCTCGTCGTAGATGGCCGGCGGTGGGTGGACGGGCCGGCAGGTCCCGCCCAGCCGCTCGACGCCCTCCCCCCGGGAGCCCTCCGGCATGACAGCGGTGTACGGCAGATCGAGCAGCCGGGCGAAGTATGCCTGGGCGGCCGCCATCGCGCCCCCTGCGGCCTCCACCACAGGGGTGCCCTCCACGATCCGGCCGGTGGCGATCGCGGTCGTGAACAGGGCCCGTGCCAGCCGGTGCTTCAGGCCGCCCGTCGGCTGGACCGACTCGTCCTTCAACCAGAGCCGTACTCCCCAGTCGCCGGGCAGCGGGAACGGCCGCAACGGGGTGGGCCCGACCTGCGCCATCTCCTCATCCAGCCGCTCGATCGCCCCTGTCGCCCATGCGCTGATCATGAGGAGAAATCTATCTGCCAGGAGGTGCCGAAGATCGGTGGGAGCCACCTCGCCGGCCTTCGTCTCCGCGGAGCCGTCTCGTGGATCCGAAGCCTTCGGCCCATCTGAAGATCCGAAGTCCGTCCAGGCCCTAGGAGGTCGAGCGGGTGGTCTCCTCCGGGCCGATTCCGGCCAGGAAGGCCGTGACGTCCTGGGCGAACCGCCTGCTGCGGAAGGCTCCCAGGTGGCCCAGGCCGGGATAGGTGATCAGGCGGCCGTCGCGGACCCCCTCGGCGGTCTCCCGGAAGAGCTCTACCGGATAGTCCAGGTCCCTCTCACCGCCGAGGACCAGGGTGGGGGCGACGACGTCGTCGAGGCGGCCGGTCAGGTCGAATCCGTCCTCCGCGCGAGCGAAGGCGAGCATGTCACGGGGGTCGTCGGGGCGCGCCAGCGGATCCAGCAGCCACAGCAGCGCCCCCGCCAGGGCCCGCCCGGCGGGCGAGGCCGCGGCCGTGACCGCCTGGTGCTGCAGGCCGCGCCGCCCGGCGGCGACCGCCTCGGTGTAGCGGCGCTGGAGCCCCCTGACGCCCGGCGTGAGCCGGTGTGCCGCCCCGGCCACGACCAGCGCGCGGACCACGTCCGGGTGGTCGGCCGCCATCTGCAGCGCCACCGAGCCTCCCGACGACAGACCCATCGCGTCGACGGGTCCGCCGAACTCCGCGCGGAGGGCCTCGGCGTGCCGGGCGGCGATGTCGGCCATGGTCGTTCCGGGGGCCATGCCGGGAGGGCGGCCGACGGCGTACAACCGGAAGTGGCGGGCCAGCGGGGCCAGCACCCGCAGTTCCACGCCGCGCGCCAGTCCGGCCGGGTTGGCGTGGGCGGGGGTGAACCAGCGCAGCACGACGAGCGGCGAGCCGCCGCCGAAGGTGAAGTACGGCAGGTCGTGGGCCAGCGTGCCCTCCCACACCTCGATGTCCCTGATCCTCACGACGAAGCCCCCTCCCGCCGGACGTCGCTGGATTCGAGCGTATTCGCAGGTGGAGGCAGGTCGACTCCGGGTCTTCTCAGGGTGGTCCCCGATGCGCGGGTTCCGGGCGGGGGACCAGGATGGGAAAGTCATACCCTGGATGGGAATCGGGCGACTGGAGCGTATATGGCAGGCACCGGGGTCATCGAGGATTACGTGACCGGGCTCAGCCACGCTCTCAGAGGTCCTCGGAGACCGAAACTCGACATGATCACCGAGGCGCGCGACAGCCTGCTCGACACCGCCGAGGCGCTGGAGAGCGACGGTCTGGGGCGCGACGAGGCCGAGCGGGCCGCGGTCGAGGAGTTCGGGCCGATCGGCGAGATCGCGCCCGGTTACCAGGAGGAGCTGTCCAACGTGGCGGGCCGGAGGCTGGCCACGCTGCTGTTCGTCACCGTGCCGCTCACCGCGATCATGTGGAGCGTGATCTGGAGGATCTTTCCCACCACCCCGACGGCGTACGAGGAGATGCCGGACTGGTTCATCATGGTCGCCCGCGGCGTGGACATGCTCCAGATGTTCATCGGCCTGATCGGCGGGCTCGCGCTGTTCGCGCTGCGCCGGGGCCTGCGCAGGATCAGGCGGCCCCGGCTCGTCACCCGGGCCCTGGGCCTGTTCGTCTGGGCCATGCTGCCGGTCATGCTCGTGTCGTGCGGGGCACTGATGTTCGGCTCGCGGAATTCGGCCGGGTTCGACGACTACCCGCCGGGGATCGGCGCGTCGCTGGTGAGCTACGCGCTCTGGCTCCTCCAGCTGTACGGGGCCTTCCACTGCCTGAGCCTCACCCGGCGCGCACCCGCCCCCGTGACCGTCTGACCCCTGCCCCGCGCGACCCGGTGACCGCACGACGCCGGTGACCGTACAGCCACTGGTGATCGGCGGGTCGCCGGGTGCGGCCGGGCGGCGCTCCGGGAGGCTTCAGCGGGTGGTGCGCGGTTCCAGGACGCTGCCGATGGCCCCGGTGAACTCCCGCCAGGCGGAGCGCTCTCCGGCGAGGGCCGTGCGCCCCGAGGAGGTCAGCCGGTAGGTGCGCCGCCTGCGCCCGCTCACCGTGGCCCACTCGCTGGCCAGGTATCCCGCCTGCTCCAGCCGTCGCAGCGCCGGGTAGACCGTGCCCGTCGGCACGTTCAGCGCGCCGCCGCTGCGCGCCTGGAGCGCCTCGATGATCGCGTAGCCGTGCAGCGGCTCGTGCTCCAGCACGGAGAGCAGCAGGGCGTCCATGTGGCCGCGGAGCGCGTCGGTGTTCACGCGGCCACCTCCGCCCGCCAGACGAATCCCGTGTCACCGCACCCGGCGGTTCGTTCACTTCGCTCGCTCACGTCGTCACCCTACCTCCCGTATAGACATGCTACATGTAGGCGTTCTACATGTAGAGTGCCTATAGATAGACAGACATAACAACGGAGGTGAGACCGTGAACGTGCTCGACCTGGCCCGGACACAGTTCGCCGTAACAGGGAGCCTCCACTTCCTGTTCGTCGTGCTGACCCTGGGCCTGGCCCCCCTGATCGCGATCATGCACACCCGCTACGCCGTCACCGGCAAGCCGGTCCACGAACGGGTGACCCGCTTCTGGGGCCAGATCTACGTGATCAACTACGCGCTCGGCATCCTCACCGGGCTGGTGATGGAGTTCCAGTTCGGCATGAACTGGAGCGGCCTCTCGCACTACGCCGGGGACATCTTCGGCGCGCCGCTCGCGATCGAGACGCTCGGCGCGTTCTTCCTGGAGTCCACCTTCCTGGGCCTGTGGATCTTCGGCTGGCACCGGCTGCCGAAATGGCTCCACGTGGCGTGCATCTGGGTGGTGACGCTGACCGCCTACGCCTCCGCCTTCTGGATCATGGTGGCCAACTCGTTCCTGCAGAACCCGGCCGGAGCCGTGGAGCGCGACGGCCACCTGGTCCTGACCGACTTCGGCGCGCTGCTCACCAACCCGGCACTGACCATGGCGCTGCCGCACGTGCTCGGCGCGGGCCTGTGGACCGGCGGTTTCGTGATGATGGGGGCCAGCGCGTACCAGCTGTTCCGGCGCACCGCCGAGCGGGAGTTCTTCACGAGCTCGCTCCGCACGGGAGTGATCACCTCGCTGGTCGGCTCGCTGATCACGGTCGGCTTCGGCTACGCCCAGTTCTTCGCGGTCGAGACGGTCCAGCCGGGCAAGTTCGACGACGGGGGCCTGGCCGGGCTGGGGCTCGGCTTCATGATCCTGATCGGCGAGCTGCTCAACCTCCTCATCGTGCTCGTGCTGGCGCCGACCGTGTACTGGCTGCCGCGCTGGCGCTGGACGCACCCCGTGATGATGGCGATCACCCCGCTGCCGTTCGTGGCGGCGATCCTCGGCTGGCTGGCCAGGGAGTCCGGCCGGCAGCCCTGGCTGATCAACGGGAAGCTGACCGTCGCCGACGCCATGTCCCCCGGCCTCACCTCCGGGATGGTCACCCTCTCGCTCATCGCCTTCGGCGGCGTGCTCGCCCTGCTCGCGGTGATCGACTACGTGCTGATCGCCCGCACCGTGCGGCGCGGGCCCACCGCCGTCACCCTCGGCGCGGACGCGCCGGCCGACCCCACCGAGCGCGCGCACGCGCTCAGCCACTAGGGAGAGACCGTGGACATCCTCTGGCTCTGCGTGTTCGCACTCCTGCTGATCGGCTACTTCGCCCTGGAGGGCTTCGACATCGGCCTGGGCATGCTGCTGCCCGTGCTCGGCAGGACGCGAAAGGACCGGGACGGGATCGTCGCCGCGATGGCGCCGTTCGTCCTGGCCAACGAGGTGTGGCTGGTGGCCGTGGCGGGCGTGCTGTTCGGCGTCTTCCCCTCGATCGAGGGGGACGTGCTGTTCGGCCTCTACCCGCTGGTGGTCTCCCTGCTGGTGTCGTGGATCGTGCGCGACGCCGGGCTCTGGTTCCGCCGCCGCGCCGACGGGGGCGCGTGGCGATCGACCTGGGACTGGGCGATCATCGTCGGCTCGTACGGCCTGGCACTGAGCTGGGGCATGGCCCTGGTCGCGGTGGCCGGGGGCCTGGCAGGACCCGCGATCGGCCTGCCGGGACTGCTGGGCGGGCTGGTGGTGGCCGCGCTGCTCGCCTTCCACGGCTGGACGTTCGCCTCGTGGCGGCTGCCCGGGCAGGTGACCGGCGCGCGCCGCACCGGGTGGGCGCTCCTGCTCTCCGCGTGCGCCGCCGCCGCGCCCGTCGCGGTGCTGCTCGCCGTACTCACCCCCTGGCTGCTCGACCATACGGCGCCCGCCGGGACGCTAAGTGTGCTCAGTGTCATGATCCTGCCCTTCGCGCCGGTCATGGTCGGTGGGCAAGTATGGGTATGGCGGACGTTCGGTCCCCGGCGCGCCGCCTCCGATCGGGTTCCGTCGTTCTTCTGAGCTCTCTAGGGTTGGCATGCACAAGGATCTCGTACGGCTGGCACTGGGCGAGCGGGCCGTCCGCCGTCACCTTGCCGTGTGCCTGGCCGCCGCCGTACTGGCCGGTCTGCTCGTCCTCGTCCAGGCGGAGCTGCTCGCCGGGGTGCTGTCCGGGCGGTTCGCGGTCCTGGCCCTGATCCCGCTGGCGCTGGTCGTCTGCGTCCGGGCGCTGCTCGCCCTGGTGCAGGGGGACGCCGCCGGGCGCATGACCACCGGGGTGAAGTCGGCCCTGCGGCACCGCCTGCTGGCGCGGCTGCGGGATCTGGGCCCCGTCAGGCCGGCCTCCCAGCGCTCGGGCGAGCTGGTGACGCTGACCGGCCGAGGGCTGGACGCCCTCGACCCCTATCTGTCGGGCTACCTGCCCGCGGTGGCGGTCGCGGGCGTCGTGCCGATCGCGGTGCTCGTCCGGCTGTTCACCGCCGACCTGGCCAGCGCGGTGATCGTACTGGTCACGCTGCCGCTCATCCCGATCTTCGGGGCACTGGTCGGCATGCACACCAAGGCCGTGACCGAACGCCAGTGGAGGGCCCTGTCCCGCCTCGGCGGGCACTTCCTGGACGTGGTCAGGGGCCTCCCCACGCTGCGGGCCTTCGGAAGGGCCCGCTACCAGGCCGAGGTGATCCGGCGGGTGGCCGACGCCCACCGGGCCGCGACGATGCGCACGCTGCGGGTGGCGTTCCTGTCCTCGCTGGTGCTGGAGCTGGCCGCGTCCCTGTCGCTGGCCCTGGTCGCCGTCCCGGTGGGCCTGCGGCTGCTGTCCGGCTCCCTGGACCTGTCGACCGCGCTGCTGGTCCTGCTCCTGGCGCCGGAGGCGTACCTGCCGCTGCGCAACATGGGCGGCAGGTTCCACGCGGCCATGGAGGGCGTCGCCGCCGCCGACGAGGCGTTCGCCGTGCTCGACGGGCAGGCGGAGTCGACGAGGGCGGCGGGGGCGCCAGTGGCGGCGGAGGCCACGGGAGCTACGGATGCCGCGGGGGCCGTGGGGGCTACGGGAACGGCGGGGGCAGGGCTTTCGCGCGGCGGACACGCGGGCACGCGTACGGCGACGGGTCCCCCACCGCGCCCCGGACCCGGATCGGGAGTGGCGCCGGAGATCCGGCTGGAGCACGTCACGGTGCGCTATCCGGACCGCGAGGAGGCCGCGCTGGAGGACGTGTCGCTGGTGATCGCGCCCGGCGAGCGGGTGGCGCTGGTCGGCGAGAGCGGAGCGGGCAAGAGCACCCTGCTCCACCTGCTGCTCGGCTTCGTCACCCCCACGGAGGGCAGGGTGCTGGTCGACGGCGCCGAGATCGGCGACTACGGCTCCTGGCGCGCGCGGCTGGCGTTCGTACCGCAGCGCCCGCACCTCTTCGCCACCTCGGTGGCCGACAACATCGGGCTCGGCGCCCCCGGCGCGACCGTCGGCGAGATCAGGGCCGCGGCGCGGGCCGCGCAGGCCGACGAGTTCGTCACGGCGCTGCCGGAGGGGTACGACACCGTGCTCGGCGAGCGGGGGACGAACCTGTCGGCCGGGCAGCGACAGCGGGTCGCGCTGGCCCGCGCGTTCTGCCGCCCGGACGCCGGGCTGCTCCTGCTGGACGAACCGACCGCCCGGCTCGACGGCCGCAGCGAGAGCGCGGTCGTGAACGCGACCCGCGACCTCGCCGAGGGCCGCACCGCCGTGATCGTCGCCCACCGGCCCGCGATGATCGACCTGGCCGACCGGGTGATCCGGATCGCCGACGGCCGCGTGGTGGCCGAGGAGAGATCCCCGGCGGGAACGCGAGAGGAGATCTCCTCATGACCGATGTCAACAACCTCCCGGCGGGCCGGGCAACAGGACGACCGGCGCTCCGGATCGATGGACGGCCGGCGGACCAGACGGGCGAGCGGCCCGCGAACACCGGCGGGCGACCGGCGGCCCGGACAGATGAGCGGCCGGCGGGCCGGAACGGTGGGCGGCTGGCCCTCGCCGCGGCGGCGGGGGCGGCGGCCGAGCTGGCGGGGCTCGGGCTGATCGGGTCCGCCGCGTGGCTCATCACCAGGGCGGCCGAGCAGCCGCCGCTGGCGGCGCTGAGCGTGGCGATCGTCGGGGTCAGGGCGTTCGCGACGACCAAGGGCGTCTTCCGCTACGGGGAGCGCCTGGCCGGTCACGACGTGGCGCTGCGGGCCCAGGCGACGACCAGGGAGCGGCTCTACCAGGCGCTCATCCCCACCGGATCGTTGAACAAGCGGGGAGCCGACCTGCTCAGCCGCATGGTCGACGACACCGACGCGGCGCAGGACCTGCTCGTACGCTGCCTGCTTCCGGCGATCGCGGCGCTGGTCACCGGCGTGACCGCGGTGGTGATCGGGCTGTTCCTGCTCCCCGCGGCGGCACTGGTGCTCCTGGCCGGTCTGCTGGTGGCCGGCGTGCTGATCCCGGCGGGCACGGCCGCCGCCGCGCGGCGCTGGTCGGCGCGGATCGCCCCGGCGCGGGCGGACCTGGCGGCCCGGGTCGCCGACCTGGTGCACGGGGCGGCCGACCTGGCCGCCTACGGGGCGGACGGGCGGGCGCTGGCCGCCGCCGCCGAGACCGACGCCCGGCTGGCGGCGCTGGAGCGCAGGCAGGCACGGGCGAACGCGGTGGCCTCGGCCCTGGGCCTGCTCACCCAGGGACTGACCGTGGCGGCCGTCGTCCTGCTGGCGAGGAGCTTCGGGGCGGGTGCCGTGACCACCGCGGTGCTCGCGCTGATCTCGCTGGTGTCCTTCGAGCCGGTGCTGCCGATGGCCGCGGCCGGGGAGCGGCTGACCGGGGTACTCGCCGCCCTGCGCCGCCTGCGGGAGGTGGGCGCGACCCCACCCGCGGTGGCCGAGCCGGCCGTTCCCGTCACGGTCCCCGGCGGGCCGCCGACCATCGAGGTCGAGAACCTGGTGGTCCGGCACGGCGCCGGTCTCGCCCCCGCGCTGGACGGCGTCAGCCTGACCCTCACCCCCGGCAGGCGCGTCGCCCTCGTCGGCCCCAGCGGCGCGGGAAAGAGCACCCTGCTGTCGGCCTTGATGCGCCTTGTCGAGCCCGAGTCGGGGACGATCCGGATCAGCGGGGTGGACGTCAGGGAGCTGGCGGCCGACGACACCCGGCGGGTGATGACGGGACTGACGCAGGATCCGTACGTGTTCCAGACGTCGGTACGGGACAACCTGCGGCTGGCGGGCCCGGAGGCGGGTGACGGGGAACTGGCCGAGGCGGTGCGGCGGGCGCGCCTGGACCGGTGGGTGGAGCGGACCGGCTGGGACGCGGTGCTCGGGGAGGACGGGCGTACGGTGTCCGGGGGCCAGCTGCAGCGGCTGGCGCTGGCGCGGGCGCTGCTGCACGACCCGCCGGTGCTGCTGCTGGACGAGCCGGCCGAGGCCCTGGACGAGACGACGGCCGACGCGCTCATGGCCGACCTCCTGGACGCCACCCACGGCCACACGACGCTGCTCGTCACGCACCGCCTGCGCGGGCTGGAGCTGATGGACGAGATCGTCGTACTGGAGAACGGCTCGGTGACGCAGCGGGGCACCCACCGGGAGCTGGTGTCCTCTCCCGGCTACTACCGCGACCTGTGGCGCTCGGAGGCGCTGACCGCCGGCCGGTGAGCACCGAACAGGTGAGCGCCGCCGGGGTCGTGGCCCGTGTCCACGACCCCGGCGGCGCGTCCGCCTCTGGGACCCTTACTCGCCGGTCTTCTCGGCGAGGGTCACGGTGACGGTGCCGGGCTGCCCGTCGCGGACGTAGGCGATGGTCACCTGCTGGCCGGGCTTGAAGCCGCGGACGGCTCCGACCACGGTGGCGGCCTCGTCCACGGTCGTGTCGTTGATCTTGGTGATCAGGTCGCCCTGCTCGATGCCCGCCTTGGCCGCGGGGCTTCCCTCGGTGACCTGGCCGACCAGGGCGCCGCCCGCGTCCCCGGTGGCGTCGGTCACGCTCACGCCCAGGAAGGCGTGGGAGACCTTGCCGCTCTCGATGAGCTGCTCGGCGACCTGGTTGGCGGTGGTGATGGGGATGGCGAAGCCGACACCGATGCTGCCCTCCCCGCCGTTGGTGGCGATGGCGGTGTTGATGCCCACCACCTGCCCGGCCGCGTTGACCAGCGCCCCTCCCGAGTTGCCGGGGTTGATCGCCGCGTCGGTCTGGATGGCGCCGCCGATGGTGGTGGCCCCGCTGCCGCCCTGCTGCTGCCTGCCCCAGCCGGGCGGGAGCTGCTGCTGGCCCTGGTCGCCGCCGACGGTCAGGGTACGGTTCAGCGCGCTGACGATCCCGGCGGTGACCGAGCCGGACAGGCCGAGCGGGCTGCCGATGGCGAGGACGGAGTCGCCCACCTTCAGCCGGTCGCTGTCGCCGAGCGAGGCCTTGGTGAGATCGGAGACGCCCTCCGCCTTGATGACCGCGAGGTCGGTGGCCGGGTCGGTGCCGATGATCTTCGCGGTGGCGGACTTCCCGTCGCTGAACTTGACGGTCACCTGGCTGCCAGGCCCCCCCTGGCCCCCGGCCTCCACCACGTGGTTGTTGGTCAGGATCAGGCCGTCGGCCGACAGCACCACCCCGGACCCCTCGCCCCCTCCGGCGGCGGTCCTGACCTCGATCGACACCACGGAGGGCTGGACGGCCTGCGCGATGTCGGCGACCGTGGTGGCGTTGCCGACCGGGCTGACCACCGGGCTGGACGACGAGACCTGGGCGCTGGCGCCGCCGTTGAGACTCGTCGCGACGAAGGCCCCCGCGACCCCGCCACCGACGGCCATGGCCGCCAGCGCGAGACCGGTGCCAATCCTCTGCCCGGCGGTGAGCCGCCCTCGCTGCGGGGGGACCGCCCCCGGTCCTCCCGCTCCCCCGTATCCCCCAGGTCCCCCGGGCCCCCCGGCCCCTCCGTATCCCCCGGCTTCTCCGGGCGCCTCGGCGCCGAGCCGCTCCGGCACCGGGTGGATCAGCGTCGGCTGCGGCCCGGTGTCGGCGTCGGCGCGATAGGCGCCCGCGCGCGGTGGCACCTTGCCGAACTGGGTCCAGCCGTCGTTCCCGGGGGTCGCCTCGGCCGGTGTGCCCTGCTGCTCATTCCTGTTCGGGTCCATGTCTTCCCCCAAGTCCTACGTCCCCCCCGATCGGACGGGGCGGAGACCGGTACTCACCGGCTAGCCAAAACAATGCCCGATGGCGCGTAAGCCCAGGTTAAGAGCCTGATCGCGGCGACCGGGATCCTCTGACAACGGCTTTATCAGGCGTGCTCAGCGAGGGTCCCGGTCACTCGAAATCACCGGACGACTACTTCGGGAGCTCCTTGTCCCCGCCCCCGAAGACCTCCGTCTGGCGCTCGACCAGCAGGCTGCGGCCCTTGATCTGCGCGACGGCGGGGCCGTCGAGGATGTCTTCCTGGCCGGGGAACTGGCCCGCGCCGCGATCGGGGCCCAGCGGCACCACGATGACGGGCGGCATCGGCTCGTACGCCCCCAGCTCCCCCTCGCCGGTGATCAGGGCGCGGATGTTCGCGGCGACGACCTCGGCCTGCATTCCCGCGTGCCCCGCCATCGGCGGGCCCAGGGTGGTGATGTCGCCGAGCGCGAAGACGCTGTCCTGCCCGGTCACCCGCAGCTCGGGGGTCACCTCGACGAGCCGCCTCGCCGTGAGGGCGGGGGACAGGTCGTCGGCGAGGTAGCCGGTGAGGGGCGTGACGCCGTAGCAGCGGTACCAGATGTCGGCGGTGACCTCCGTGCCCGCCTCGGTCGTCACGGTGAAGGTCGCGGCGGTGCCGGGCTCGGTCGGCGGCGCCTCGCGCAGCGGGCTGCCCAGCAGCAGCTCGACGCCGAGCTCGTCCAGCTGGCGGCGGAGTTCGGCGCGCAGCTCGGGCCGGTACGGGCCGGGGAGGATGTCGTCGCCGATGTCGGCGACGGTGACGCGCTTGTCGGGCCAGACGGCCCTGATCTCGCCGGCGAGCTCCAGGCCCACCGGGCCCGCGCCCAGCAGCAGCACCCCGTCGGCCGCCGCGAGGGCCCGGTGTGAGGCCCGGTAGTGCTCGTGCGCGGCCTCGGTCTCGAGGGCGTCGCTCTTGCCGGGGAACGGGTAGGAGGAGCCGGTCGCGAGCACGATGTAGTCGGCGGCGATCTCCTCGCCGGAGCCGAGGACGACGCGCTTGGAGTCGACGCTGACGGCCCGGTCGCGGACCACCCGGCCCCGGGCGAGCAGGGTGTCGTACGGGAAGTAGACGTGCGGCAGCCACCTCGGGTCCACCAGGGCCCGCAGCGCGGCGACGTTGTGCACGAAGGCGTCCTTGGGGTCGACGAGCACGACGTCGGCCACGGCGTCGAGCGCCTTGGCGACGCGGACGCCTCCGTAGCCTCCGCCGACCACGGCGACGGTGGGCTGCCATGCGGGTGCGGTATCGCTCATCACAGGTTCTCGATCTCTTTCTGGTACGGAATCACGGTGGTCCGGCACGGGCCGTGGGCCCGGACTGCCGTCAGCCGGGCCCGGTCGCCTCGCGGCGGACACGTCGGCCTGGGCCTCGAAAACGGGCCTGACCAGGCCGTACGTGCCGATGCGGCGTCCGGCATGTCGTTGACACTAACATATCGTTGAAGAGCATCAACTATTTAGATTCATCGATCATTCGATGCGTGTTACGGTATTGACATGGGAGTCGAGGACGTCCGTGCGCCAAGGGCCGTGGATCGTCTCGGCATGCTCCTGGCCCGCCACGGCACCATCACGAACGTCCGCATGCGTCAGGCACTCGGCGTGACCGGCCTGACCCCCAGGCACGCCGTCACGCTGATGAACCTCGAAGAGCGCGGCCCCATGGGCCAGCAGGCCCTCATCGAGGCGCTGGCGGTCGATCCCAGCGTGCTGGTGGCGATCCTCAACGACCTGGAGCGTGACGGGCTCGCCGAGCGCCGCCGCGATCCCGCCGACCGGCGCCGCCACATCGTGGAGATGACCGCCGCGGGAGCGGACGCGCTCACCAAGGTGCAGGAGGCGCTCACGACGCTGGAGCGAGAGCTGTGCTCCGCCCTCGACGACGAGGAGATCGTCCAGCTCCACGGGCTTCTCAGCCGTATCAACACCTCGGTCGAGGAAGAGAAGAAGGCCTGCGCCGAGGAATGACCGCCCGGGTTCCCGGCGGTCGTCGCACCGCCGTACGCGAACCCCGTCCGTCGGCGGTGAGCCCGCCGATCGGTCGATCAGGTGCGCGCGGGCAGCGTCCCTGGACGGCTCAGGAGCCGGCGGGCCAGTACTCGTCGCGCAGGAGGCGCTTGTAGAGCTTTCCGGTGGGGTGCCTGGGCAGTTCCTCGCGGAAGTCGACCGACCGGGGACACTTGTAGAGCGCCAGCTGGGAGCGGCAGTACTCGATCAGCTCGGCTTCCAGTTCCGGGCCCGCCAGGTCCATGGAGAGCGGCTGGACGACGGCCTTGACCTGCTCGCCCATCTCCTCGTCGGGAATGCCGAAGACGGCCACGTCCGCCACCTTCGGATGGACGGCCAGGACGTTCTCGGCCTCCTGCGGGTAGACGTTGACCCCGCCAGAAATGATCATGTATGAGCGGCGGTCGGTGAGGTAGAGGAAACCCTCCTCGTCGACGTAGCCGATGTCGCCGAGGGTGGTCCAGCCCCGGCCCCGGGGATCGCGCGAGGCCCGCGTCTTGTCCTCGTCGCCGTGGTAGACGAACTGGGGGCCCTCGGAGAAGTAGACCGTGCCGTGCTCGCGCGGCGGCAACTCCTCGCCGTCCTCGTCGCAGATGTGGACGACGCCGAGCAGCGGGCGGCCGACCGTGCCCCGGTGGGCGAGCCAGTCCTGCGGTCCGGCGTACAGGAAGCCGTTGCCCTCGGTCCCCGCGTAGTACTCGTGGATGATCGGACCCCACCAGTCGATCATCCGCTCCTTGACGGGGACGGGGCAGGGTGCCGCGGCGTGGATCGCGCAGGCCAGCGACGACAGGTCGTGGCGCGCGCGGGTCTCCTCGGGCAGCTTGAGCATCTTGATGAACATGGTCGGCACCCACTGCGAGTGGGTGACGCGGTACCTCTCGATGAGCGCGAGCGCCTGCTCGGGGTCGAACCTCTCCATGACGACGAGCGTGGCGCCCATGCGCTGGAAACTCATGCAGTAGCGCAGCGGGGCGGCGTGGTACAGCGGCGCCGGGGAGAGGTAGACGCTGTCGGAAGAGGGCGCGAACAGGAACTGGATGAGCTGCAGCAGCGGCCCCGGCGTGTCCAGCGGAGCCATGGAGAGGACCGGCTTGACGCCCTTGGGCCGTCCGGTGGTGCCCGAGGAGTAGAGCATGTCCATGCCCTGGCACTCGTCCTCGACAGGGGTGGCGGGGTGGGCCGCGACGGCCTTCTCGTACGAGTCGAAGCCGGGGGCCACGCCGTCCAGCATGAGCCGGAGCCCGACGCCCGGCGTGAGGTCCGCGATGGAGACGGCCACGTCCGCGAGGGCGGCCGAGGAGATGAAGACCCGTGCCCCGCAGTTGTCGACGATGTAGGCGAGCTCGTCGGTCTTCAGGCGCGAGCTGATCGCGGTGTAGTACAGGCCCGAGCGGTGCGCGGCCCAGGCGACCGCCAGGAACAGCGGGTGGTTCTCCAGCATGAAGGCGATGTGGTCACCCGGCCGCAGCCCCGCGGCGCGGAAGAGGTGGGCGAGGCGGTTGGACTCCTCGTCCAGCTCACGGTAGGTGACGACCCGCCCGGAGCCCGCCATGATCACAGCGGGCTTGTCCGGCGAGACTGCTGCGATCGCTCCCGGGTGCATGAAACCGAACATTACTCGGTAAGGAGTTCGGGGAGAAGTGCCCGCGCACGGCTGGGCCGCGATCTCGCGGACGAGATCGCGGCCCAGTGGATGATCAGACCCCGCGGGGCCTCGACCGTGCGGATCAGGCGTGGCTGTAGATGTGCTCCCAGCCGCCCTGGTAACCGTTGGGGTGACCGTGGTTGCCACGGCTCACCTTGACGTAGATGTGCTCGGCGTCCTGGCCGGAGAAGGAGTAGAAGCCGGGCTTCTTGGAGCAGTTCTTGAAGCTCTTGAAGGCGGTCGAGCCGTCGAAGCCGACGACCTTGAAGGTCTCCCACGCACAGAAGTGCTTGGGCTTACTCCACCACTTGTGGTTGGTGAGCTTGCTGTGCACGGTGTAGTGGTATTCGTGCTCCCACTTCCACGCGCGCTTCTTGAACCACTGCTTCACCCACTTGCACTTCTTTTCACCCTTGTACCAGGTGCACTTCTTGACGATCTTGGAATACTTCTTCCAGTACCAGTGCCGCTCTGACTTCTTCTCCACGACGACCTTGCCCTCGGCCTCCGCCTTCTCGTCGCCGGAGTAGTACGGTCCCCAGTCGTCGGCGAAGAAGGGAGTCGTGGAGGTGGTCGTGGCGGGGGTCTTGATGGGGGTCACGGTCGCGGCGCTGGCCATCGCCGGGGTAGCCGTGGCGAGCAGGGCGGCCACACCGGCGCCCAGGAGGATTCGGCTGGCGAATCGCATTTTGAGGGGTTCCTCTCGGGAGTGAGGATTTTGACACCCCAAGTTGTACGATGCGCCGATTGCCCTTCACTTTCACTTCACTTAAAAGACCAGGCCAAGTCAATGATCAAATAAGATTGCTTACCGGATAAACCACGGAATGGAGTGAATGATCATTGCGATAATCCGCTCAGTTACGCGCGAGACGGCGGGCGACGGTGTCGCCCAGGGTCTGCACGAGTTGCACGACGACGACCAGCACGACAACGGTGACAATCATGAGCGTGGTCTCGAAGCGCTGGTAGCCGTAGCGGATGGCCAGGTCCCCGAGCCCTCCCCCGCCGATCGCCCCGGCCATCGCCGAGTACGAGATCAGCGCGACCACGGTCACCGTGAGCCCCGCGACCAGGCCGGGCATCGCCTCGGGCAACAGGACCTTGCCGACGATCGTCACGCGTCCGGCCCCCATCGCCTGGGCGGCCTGCACCTTGTCCCTGCCGACCTCGCGCAGCGCGGTCTCCACCAGCCGGGCGAAGAACGGCGCCGCGCCGAGCGTCAGCGGGACCACCGAGGCGATCGTGCCGATGGTCGTGCCGACGATCAGCCTGGTCAGCGGGAGAATCGCGATCATCAGCACGATGAAGGGCAGCGAGCGGCCGATGTTGACGACCAGCCCGAGCAGCCGGTTGAGCGCGGGCGAGGGGAACAGCCCGCCCCGGTCGGTGGCGATCAGCGCCACCCCGAGCGGGAGGCCGAGAATCACCGTGAACAGGGTCGACCACAGGACCATCTGGACGGTCTGGCCGGTCGACTCCATCAGCAGCGGGAACATCTCTTCCCAGGTCATCAGGCCTCCTCGACGAGCAGGCCGCGTCCGGCCAGGTAGGTGAGCGCGGCGGCGCGCTCGTCACCGGTGACGAGCAGGCGCAGCCGTCCCGTCGAGAGGCCCGCCACCTCTTCCAGCGCCCCGCCGAGGATGTTGACGTCCACGTCGAACTTGCGGACCACCTGCGACACCACCGGCTCGCCGGCCTGCCCGGTGAAGGTGATCGTGACATGGCCCGGCTCCGGCTCGGGCAGGGGGAACAGCTCCGCGGCGAGCCTGGAGCCCGGCCTGGAGATCAGCGCGGGGATGGTCCCCGACTCCTCGACCAGGCCGTCCCGCATGACGGCGACCGAGTCGCAGATCGACTTGACGACGTGCATCTCGTGGGTGATCAGCAGGATCGTCAGGCCGAGCTCGCAGTTGAGGCGCTTGAGCAGGGCCAGGATCGACTGCGTGGTACCCGGGTCGAGCGCCGAGGTGGCCTCGTCCGACAGCAGCACCGGGGGGCTTCCGGCCAGCGCGCGGGCGATGCCGACCCGCTGCTTCTGCCCGCCCGACAGCTGCGCGGGGTGCGCCCCCGCCTTGTCGGCCAGCCCGACCAGCTCCAGCAGCTCGGCCGTACGCCTGGCGCGCTCGGCCTTGGCCACCCCCATGACCTCCAGCGGGAAGGCGACGTTCCCGGCGACCGTACGGGAGGAGAGCAGGGCGAAGTGCTGGTGGATCATCCCGATCCTCTGCCGGGCCCTGCGCAGGTCTCCCTCGCCGAGGCCGGTCAGCTCCTGCCCCGCCACCGAGACGGTGCCGGAGGTGGGCCGCTCCAGCAGGTTCACGCAGCGCAGCAGGGTGCTCTTGCCGGCGCCGCTCTGACCGAGCACGCCGAATATCTCACCCTCGCGGACGTGGAGATCCACGCCGTCGACGGCGACCACCTCTCGGCCCCGATCCTGATAGACCTTCCGCAGGTCCGACACATCGATCACAGCTGGTCCCCAACGCGCCCCTGGTTTGCCCTCATTCCCGACATGTTATGTGAAACCGATCACCCGTCACGAACACCCGTCTCCAGCGAGACCGCCCGTGGCCGTACCCGGTCACCCTGGTCGTTACCGGTACGGGTCCCGCAGGGGGACGACCCGCTGGGCGAAGTCCTCCTTGATCGCCCGCATCCTCTCCCCGGGCGCGTAGAAGCGACCCTTGGTCTCCCCGTACGGCGTCAGCCAGCCCTTGGCCGCCAGGTCGCGCAGGTCCCTGGCCGCCTGCCCCTGGCTGAGCGACTCGTCCAGCTGGTATCTGCTCCGGCGCAGCCGCCGGTTGACGAACACCTCGTAGAGTGCCGAAACGGTCCGGGCGTTGAGCCCGTCGGCGTCGACCCGCTCCTCCAGGAGCGTCCACACCTCCCCCGCCTCGGAGAGCCTGCGCCCGACCCGCTGGGCCTGGAGGTGGTGGGCGCGCAGGCAGAAGCGCACCCAGTGCAGCATGTCCCGATGCGGGCTCCAGCTTCGCCTCTGCATCTCGGCCAGGGCGTCGTAGTAGTCGTAGGTGTTCCTGTCCTGCCCCAGCCACTCCTCGATGGAGGAGAACTCCGGGGTGGTGATCCGGTCCCTGCCGAGCACGAGCGTCTGGAGCACCCGCGACATGCGGCCGTTGCCGTCGCGCCAGGGGTGGATGCTCACCAGGTTGAAGTGGGCCATCGCCGCCCGCACGTGGCTCGGCGCCTCCAGGTCGCCCTCGTTGAGCCAGGCGACCAGCTCGGCCATCAGCTCCGGCACCCGCTCCGCGTCCGGGCCCTCGTAGACGACCTCCCCGGTGGCGGAGTTACGGACGTAGATGCCCCCGGGTCGTACCGTGCCCGGCGTCCTGTCACGGTGGTGGCCGATCATCATGAAGTTGAGCGCGTGCAGCAGGCCGGCGTCGAACGCGAACACCGGCGCCCGGGAGAGCAGCTGGATATAGGTCAGCGCCTGCTGGTAGCCGGAGATCTCCCTGGCGATCGCGGCGGAGGTGTCCAGGGGGTCCTCTCCGGCCATGATGGACTCGATGTCCTCGACGCTGGCCCGGTAGCCCTCGATCGAGTTGGAGCCCTGGATGGCCCGTGCCTGAAGCTGGCGCCGGAGCTGGCCGTCCCAGCGGTGGGTCTCCGCGAGGCGGTATTTCAGGTCGCGGCGCATCTCCTCGATCTCGCCGAGCGCCGCTTCGTCGACGGCCTCCAGGGGAGGCGTTCCGTAGAGCATGGAGCCCATGCCATCACGACCGAATCATTCGGTCAATCGACTTGATGATTCGTCCATTTATATCTGTTAAGCCCGCTCCGCAGGAGAACGACCCGGATATGACGCGACGGCCCGCCCTCTCCGGGGAGAGGGCGGGCCGTCGCGGGGAACGCGGGTCAGGCCGCGACGTGCTCGGCCACCTTGGCCGGGGTGAGCGCGATCTCCAGGACCTCGCGCACGTCGCTCACCGTGTGCACGGTGAGCTCGTCGCGGACGGCCTGCGGGACGTCGTCCAGGTCGGGCTCGTTGCGCGCAGGGATCAGCACGGTCGTGATGCCCGCCCGGTGGGCGGCCAGCAGCTTCTGCTTGACCCCGCCGATCGGGAGCACCCGGCCGGTGAGGGAGACCTCGCCGGTCATGGCCACGTCACCGCGGACCTGGCGGCCGGAGAGCAGCGAGGCCAGGGCCGTGATCAGGGTGACGCCCGCGGACGGGCCGTCCTTGGGAACGGCTCCCGCAGGGAAGTGGACGTGCACCGAGCGGTCCTTGAGGGAGGCGACCGGCAGCTCCAGCTCCGCGCCCCGCGAGCGCAGGTAGGAGAGCGCGATCTTGGCCGACTCCTTCATGACGTCACCGAGCTGGCCGGTCAGGGTCAGGCCGGTGTCGCCGGTCTCGGGGTCGGCCAGGGACGCCTCCACGTAGAGGACGTCGCCGCCCGCCCCGGTGACCGCCAGGCCGGTGGCCACGCCGGGCACCGCCGTACGCTGGCTGGACTCGGGAAGTGAGGACTCGGGCACGTTGCGCGGGCGGCCCAGGTAGGGGACCAGGTCCTCCACCGTCACGGGCAGCTCGCCCTCGCCGAGCGCGACGTTGGCCGTCACCTTGCGCAGGATCCTGGCGATCGAGCGCTCCAGGGACCGGACCCCGGCCTCCCTGGTGTACTCGCCGGCGAGCTTGCGCAGCGCGCCCTCGCCGACGGTGACGTCCTGCGCGGTGAGACCGGCCTTGTCGAGCTGGCGCGGGAGCAGGTGGTCGCGGGCGATGGCGACCTTCTCGTCCTCGGTGTAGCCGTCGAGCGTCACGATCTCCATGCGGTCCAGCAGCGGGCCGGGGACGGCCTCCAGCACGTTGGCGGTCGCCAGGAAGAGCACGTCGCTGAGGTCGAGCTCCACCTCCAGGTAGTGGTCGCGGAAGGTGTGGTTCTGTGCCGGGTCGAGCACTTCGAGCAGCGCGGCCGTCGGGTCGCCCCGGTAGTCGGAGCCGACCTTGTCGACCTCGTCGAGCAGCACGACCGGGTTCATCGAACCGGCCTCGCGGATGGCCCGGACGATCCGGCCGGACTGGGCGCCGACGTAGGTGCGCCGGTGACCGCGGATCTCGGCCTCGTCGCGCACGCCGCCGAGGGCGACGCGGACGAACTTGCGGCCCATGGCGCGGGCCACGGACTCGCCGAGGGAGGTCTTGCCGACCCCGGGGGGACCGGCCAGCGCCAGCACGGCGCCGCTGCGGCGCCCGCCGACCACGCCGAGGCCCTTCTCGGCCCTGCGCCCGCGGACGGCGAGGTATTCGATGATGCGGTCCTTGACGTCGTCGAGGCCGGTGTGGTCGGCGTCGAGGACGGCGCGGGCCGCGGCGATGTCGTAGGAGTCCTCGGTCCGGTCGTTCCACGGGATGTCGAGGACGGTGTCGAGCCAGGTGCGGATCCAGCCGGTCTCGGGAGACTGGTCGGAGGTCCGCTCCAGCTTGTCGACCTCCTTGAGCGCGGCCACGCGCACCTTCTCCGGCAGGTCGGCGGCCTCGACGCGGGAGCGGTAGTCCTCCTCCTCGGAGGCGGAGGTGTCGCCGTTCAGCTCGGCGAGCTCCTTGCGGACCGCGGCGAGCTGCTGGCGGAGCAGGAACTCGCGCTGCTGCTTCTCCATGCCCTCCTGGACGTCCTTGCGGATCGTCTCGGCCACGTCGAGCTCGGCCAGGTGCTCGCGCGACCACTCGACCAGCATCGAAAGGCGGTCCGCCGGGTCGGCGGTCTGGAGGATCTCGGCCTTGCGCGGGGTGCTCAGCCAGGGGGCGTAACCGGAGTTGTCGGCGAGGACCGAGGGGTCGTCCATCTGGTTGACCGCGTCGACGACCTGCCACGCGCCCCGCTTCTGCAGGATCGTGGTGGCCAGCGCCTTGTACTCCTTGGCGAGCTCGTGGGCGCGCTCGCCCGCCGCGACGACGGGAACGCGGGTGGCCTCCACCCACAGGGCCGCGCCGGGGCCGGTCGTGCCGGTGCCCACGCGGACCCGGTCGACACCGCGCACCACGGCCGCGGGCTCGCCTCCGGGGAGCCTGCCCACCTGCTCGACGATCGCCCTCACGCCCATCGAGCCGTATCTGCCGTCGATCCGGGGAACGAGAAGGACTTCCGGCTTGTTGTCAGCGAGAGCCTGCGCCGCGTCGATCGCGGCCCGGACTTCGGTCTCCGACAGGTCAAGCGGGACCACCATGCCCGGCAGCACGACCTCGTCGTCGAGCGGCAGGACCGGGAGGATCAGGCTCTCACTCATGTGAACTCCAAAGGTTGAGTTATACACACTCAATTAATGGGAGCCGGAGAATGTTCCCGAGGTTGAGCGAGTTCGCTGTGAGCGATCGTAATCGTGTAATCATGGCTGCGTGAACAGCTGGACGGGCCCCACAGGAGCGCACGTGTTCCAGGCCCGTCCGGGCGAGGTGCGCACTCCTGCGGGGGTAGCGGACGGCGCGACCTACCCGGCCCGGACCTGCGGTTCCGCCGGAAACGCCTTGACCGTTCAGAAGGGGCGTGTCATCGGGCCGGTCCCTCGCTCACGGCTGATCGCACGCGATCCCGTTGATCAGGAAAGCGGCCGGGGCGGGGTTGGCGCCCGCGTGGGTGCCCTGGAAGCCGATGATCCGGGACTGCCCGGGAGCGAGGTCCCTGTTCCAGGGCAGGCTCGTTGCCGTCACCGCGGTCGCGGTCTGCGACCAGGCGGCCGACCAGCCCGAGGTCACCCGCTGGCCGGGGTCGGCGAAGGCGAACGTGAGCCGCCAGTCGGTGAGGGGCGTGGAGCCGGTGTTGGAGATCCTGATGTTCGTGCTCATCCCGGTGCCCCACGGCCAGGAGGTGTACTTCACCTCACAGCTGCCGGGCACCGGGCGGACGTCGTTGTATATCGTGACGGCCACCGTTCCGGACGGGGGGCTCATCTCGCCCTTCGAGTCGACGGCCACGACGTACAGGTGGTGGACCTCCGACTCGACGTTGTACGGGGGAAACGGAAGGAAGACCGTCCCCTCGGTGACCGCGGGCTGGAAGGTGGCCACCCGGACGGCCGTGCCGTTCTTGTTCTCGTACACGTAGTAGCAGGCGATGCCGTGCGGATCGCTGGAGGCGGCCCAGCTCAGGCGCACCATGGTGAGCGTGACGTCCACGACCGTCGGCGTTCCCGGCGCGGTCGGCGGGGTACTGGAGGGCGCCGGGGTCTGCGGTGCCGTACGGCACGGGAGGGCGCCGGACGGAGAGGGCGACGGTGCCGGCGACGGTGCGGCCGTGGCGTTTCCGGCCGCCAGGAGGACGAGAGCGGCGGCCGTCATTCCTCCGGCGACCCAACCGGCCAGCCATGTCATTACTCGCATCGATATGCCTCCCGTAACGATCGAACCTTTCAAAAAAGTCACACTCTGGATGAAAAGGGTCAAGATCGCGCCGCCACCACGGACGGAGGGCCCTGGTGAACGGTGCCGGCCGATGAAACGTTCAACGATGGCAGGTGCACGGGAATCACCTGAGGGAGAGCGGGGGGCGGCCGCTCCCGCCCTCCTTCGCGACTCCGCCCGGAAGGCGACCCGGCGTACGGGGCGGCCGGCGACCCGGTCCGGGCGCGGCCTGAGCCCACCGGACGGCACGGGTTCCCTCCCCGGTCGTATATCGGAGGTCACCCCCTGGTGGGATGCGGGTGACGGCCGTGCCGCCTACGCTGATCCGGGTGATCCCCAGCCCCGCGCGGCGGTTTTTCGCACGACATGCGCGGCGGGCGCGGGAACCCGCCGTACGGCTCGCCCGCCCGCTCGTCGAGGCGCTGGTGACCGGGGTGCCCGACCCGGCCCGTCCCCGGTCACGCCGCCTCACCCTCCGCGTGCCGCGCACCCTGGGGCTGCTGCCGTTCCGGACGATCGACCTGGTCCTGCTGGGCGACCTGGTGCTGACCTTCATCCTGTTCGGCGGTGGTCTGTCCTACCTCCAAACCGAGGCGGCCGCGGCTCACTCCCCCCTCGACCAGGAGGGGCTCATGTTCGCGGCCCTGGCCTTCTCCCTGCCGCTCGCGCTGCGCGACCGGTGGCCGCTGGCCGCCTGGCGGTCGGCCTTCCTGCTCGTTCCCCTGGGAACGGTCGTCTCGCGGCAGTTCCTCGACGAGGTCCCCTACACCGCGGCCGCCTCGATCATGTACGTACTCGTGGTCTACGCGGTCGCGGTCCGCTGCGAGCGGCACATCACCGTGGGCGTGTGGATCGTCTCGTTCCTCGGCGCCTGGATGATCCATCCCAACTCGACGGCCCTCGTCGTCGGCGCGGTCTCGGTGACCGTCCTGTTCGGCTACAACGTGCGCGCCCGGCGGCTGGCCGCCGGGCTGCTGGCCCAGGAGGAACGGCGCAGCGAGCGGGCCCTGGCGGCCCAGGCCGCGCTGGAGGAACGGGCCAGGATCGCCAGGGAGCTCCACGACGTCGTCGCCCACCACATGTCGGTGATCGCCATCCAGGCCGAGGCCGTCCCGCTGCAGGCGGCCGGGGACGCGCGGCGCCTGGAGGAGGGGCTGAAGGAGATCCGCGCGCTGTCCCTCTCGGCCATGACCGAGATGCGCCGCGTGCTGGGCGTCCTCAGGGAGGGGGAGGGGCACGCCGACACCGCGCCGCAGCCGGGCCTCGGCCGCCTGGAGGAGCTCGTCGACACCGCGCGCTCCACCGGGCTCAACGTGACGCTCAAGCTGATCGGCGACCTGATCGGGCTCCCCACGGCGGTGAGCCTGTCCGCCTACCGGATCGCCCAGGAATCGCTCAGCAACGCCATGCGGCACGCCCCCGGTTCGGCCGTCTCGCTGAAGGTCGCCCGGTACGGCGCCGAGCTGCACGTCCAGGTGACGAACAGCCCCGGGTACCGCTCCCCCGAGGAACCCGGGCACATGGGACACGGCCTGATCGGGATGCGGGAACGGGTGTCCATGCTCGGCGGGAAGCTCCGGGTCGGTCCGACCGGGACGGGCTTCGCGGTCACCGCCATACTTCCGATCACGGAGGACGCGTGACCTCCTCCCCGGGGCAGGGCCCCGGGGTCTCCCCGCTCAAGGAGATTCGATGACGATCCGGGTGCTCATCGCCGACGACCAGGGCATGGTACGGACCGGTTTCACCGTCTTCCTGAGCTCGCAGCCGGACATCGAGGTCGTCGGCGAGGCCGCCAACGGCGCCGAGGCCGTGGCGCGGGTGGCCGAGCTGCGGCCCGACGTCGTGCTGATGGACGTGCGGATGCCAGTCATGGACGGCCTCGCGGCGACGCGGCGAATCATGGAGTCCACCGGCCCCGCACCGAGGATCCTGATTCTGACGACGTTCGACCTCGACGACTACGTCTACGAGGCGCTGCGGGCCGGGGCGAGCGGCTTCCTGCTCAAGGACGCCTCGGCGCAGCAGCTCGCCGAGGCGGTCCGGGTGGTGGCGGCGGGGGAGGCGCTGCTGGCGCCCTCGGTGACCCGGCGGCTGATCACGGAGTTCGCCCGCATCGGCCCGAGCCGCCCGCGCGGGCGGCTGGACGACATCACCGAGCGCGAGACGGAGGTGCTCGCCCTCATCGCGCGGGGCAGGTCCAACCAGGAGATCGCCGAGGAGCTCGTCCTGTCGGAGCAGACGGTCAAGACCCACGTGGGCCGGATCCTCGCGAAGCTGAACCTGCGCGACCGCGCCCAGGCGATCGTCCACGCCTACGAGACGGGCCTGGTCCGTCCGGGCGAGTGACGTCCCGCGGCTTCGGCTTCGGCTACGGTCGCCCGAGCCGGTACAGGACGTGGGAGCGCACCGGGTGACCTCCGGGCACCGCCGGGTGGTCGAAGTCGCAGGACGGGTCGCGGGTCATGCCCAGCCGTTCCATCACCGCGCGCGAGCGCGTGTTGCGCTGGGCCGTCATGGAGACGATCTCGTCCACCCCGGCCACCGCGAAGCCCTCGGCGACGGCCCGTCTGGCCGCCTCGACGGCGTACCCGTACCCCCAGGCGTGCCTGGCCAGCCGCCAGCCGACCTCCAGGGCGGGGGTGAAGGGCGCCTCGAAGCGCTGCCACATCAGCCCGGTGAAGCCGATGAACCGGCCCGTCTCCCTGACCTCCAGCGCCCAGAGGCCGTAGCCCTGCTCGTCGAAGGACCGCTCGATCTTGTCGACCATCGTGTCGCTCTGCGCCCTGGTCAGCGGGGCGGGGAAGTGTTCCATCACCTCGGGGTCGGCGTTCAGGGCAGCGAACGGCTCCCGGTCGTCATCCCGCCATCTGCGCATGATCAACCGTTCCGTCTCCATCCGGCTGAGTTTGTCGCCGGATCCGTCCACAGCGGCGTCCCTCGGCACGGGGCCAGTCCGCCCCGGTTCGGGACCGGTTCGGGACCGGTTCGAGACCAGGCCGGGATCACCCCCTCGCTCCCGAGGGGGACGGGGAAGGTGACCGCCTCGGGGTGACGCGGGTTACGGGCCGCGATTCCTAGCGTTCTGTCCGGTTCCTCAGACCGGACAGGAGGCTCACATGTTCCGCCGCACGCTCGCCGTGGCCACCGCCGCGGCGTTCGCCTACGTGACGGTCCCCCCGCCCGCGGGCGACCGGGTGGTGCGGGTCTACGGCGACCTCGGCACGGCCGAGCACGTCGCGGTCGTCGTCCCCGGCTCCGACACCACGTCCGCCACCTTCGACGGTGGCAGGGCCAGGCCGTACAGCACGCCGGGGGGCGGGGCGCGGGCGCTGCTGGCCGAGGCGCGGGCGCTGGATCCGGGGGCGAGGCTGGCGGTGGTCGCCTGGCTCGGCTACGACAGCCCGGCGACGCTCAGCCTCGGTGTGCTGACCGGCGGAGCCGCCGAAAGAGGGGCCTCCGACCTGCGGCGATACATCACCGAGACGCTCGGGGGGAAACGGGTCAGCCTGCTGTGCCACAGCTACGGCTCGGTGGTGTGCGCCGGGGCCGTGCCCGGTTCCGGGGTCGCGGACACGGCCGTCTTCGGCAGCCCGGGGCTGCGCGTCTCGTCGGCCGCCGAGCTGGGCGGCACCCGGTTGTGGGCGGGCAGCGGCGCCCGCGACTGGATGCGCAAGGTGCCCAAGCTCAGGATCGGCCCGCTCGGCTTCGGCCCCGATCCCGCCGCCCCGGCCTTCGGCGCCCGCCTGTTCGGTACCGGTTCCGCCGGGCACAGCGAGTATCTCCGACCGGGCGGCGAGTCCCTGCGCAACCTGACCCTGATCGCGCTCGGCCGGGGCGGCGAGGTGTCCCGTGGCTAGCCTCGCGGCCGGGATCGAGGCGGCCACTCCCGGGAGCAGGGATCGCGGGGTGGACGCGCTGCGGGCGCTGGCGATCGTGGGTGTGGTGCTGGGGCACTGGCTGGTGACGGCGTGGGACCTGGGCGCGGCGGGGGCGGTTCACCTGTCCAGCCCGCTCGCCCACCTGCCGGAGTTCACGCCGCTGTCATGGGTGTTCCAGACGCTGGCGGTGTTCTTCCTCGTCGGCGGCTACGCGGCGGCGCGCGGCCTCCGCTCGGCGGCGGCCCGCGCCTCGGAGGTCCGCGCGCCCCTCCGCTCGGAGGTCCGCGAGCCGGGGACCCGTGAGCCGGGCTCCACCGCTTCCCCCATCCCATCGCGCGCTACGGACCCCGTGGCGGCACGCGGTCCGCGCCGGGAGGCCGGGGGCGGCGCGTACCCGGCGGGGGCCTGGGTGCGGGCCAGGATGGGGAGACTGCTGGGACCGGTGGTCCCGCTGGTCCTGGTCTGGGCGGGGATCGCGGCGGGGATGGCGCTGCGCGGGACCCCGGTGGGAACGATCAGGGCGATGGTGCTCCCGGCGATCGGGCCGCTGTGGTTCCTGGCCGTTTTCGCCGCGCTGACCGCGGCCGCCCCCCTCCTCCTGCGCGCGCACCCGATCGTCACGGCCGCCGTGGCGTTCACGGTCGTGCTCGGGGTGGACCTGGCCAGGTTCGGGCTCGGCGCCCCCGCCTGGACGGGGTGGGCGAACCTGGCGGCCGGGTGGCTGGTCCCGTACGCGCTGGGGATCGCCTGGGCGCGCGGGCTGCTCGACTCGCGCCGGACGGCGGCGGCGCTGCTGGCCGGCGGGGTGGCCGGGGCGGCGCTGCTGGTCGGCGGGTTCGGGTATCCGGCGAGCATGGTGGGCGTGACCGGGGCCGCGGTCTCCAACCTCAGCCCGCCCAGCCTGGCGGTGGTCTGCTTCGGGCTCGCCCAGGTGGGGCTGGCGCTGCTCGTACGCGCGCCACTGGCCCGGCTGATGCGGCGTCCCCGGCTGTGGGCGGTGGTCGCGTCGGCCAACCTGTCGGCGATGACGCTCTTCCTGTGGCACCAGAGCGCGGTGGCCGTGCTCGCCATCGCCGCCCTGCGCTTCGGCGACGTGCCCGGCCTGCTGGCCGCGCCCGACGAGCCGGTCTGGTTGCCGCACCGGCTGGCCTGGTTGCCGGTGTTCGCGGCGGTTCTCGCGCTCGCCTGGCTTCCGGGATCAACACGGAGGCGATTTAATGACAGGGTGTCGTCATCAGCTTGACGAGGCGGCGTGGTTTTTGTGACACTGCGTCATAAAAGATTTCCTCGCCGCGGAGTGATCATGAGCGAATCGCCCTTCTCCGAAGTCCTCAGGAACGCCACCTGGGGTGACCACGAGTCCGCCGAGGACGAGAGCTACCTCAAGGCGCTGATGGCCGGCAGCCTCAGCGCCGAGGCCTACGGCGAGATGGTCGCCCAGCACTATTTCGCCTACGTGGCCCTGGAGAGCGCCTCCCGCTCGCTGGCCGCGGATCCCGTCGCGGCGCCGTTCGTCATTCCCGAGCTCTACCGGGAGGAGGCGCTGGTCCGCGATCTGGAGACGATCTACGGGTCCGGCTGGAGGTCCAGGATCGAGCCCTCCAGGCCGACCCTGACCCTGGTGGCCCGTATCAACCAGGTGGCCACCTGGCCGGGCGGCTATATCGCCCACCACTACACCCGCTACATGGGGGACCTGTCCGGCGGGCAGTTCATCCGGATGGAGCTGCAGAAGATCTACGGCTACCAGCCGGGCGGCGGCGTCGACTTCTACCTCTTCGACGGGCTCGGCAGCCTGCCCCGCTTCAAGAACGAGTACCGGGCCCGGCTGGACGCGCTTCCCCTGAACGAGGCCGAGAAGGGGCGGCTGATCCGCGAGACCCGGCTCGCCTACCTGCTCAACACCGAGGTCCTGGGCGAGCTCGGCAGGGTGGCCCGGTCCGGGTTCGCGGTGCCTTCGCGCGCCTGATGTCGTCGTTTCCCGCCCGGTACCTGTCGTGGTCAGCCCGCACGGGGGCTGGTGGAACGGCTTTCCGGACGGCGCCGCCCCGGTCCGAGGTTCGGACCGGGGCGGTCGCGGATGTGGGGTGTTGATCGTCGCCGGCAGGCCTCGGCCTCCGTGAGCGTTGGGGCGGCTCGGCGGGAAGGTCATTCCACATCGTGCCGATGACGAGATTCTCCCGGGCGGTGTCGGCGAGAAGGCGGACCGCCCGGGAGCCCGGTTCGTTCGGGAACGGGGACCGAGGTCGACATCCACCGACCGCGGATCGGACGCCGCGGCGAACCCTCGCGGGCGGCCGCCGACCGGTGCGGTCAGATCGCCACGAGGGCGATGTTGTCGACGTAGTTCTCGGTGAGCCAGAGGTCGTTGTCGGGTCCGAGCGTGATGTCGAACGGACCGGAGACGTTGGTCGGCAGCGGGTACTCGTTGATCGTTCCGGAGGTGGTGACGCTGGCGACGTTGTTGGCGCTCTGCTCGACGAACCACAGGTTGTCGTCCGGGCCGACGGTGATGCCCCACGGATAGGCGTTCGCGGTGGGCAGGGAGTATTCGGTGATCGTCCCGCTGGTGGTGATCCGTCCGATCTTGTTGCCCACCGCCTCGGTGAACCACAGCGCGCCGTCCGGGCCGACGGTGATGTGCCCCGGCTCGGAGCCGCTGGTGGGCAGGGAGTATTCGATGAAGGTGCCCGTGGTGGCGAGGCGCCCGATCTTGTTGCCGTAGTTCTCGGTGAACCACAGCGCGCCGTCCGGCCCGGCTGTGATCTCGATGGGAGACGCCGGGTTCGTCGGTACCGACAGTTCACTGATCGCCGGTGCCTGGCGATTCCCCGCCGCGAGCCGGGCCGGCGAGGCGAGGCGGGGTGCGGGCGGGAAGTGGCAGCGGATCCGCCGATGCTGCGGCATCAGCTTGAGCTTGAGACAGAGCTTGACCCACGGGCGTGGGGGGTGTTGCGGACGATCCGGCGGGGCGGCAGAGGCGGACACCGACGCGGGGACGCTTACCACCAAGGCCAAGGCCATAGCCACGAGCGAATACCCCAGGCGTCGAGAGCGATGACGCATGACATCCCTTCCACAGGACAGGAGAACTGCGGTGACCTCGCCTGACGGCACCCCGGCAGGACAGCCCTGGCGCCGGAACCGTTCGACCGACACGGCACCCCGCGAGGAACTACGACATCGAGCGATCCACGTCACGGCCCGCCGCCTGACCCCGCTCTCGTCCGGCACCTTCGGGAACACCTCCAGGACGCGGAAACGCTCCGGTACGGGATCCCGTACCGGAGCGTTTCCGCGTCCGGTGACCTTGAACGCCCAGAGCCTCCGGAAGGCACGGCTCCCAGGCCGGGAAGCTTCGAGCCGGGCCTTTGGAGCCCGTCCCTCAGAAGGCGTAGGGCCCGAAACGGCCCCAGGCCACGAAGGCGGCCAGCACGAGAAGCACCACGTTGACCACGATCCCGGGGTACTCCTTGCGCCGGAGGTGCACGACGAGGGCGCCGATCATCGTGATCACCAGGGCCGCGGCGGCGATCGGGGTCAGGATGGGCAGGATGCCGGTGACGGCGGGCAGGATGAGACCCACCCCGGCCAGCACCTCGAGGATCCCGATGATCTTGACCTGTCCGTCCGAGAAGTCCTCCACCCACGGCATCTGGCCCGACAGGTCCTCGCGAGACTTGGTGGCCTTGGTGAAGCCGGCGAAAAGGAAGGCCAGGGCGAGCAGGCCCTGCACGACCCAAAGGACGATGTTCATGGTGCGCTCCGAGAGAATAAGTGAAGGCAGTCCTTCGCTTCGAGCCACCGTAGCATAACCGCAGGATGGCCTTCACTTTGTAGAATCGGCTCATGAACGCGTGCAAAGGGCGGGGATTGCGCAAGGACGCCGAGATCAACCGGGAACGGATCATGGCGGCGGCGCGGGTCGCGTTCCGTGAGGGCGGGCTCGACGTGCCCCTGGAGGAGATCGCCCGCCGGGCCGAGGTGAACATCGCCACCCTCTACCGGCGCTTCCCCGACCGCGAGGCGCTCATCGAGGCGATCCTGGCCGACCGCATGGCCGAGTTCGTCGAGGCCGCCGAGGCGGCGGAACGCGCCGACGACCCGTGGGAGGCGTTCGCCGGACTGGTCGAGCACGTCTGCGGGATGCAGGCCGCCGACCAGGGGGTGACCGAAGGCCTCACCTCCTGCTTCCCCGGGGAGGCACTGGAGGGGCCGAGGGCGCGGGCGCTGGCCGCGGTCGACCGGGTGATCGAGCGGGCCCGTCGCTCCGGGACGCTGCGCGCCGACTTCACCGGCCAGGACCTGATGCTGATCATGATGGCCAACGCCGGGGTGCTCGGCTCCACGCGCTGCGCCGCCCCGGAGGCGTGGCGGCGGCTGATCGGCCTGATCCTCGACGCGTGCCGCACCGGCCGCGCCGACCCGATCGCTCCCCCGCTCCCCCCGGCCCCCAGCGCCGAGGACATGCGCACCGCGATGCTCACGGCCCGTCTTCATCGCTGACCCCGCCGCAGGCCGCCTGACGAGGTGCCGGTGCTGTGCGACCATGGGGCCATGCCCCGGATTTCGGCCGCTACCATCGGCGAGCACCGTGCCCAGACCCAGGATCGCATCCTGCGGGCGGTCTCGCGTCTCTCTCGGGACCAGGGCATCGACGCCATCTCCATGACCGACGTGGCGAGCGAAGCCGAGATCACCCGCACCGTCCTGTACAACTACTTCCCGGACAAGGCCGCGCTGCTGCTCGCCTTCACCGAGCGGGTGACGCACTACTTCATCGACAGCTACGAGCGGGAGCTGCCCGACCGGGCCTCGCCCGCCGAACGGCTACGGGTCTTCGTCAGGCTCCAGCTCGACGGGCTGCTCGCCCACCCCCACCCCGGCCCCGCCGACCTGTCGGCGGCGCTGGGCCCCGACGCCTACCAGCGCCTGGCCGACCACGTCGAGCCGATGCAGCGCATCCTGACGGGCATCATCGACAGCGGCGTGTCGTCGGGCGACTTCCAGGCCCCCGACGTCGCCGCCGCCGCCCGGATGATCCTCGCCGTCATCGGCGCCGAACGGGTGCCGCTGCTCAGCGGCGCGATGACACCCGAGGAGGCCGAGGTGATCGTCTCGGGTTTCGTGCTCCGCGGCCTCGGTTCCCGGAGCGTCCCCGGCTCCCCCGAAGGGATCTGAGCCCTCCGGGACCGGCCGCTCACCTGGCGCGCGACCTTCAGGGTGAGCGGCGGCTGACGGCCACGTGACGCGCAGGCACACCGTGGGCGACCATCGGGCCAACATCCGCCGGATCGCCGTTTCCGGCTGTTACGGTCCGCCCATGTCAGCTGTGAAGGTAGAGATCACCCCGCAGTCACTCGACCGGATCCCCGGCTGGTTCTGGGGCACCGACCAGCGGCTCTTCGAGTGGATCCTGTCCGGGCAGGCCACGGAGAACTCCCCCGGCGACCTGCTGGAGCTGGGAACGTACCTCGGCAAGAGCGCGGTCATGATCGGGGCTCACGCGCGCCCCGGCGAGGCGTTCACGGTCTGCGACCTGTTCGAGTCCGAGGCGCCCGAGGCGGCCAACGACGCCGAGACGAGCCGGTCCTACTCCGCGCTCACCCGGGACAGGTTCGAGGAGAACTACCTGACCTTCCACGACACGCTCCCGCGGATCGTGCACGGCCCGACCTCGATCGTCCTCGACCACGTCGCCGCTGAATCGTGCAGGTTCGTCCATGTGGACGCCTCGCACCTGTACGTCCACGTGCGGCAGGACGTCCTGTCGGCCAAGAAGGTCCTGCGCCCTGACGGGATCGTCGTCTTCGACGACTACCGGAGCGTGCACACCCCCGGGGTGGCGATGGCCGTCTGGGAGGCGGTGGCGAACCTGGGCCTCGCGCCGATATGCGTCAGCACGCAGAAGCTCTACGCGACCTGGGGGGACGCGCGCCCGGTCCGGGAGCGCCTGCTGCGGTGGCTGGAGTCCAGGGAGGACCTGTGGCACACCACGGACGCGTTCGACGGCTGGGAGCTCGTCCGGGTCAACCAGATCAAGAAACCCGCGTCCCCCGCGGGCGACGCCGCCACGCTGAAGAAGCTCAGCGGCGAGCTCCAGCGCACCACGGCGGAGCTGAAAAAGGCGGTGGCGGAGTCGCGGGCGGCGACCCAGGTCCTGAAGAAGGCCACCTCGGAGATCAGCCTGGCCGGTCCCGTGGTGCGGCGCGCCGTGCGGTGGACCCGCAGGGTCACCGGGCGCGGACGCGCCTGACCTCCGCTCACGCGCCCCGGCGACGCCCCGAGGGCCCGGCCGGGGCGCACCGGTGTCCGGCCGGGGCGCACCTGCTCTCGCCAGGGCGTACCGGATCTCACCGGGACATGCCGGGGCTCGCCGGGGCGTACCGGGCGAGGATCGCCCGGACCTGGGCGTCGTAGGTGCCGAGACCCTCGGCCCCGCCGCCCGGCAGGCCCTCCAGCCGGGGAAGCAGGTCTCCGAACGCGTTGACCTCGGCCACCGCGAACTCCCGCCAGTCGACCCCGATCATCAGGTCCACCCCGACGGCCAGGCTCCCGGGGAAGCAGGCCGCCGCCCGCGCGCAGATCTCCAGGGCCCGCGCCCACCCCCGGGGGCCGAGGGCTGCCGTGACGGCGCCCAGATCACCCCGCACGCCGCCGAGGTGAAGGTTGGTCACGGGGCCCCGGCCCGCGCGGACGACCGCGTGGGTGGGCGTGCCGTCCACGACGACCACCCTCAGGTCGATCGCCCGCCCGCCGAGGCTCGCCTTGGGAAACCAGCGCTCGACGTGGAGGCCGTCGGGGGCCAGCAGGCCGACGATCAGCGCCACGTCGGGCTCGTCCTCGTAACACCTGATCCGCAGGGAGTTGTGCAGCTCACCGGAGGTCAGCTCCGCCGAGGTCACCGCCCGGACCCGGCGGCCCGACGCGTGCAGGGCGATGATCCCGGAGGCCGACGAGCCATGGGCCGGTTTGACGAACACCCGGCCCCAGCGGGCCTCGCCCATCCGCTCGCGCAGCTCGGCGTAGCCGCCGACCGGCCCGGCGAGGGCCGGTGGCACCGGCACCCCGGCCGCCGACAGCCTGGCGTGGCAGCGCCGCTTGTCGAACATCACCGCGACGTCCTCGACGTCGGCGAGCAGCACGGCTCCCGGCGCCGCGGCCACGGCCCGGCGGACCCGGGCGGCCCCGGCGACGAACCCGGCGTGCCAGCGGGCGCCGCCGCCGACCCTGGACGGCGCGCCGGGGCCGCGCAGCAGCGCGTCCGCCTCGGCGTCCTCCCCCGGCGAGTCGATCCGTACGAGCGTCTCCGGCCCGATCCCGATCTCCTCGCCGCGCAGCACGGACGTCCAGGGCACGACCGGGGGCTCCTTGAGTCCCCGGCGGGCGCAGGCGTCGGCGAACATGGTCACCCGCCGGTCGCCCGGCGTGCCGACGACGGCGATCGCGGTCACTCGGCGACCGCGACGTAGCGCCGGTCGCCGTCGGGCTCCTTCTGGTCGGACACGTCGAGCTGGACACCGGAGCCGGAGAACGCCGCGGTGAGGCGCTCGACCATGGCGTCGGTCAGGTAGTGGTGGTGCAGGTCCAGGCGTTCGAGGTGGGTCAGGGGCCGCCCCGACAGCAGGGCCTCGGCGCCCTCGTCGGTGAGCACGCCCATCGACTGGGCCAGCGACTCCAGCCGGGCCACCACGGGGGCGGAGGCGACGAGACCGGCGACCTCGTCCTGGATCTCGCTGTTCTGCAGCCCCAGGTGTTTGAGGGCGGGCAGCCGCTCACCGGACAGGATGTTCTCCAGGTCGGCCGCGGTGGTCTCGCCGCCGTACTCGCTCGTGCCGAGCCAGGCCTCCAGGTATTCGAGGGCGGGGAGCTCGCTCATGCCGACCGACCTGACCACGGAGGCGGGCAGCCCGCCCGCCTCGAAGCGCAGCACCCTGAGGTGCTCGTGCCCGACCGGCCGCAGCTCCAGGCCCGTCCCGCCCCGGACCTCCAGCCGCTCCAGCAGCGGGAAGGACTCCAGCAGCGGCGTGACGTCGCTCTGCTGGATCCAGGAGATCTCGCACTCCTCCTGCGGCATCGCGGCGAAGAAGAGCGAGCGCAGGGCGGGAAAACGCTCCGCGTTCTCCGCCAGCAGCCGGACGGGACCCGACGCGTCCTTCTCGAAGGCCTCGCCCCAGCCTCCGACGATGAGCGCCCTGACCCCGGTGGTGTCGACGGTCTCGGTGAAGCGCGCGAAGTGTTCCTCGAAGGTCTCCTTGGCGTCGTAGACGCGGACAGAGACACGCCACGCCGCCTCACCGGCCGGGGGATGGGGGGCGCCCGGGGGGCGCAGGCTCACGATGGGCAGGCCCGCGTAGTCTCCGCGGTAGAGACCGTCGACGTCGTCGTTGAACTCGGTGTAGTCCATCGGAGGCTCCCCGTAAGGCTCGACTGTGAAAGGACCGTCCTACCAGAGGCGCACGCCCCTTCCCCGGCCACTCCCGAAAACACCTCCGAAAGCCCCCGCGCCGGTCAAAGCAGCATGTGGGGTCGGCGATGATGAGCGGCATGGAAAACGGCCACATCCGCTTCACCTCCTCGAAGGGTCGCTGGGTCCTTCTCACCACCGTGCTCGGCTCCGGCATGGCCCTGCTGGACGGCACGGTCGTCAACGTGGCCCTGCCGGCCCTCGCCGACGACCTCGGCGCCGACATGGCCGGCCTGCAGTGGACGGTCAACGCGTACGCCCTCACCCTGGCGGGCCTGATCCTGCTGGGCGGCTCGCTCGGCGACCGGTACGGCAGGCGCAGGATCTTCCTGGTCGGCGTCGTCTGGTTCGCCGTCGCGTCGGCCCTGTGCGGCCTGGCGCCCAACGTGGAGACACTGATCGCGGCCCGCGCCCTGCAGGGCGTCGGCGGGGCGCTGCTCACCCCGGGGTCCCTGGCCATCATCCAGGCGTCCTTCGACCGCGAGGACCGGCCCAGGGCGATCGGGGCGTGGTCGGGCCTGGGCGGAGTGGCCGCGGCCGTCGGCCCGCTGCTCGGCGGGTGGCTGGTGGAGACGGCCGGATGGCGCTGGGTCTTCCTGATCAACCTGCCGCTGGCGGCGCTCGTCGTGGTGGTCGCCGTACGGCACGTCCCGGAGAGCAGGAACCCCGGGGCCACCGGCCGGTTCGACGTCCTCGGCGCGGTGCTGGCGGCGCTGGCGCTGGCCGGGATCACCTACGGCCTGATCGACCTGGAGATCGTCCCGATCGCGGTGGGCGTGCTGCTGGGCGCGGCCTTCGTCCGGCTGGAGATCAGGCGCTCGCCCGAGGCGCTCGTACCGGTCGACGTCTTCGCGTCCAGAGTGTTCACCGCGGTCAACGTCGTCACCTTCATCATGTACGCCGCGATGGGCGTGGTGTTCTTCCTCCTGGTCGTCCAGCTGCAGGTGTCGGCGGGCTTCTCCCCGAGGGTGGCCGGGACCGCGATGATCCCGGTGACGATCCTGATGCTGCTGCTGTCGTCGCGCGCGGGCGAGCTGGCCAAGCGCTTCGGGCCCCGGCTGCCGATGACGGCCGGCATCCTGGTCTGCGCCGGGGCCCTGCTGCTGATGTCGCGGATCGGCCCCGGCTCGTCGTACGTGGTGGACGTGCTGCTCCCGTCGACCCTGTTCGGGCTGGGCCTGTCGGCGGCCGTCGCGCCGCTCACCGCGACGGTGCTGGCCACCGCCGCAGAGCGCCACGCGGGGGTGGCCAGCGGCGTCAACAACGCCGTCGCCAGGACCGGCGGGCTGCTCGCGGTGGCCGCGATCCCCCCGCTGGCCGGGCTGACCGGCGACGCCTTCGACTCCCCCGAGATCTTCACCACCGGGTTTCACACGACGATGCTGGTCAGCGCGGCGATGCTGGGCGTCGCGGCGCTGCTCACCTTCCTCACCATCCGGGAGAACGTCCTTATCCGGGCGGAGCCGAAGCTGGGCTGCCCGGTGACGGTCCCCCAGCCGGGAAAGTGAGCGACGCCGTCAGAAGGTGAACGCCTGGCTGCGGACGCTGTTGTCGAAGTTGGACACCAGCAGCTCCGGCTCGCCGACCGAGCGGATCTCCGGCAGCCGGGTGAACAGCGCGCGGAACATCGCCTTGATCTCCTGCCTGGCGAGGTTGGCGCCCAGGCAGAAGTGCGGCCCGGGACCGCCGAAGCCCACGTGGGGCTTGGTGTCGCGGGTGATGTCGAACCGGTCGGCGTCGGGGAAGACCGTCTCGTCGCGGTTGGCCGAACCGTAGAAGAGCACGACCTTGTCGCCCGCCTTCAGCCGCAGGCCGCGCAGATCGTAGTCTTCGGTGACGGTGCGGCGGAACTGCATGATGGGCGAGACGTAGCGGACCATCTCCTCGATCGCGCCGCCGATGTGCGCGTCGAAGTCGCCGGCCAGCAGGCGCCGCTGCTCGGGGTTGTCGGTCAGCAGCTTGATGCCGTGCGCCATGGTGTTGCGGGCCGTCTCGTTGCCCGCCACGAGCAGCAGCGTGAAGAACGATCCCAGCTCGCGGTCGGTCAGCCTCTCGCCGTCGACGTTGGCGGTGACAAGCGCCGAGACGAGGTCGCCCCGCGGCGTCTGCGCGCGCTCCTTGCCCAGGTTGATCACCAGGCGCTGCAGGGCGAGCAGCGCGAGCGTGTTCTGGGCGGCCATCCTGACGGTGTGCGCCAGGCTGGGCCGCACGCCGGAGTAGGCGGTGGAGACGTCGACGTGCTGGTGGACCCTGGCCCGCACGTCGTCGGGGACGCCCATCATGTCGCAGATGACGTGGATGGGCAGCTTGGCGGCCACCTGGCCGACGAAGTCGCCGGGGCCGGAGGCCTTCACGTCGTCGACGATCCGCGCGCACGCGGCGTCGATGTCGCCCTGCAGGTTGCCCAGCATCTTCGGGCTGAACGCGCGGGAGACGATGCGGCGGAGCCGGGCGTGCCGGGGGTCGTCCATGTTGACCATGGACTCGCCGAACACGTGCTTGACCCAGCCGGGCGGCTCCGGGCTGGTCACGCCGGGCTCGCTGGAGAACACCTTGGCGTTGCGGCTGGCCTCCACCACGTCGGCGTGCCGGACCAGCGCGTAGAAACCCTTGCCCGAGCGGAGCAGGGGCACCCGCTTCTCCTCGAAGAACACCGGCTTGTCGAGATCCCGAAGCCGCGCGAACGCCTCATGCCGCTCCTTGAGCGGCCGCCGCCAGAATCCCAGGTCGGCCAGGTCGATTTCCATGCCGCCAATCCTGGCATGTTCTTTACGCGTACCGGCCACATGAATTTCATGTCCCGGTGGGCCGCGTGTCCGAATCACCGGAAACCATCACATGTATGAGAGCCGCGCTCCTCGTCTCCGCAGTCCTCGCCTCCCTGCTGGTCCCCGCCTCGCCGGTCTCGGCCGTCTCCGGAGATACGGTGTCGGCCGCCGCCTGCTCCGGCGTACCCTCCGACTTCGACGGCGACGGGCGGGCCGATCTCGCGGTCGCCGCGCCCTACACCCGCACCGGCGACCACGCCCGCGCGGGATCGGTCACCGTCCTGTACGGCATGCGCACCGCGGAGAAACTGACCCAGGACGGGCCGGGGGTGCCCGGCGAGAGCGAGACCGGGGACTCGTTCGGCTCGGCGCTGGCGACCGGCGACTTCGACGGCGACCGCTGCGCCGACCTGGCCGTGGGCGTCTCCGAGGAGGACCGCTCCCGGCCCGGCGAGGACGGCGACGGCGTCGTGCAGCTCTTCCGCGGCTCGCCCGGCGGCCTGCGGCCCGGCAAGGTGCTCGACTCCGGGGACCTGGGCCGCAAACGCGCGCCCGGCCGGTTCGGGGCCGCGCTCGCGGCGGGGGACCTGGACGGCGACGGCGACGACGAGCTGGTGATCGGCGCCCCCGGGCTGGGCGGCGGCGCGGTCGGGGTGTACGGGCTCAAGGGACGCAGGCCGTACATGATCACGCAGGAGACCGGCTGGGTGGGGCAGCGCGAGCGGAAGACCGACCAGTTCGGCGCGGTGCTCGCCACCGGGGACTTCGACGGGAACGGCCGGGCCGAGATCGCCGTGGGCGCGCCCGCGGACACGGTGCTGAAGAACGGCCAGGGCTCGGTCACCGTCCTCGACGCCCGGCGCCGCGGGGCGACCATGCTCACCCAGGACAGCCCCTGGATCAGCGGCCTCGCCGAGGTCTGGGACTTCTTCGGCACCTCCCTGGCCACCGGTGACTTCAACGCCGACGGCCGCGACGACCTGGCGATCGGCGTGCCGGGCGAGGGGCTCAGCGATAACCAGCGGGCGATGGACTACGGCGACGGCACCGTGCACGTCGTCTACGGCTCCCGCTCGGGGCTGCGCACGGCGGTCTCCGAGGCCTGGTCGCAGCGCTCCCTGAAGGGGGAGCCGCGCTACTTCGACCGCTTCGGCGCCGCCCTGGCGGCCGGGGACCTCAACGGCGACGGCGACGACGAGCTGGCGATCGGGGTGCCGGGCGAGAACGCCGTCCAGGTGCTCGCCGGAACCCGCTCCGGCGGTCTCACCAAGAATCACAACCTGCTGGTCACCGGTGAGGGCGGCGACTTCGGCGGGGCCCTGGCCACGGTCGCGGGCCGCGGCCTGGTCGTCGCCGCCCCGGGAAGCGGCAGGCTCACCCTGCTGCGCGGGACCGTGCGGAAGGGCTCCTACCCGGGCATCCGCCCGTCGACGGCGAGGACCCTGTCCAGCGCTCCCAAGGACACCCTCTTCGGCTACACCTTCGCGAGCCCGTCCTCCCAGCGGTAGAAGCCCGTTTCCACTGATTCGCCTTTTTAATTCGCGGCTCACAATCTTCTTCCGCCGGTGGTGGAAGGAGATTGTGAGCCGCTTATTTCACGTCGCTACCTAAGATGATGAGCATGTTCGACGCACAGCAGAGGACCGTCCGCGATCTGCGCCGGGGTAATCGGGCGATCGTGTTGCGCGCCCTCTACTTCGAGGGGCCCGCCAGCCGCCAGGAGCTCAGCGAGACCATCGGGCTCAGCCCCGCCACCGTGAGCAACGTGACGGGAGACCTGCTCGCGAGCGGGATCATCGTCGAGGCCGGTCTGGCGGACTCCGACGGGGGCAGGCCCCGCGTGCTGCTGCGGGTCAACACCACCCACGGCTACGCCGTCGGCGTCGACGTCGGCGAGACGCACGTGCGCGTCGAACTCTTCGACCTGGACATGAACCGGCAGGCCAGAGCCGAGTACGCGCTGCGCCCCGCCGGGCACGACGTCGACCTGGTCGTCCGCCACATCCTCGCGGGCATCGACGCGGTCCTCGGCGAGAGCGGCGTGCCCGAGGAGCGGGTGCTCGGCGTGGGGGTGGGCGTTCCCGGGGTCGTCGAGATGGGGTCCGACGCCCTGATCCACGCCCCGACCTTCGGGTGGGACGCGGTCCCGCTCGGCAGGCTGCTGCGGGCGGGCACCGGCCTGCCGCTCTTCGTGGACAACGGCGCCAAGTCGATGGGGCAGGCCGAGCTGTGGTTCGGCGTCGGGCGCATGGCCAGGCACGCCGTGGTGGTGCTGATCGGCTCGGGAGTCGGGGCGAGCATCATCACCGACGGAGCCACCTACCTGGGGGCCAACAGCAGCGCAGGCGAGTGGGGCCACACGAAGATCATGGTCGGCGGGCACAGGTGCCGCTGCGGCGGACGGGGCTGCCTGGAGGCGTACGTGGGCGCCAGGGGCATCCTGGAGCGGGCCGGGGTCTGGACGGAGACCGTCGACGAGCAGGCCGCGCTGGCCGCGCTGGTCGCCTCGGGCTCCCCGGTCATCGACGAGACCGTCACCTACCTGGGCGTCGGGCTGGCCAATCTGATCAACCTGTTCAACCCCGAGCGGATCATCATCGGCGGCTGGGCAGGCGTGCTGCTCGGCGAGCACCTGCTGACGAGGATCAGGAAGGTCGCCGCGGACAACTGCCTGGCGCAGCCGTACAAGACGGTCTCCATCGGCCTGGGGCGCCTCGGCGTCGACTCGGTCGCGCTGGGCGCCGCCACCCTCGTGATCGAGGATCTCCTGCAGGCGAGCCCGGCCTCGAAGCCGAACGGTGTCTCTCCGCGCCCCCGGAACCGGGCCGGGATCTGATCCCCGGCACCCGGGACCGGAGGCGGGACGGGACAGGGGGCGGGACAGGGCTCAGCGGATGCGCGTGCTGGCCTTGATCTTGCGGCCGATCTCCTTGCGGAGCTTGCGGATGTCGGCGTCCGCGTCGGACGTGGCGATCACGCCGAACGCGGCGGTGGCGGTGCCCCGGCGCGAGCCGGCCCAGGCGCGGATCCGCACGGTCGTCGAGTCACCCCTGTCGAGGGAGGTGATCCAGCACGACAGGTCACGGCCCTTGACGGAGCATTTGACGCTGCGCGGCTTGGAGATCACCCTGATCTTGCGGAAGCGTTTCGAGAAGTCCCCGATGAGCGCCACATAGTGCTGGCCCTTGGCCTTCCTGTTGCGGACCTTGACGGAGTAGACGAGGGATCCGCCCCGGCGGACGTGTTTGGGGAAGGTGATCACGTACCCGAAGTCGGAGGGCGCCGCGGCGGCGGACGAGACCGCGGGTGCGGCGGGTAAGGCGGATCCGGCGGCCGTCGCGGGGGTCGGGAAGAGGAGGGTGCCGCCCAGCGCCGCGGCGAGAGCCGTGGCGGTGAGCCTCATGGTGAGGGGACTCATAAGCGGCATCATCCAATAAATTTTCCAGAATTCCTCTCACGTTTCAGGTCAGTGCCGCCTGTCCTGACGGCACGGTGAACCGCGCGCCGGTCTTCGCGGGGGCGCCGCGCCTGCTGATGTAGTCGAGCGTGCGGAAGTCCGCCTGCAACGCCTCCGGGGTGAGCCGGCAGACGATGTAGCCGCGCCGCTGGTCCAGGTAGGAGATGTGCGGGTTCTCCGCGACCGTCTCGGCGATCCTGCCCTCGTCCCGGTAGCCGTCGCCGTCGCTGGCGATCGAGGAGGTGACGAGCTCCACCGCCACGCGGGGCGAGTCGGGGTCGTCGAAGTCGAGCCTGAGGTCCGCCGCGTGGTGCATGTGCGCGTCGCCGGTCAGCACGACCGGGTTGGACGCGCCCGAGTCGCGGAAACCGGTCAGCAGGCGGGTGCGCTCGGCGGCGTAGCCGTCCCAGGAGTCCATGTTGACCTCGGTTCCCGGCCCGACCTTGGAGTCGCGCTGGGCCATCAGGATCTGCTGGCCGACCAGGTTCCAGCGGGCGCCCGAGCTCGCGAGGCCGTCCAGCAGCCAGCGCCGCTGGTCCTCGCCGAGCAGGGTACGGCCGGTCGCGAGCCGGTCGTCGCAGCCGGACCTGAGCCCGTCCTCGCACGCCTGGTCGTCGCGGAACTGCCGGGTGTCGAGCAGGTGGAAACGGGCCAGCGGCCCCCAGTCCACCCGGCGGTGGACCCGCATCGACGCCCCTCCGGGCACGCTCGTCCTGCGCAGCGGCATGTTCTCGTAGTACGCCTGGAAGGCGTTGGCCCTGCGCCGGGCGAAGGCCGGGGCGCCGGAGCTGGAGACGTCCCCCGCCCAGTTGTTCTCGATCTCGTGGTCGTCGAAGGCCACCAGCCACGGCGCGACCGCGTGCGCCGCCTGCAGGTCGGTGTCGCTCTTGTACTGCGCGTGGCGCATCCGGTAGTCGGCCAGCGTGGCGCACTTGCCCCAGGTGTGCTGCCTGACGCTCCCGCCCAGCGCCGTGTACCCCTGGGGGCCGTACTCGTACATGTAGTCGCCCAGGTGCACGACCAGCTCGGGCTCCTGCTCGGCCAGCCTCCGGTAGGCCGTGTAGAAGCCGTGCTCGTAGTGCGCGCAGGCGGCGATGGCGAAGGTCAGCGGGGACGACGAGGACGCGGCGGACCCGGCGGACGGGGCCGTACGGGTGCGGCCGGTCGGCGACAGATGGCCCTCGGTGCGGAAGCGGTAGAAATACTCCCGGCCGGGTTCCAGGCCGTCGACCTCGACGTGGACGCTGTGCGCCTGCTTCCAGCGCGCGGTCGCCGTGCCCCTGCGGACCACCTTGGAGAACCGCTCGTCGGTGGCGAGCTGCCACTCGACGTCCACGTCCCTGACCGGCATGCCGCCCCGGCCGTTCAGGCCGAGCGGGTCGAGGGCGAGCCTGGTCCACAGCACGACGCCGTCCTTCGACGGGTCGCCGGAGGCGATGCCGAGGGTGAACGGGTCGCGGGCGAGGGTCCGGGAGGGGCCGAGCCCCGCCCCGGTCAGCAACAGGCCGCCCGTACCTGCGGCGGCGACGGAAAGGAACACTCTGCGTGACGGCTTCTGCTCCACGTCATCAGTGCAACGGTTCCAGCTTTCCCCGCCGTGGCCTGCGAATCAAGGTGAGATGAACAGCCGTTGCACAGACAAGTGCCTTACCCACGGTGATTGAACAACGGCCGACGTTCGGGCGACATCGTGGCGAAGGGCCGGCCTCCCGCCGGTGACCGCGTGGCACGGGAAGTGACGGCGACCGGGAGGCGGAATGGAAGGGGCGGCCTTCGACGGTGAACGGGAACGGGCGGGACGGCCCCGGACGGTGAACGGGGACGGACGGCCCGCGACCACGCAGGGGAAGGCGAACGGGGACGGACGGCCCGCGACGGTGCGAGGGAAGCGGTGCGAGGGAGACCGGCGGGGTCAGCGCAGGTAGGGCTTGAGGTGGGAGTTGAGGGCGCCGCAGCCCAGGTATTTCTCCACGGTGTGGAAGTCGAGCCAGTCGAGGTTGACCATGGCCTCCTGGTCGACCCCGGTGAAGCAGGCCCTCAGCCCCGGCGGGATCGCCGCGATGTCGTCCTTGTCGGCGATGTTGACCCACCGCTTCACCTTGCGCGGCCGCTCGCCCCAGCCGTTGACCGGGGCGGGCATCAGGCGCTCGAAGATCACGTTGCGCATGCCGAGCGGGCTGCCGAGGGTGATCAGCAGGTCGACCTCCAGGTCGGGGTTGGCCCAGAGCGTCTCGTACGTCACCACGCTGCCCAGCGAGTGCGCGATCACCACCTTGGGGCGGTTCCGCCTGATCACCTCGGCCACGGCCGCCCGGGACTTCGCGCGCGCCTCGCCCCCGGCGGCCATGTAGGCGGCGACCTCGGGGCAGAAGAACCTGGCGAAGTCGGCGGCGTTGACCTCCAGCCGGTTCAGCAGCCAGCCGGTCATCCGGTGCAGGGCGCCGGTCAGCCCCTCCCCCACCGCGTCGAGCTGCTTGGCCCAGGCGACGAAGACCTCCTGTGCGCCGACGTCCATGCTCTGCACCGCGCGTACGGAGTCGTCCTTGCTCTCGCCCAGCAGGTGGGCGTAGTAGGCGATCTCGGTGACGTAGCGCTCCTTGGCGTGCGGCTTGCCGCCGGTCAGGCCCTTGTGCAGGTAGCGGTCCCACTTGTCGCGCATCGCGACGGCGGCGCCGGTGACCGAGTTACCCGCGTCGCGGTAGTAGCGGTATTTGCCGATACCGTGAACGCCGACGATCGTGTCCATGCGCCCCCGCCTCCTGCTTTCGGATGCCCTGTTTTCGCGAATGTCTGACAACACGCGCCCCGGGCGGACATGTGCCGCCCGAGCAACTGTGGCGGAAGGGAGCCCCGCGCCACAAGGCCGGGGTGGCTCCGACGGCAACCCCGAAAACATCAACCAGTATCAAAGTGGGCATAAAACCATTTGATCCGCGCTTGTGGCTCCTCGATACCCTGGGAGCACACACCCCCGTGAGAAGGAAGTCACCGTCATGCCCGGTCCGCTCCAGATCAGCGGTTCGGTCTCGGTCCCCGAGGCCGAGCTCGGCTGGCGGTTCTCCCGCTCCTCAGGCCCCGGCGGCCAGGGGGTCAACACCACGGACAGCCGGGTCGAGCTCAGCTTCGACCTGGCCGCCACCGAGACGCTGGGCCCCGTCTTCAAGGCCCGCGCCCTCGAGCGCCTCGGCCCCCGCCTCGTGAACGGCGTGATCACCATCGCCGCCTCGGAGTTCCGCTCCCAGCTGCGCAACCGCGAGGCCGCCGAGATGCGCCTGGCCCAGATCCTGCGCGAGGCGATCGCCCCGCCGCCCAAGAAGCGGCGCCCGACCAAGCCGAGCAGGGGCGCGGTCGAGCGGCGGATCGCCGCCAAGAAGCAACGCTCCGACCTCAAGCGCCTGCGCAGGGACCACCACTAGGGTCTTCCTCCCGCTCTTCGCGCGGTGGGCCGGTCTCGCCCGCGCCGTACGGGAATCCCGGATCTCCCGGCCCGGATGCGGGTCGTGCCACCGGTGCGGTGACACAATGGCACCATGTCTGTCGTACCGAGCGTCCGCGCCGTCCTCCTCGACGACGACCGGCTGGTGGTGTTCCGGCGCACGGTCCCCGGCAAGGAGCTCTACTGGTCCATTCCCGGCGGCCACGTCGAGCCCGAGGACGCCTCGCTGGAGCACACCCTGCACCGCGAGGTCATGGAGGAGCTGGGCGCCGTCGTCTCCGGCGTCACCCCGCTGACCACGCTGGAGTGCCTGCGCGACGAGGGGGTCAAGACCCAGCACGTCTACGGCTGCCGCCTGGTCTCCATGGACCCCGCGCTGCGCTGCGGCCCGGAGTTCGACGATCCCGCCCGTGGCGAGTACGAGGTGGTGCGGCTGCCGCTCGACCCGGCCGAGATCTCCGCCATCAACCTCGTCCCCCCGGAGCTCGGCGCCTATCTCACCGGCACCGTCACCCGCCTGCCCGCTCTGATCGCCTGATCCCCCGGGACACCCCCGGGATCGGGGGGGCTCAGCGCCGTTCGCGGACGTAGAGACCGATCCACGAATACCCGAAGTCGTCGATGGACTTCAGGGTGAAATCGCGGTCGGCCATGAGGGCCAGATAGCGCTCGTCGTCCTCCACGAAGTCCCTGCTCCTGTGCTTCCTGCCGCCGGTGACCAGCCAGACGCGCTCGACCCCCTCCAGGGCGGCCGTGAACTGCGCGGCGGTCCTCGGCGTGCTCCGGCCGGGGGCGTAGGTGAGGTCGCGCAGGTTCCGGTACGCGTCCTCGTACACGGCGGCGAACAGGCGCCTGCGTTCCGGCACGTAGAGCACGGCGTCGCCGGGACGCTGCCTGGCCAGCAGCGTGGCCGCCATGTCACGCAGGTTGTCGGGACGCGTGTCCGGCCCGCGGATCGTCAGGTGCGCCGGGACGGTCAGCGCCGCGACGAGGACCAGCCCGATCCAGCCCAGTGCCCGGGGCCGTACGGCGTTCAGGCCCGCTCCCGCCAGCAGCGCCATGGCGGGGACGGCGAAGAGCACGTACCTCGGGTTGAAGACGGGATAGACGAGAGAGATCGTCATGGACACGAACGGCAGCAGTGCCCAGGGCAGTGCGACCGCCGTCAGCCGCCCGCCGGAGAAGACCCCGAGGAACATGAGGACGACCAGGAGCAGCGCCACCCCCACGTTGCCCGCCACCTGCTCCCCGAACCAGGAGACGTCGGTGAGCGTCGTCGGCTTCAGCCACGACAGCTGGGTCTCGCGCTGACCGGCCGCCAGCAGCGCGAGCGGGGCGATCCCGGCCACGGCCACGGCCAGCGCCCCGGCGAACCGCGCGACATCGGGCCGGGGCCACGACGATGACGATGACGATGACGCGCGACGCCACCACAACACCGTCACCACGTGCGCGACGACCAGGAGCAGGGCGTAGACGTGGAACCAGCCGAGCAGCACCAGGCAGGCCCCGTAGGCCAGATACCACCGGCGGCTCGATCGCCGCGTCGCCTCGACCAGCACCCAGGTGGCCAGGACGGCCACCGCCGTCACGATCGCGTAGCTGCGCGCCTCCTGGGCGTACCGGCTCACCATCGGCAGCGCGACGTAGAGCAGTCCGGCGAGAAGGCCCGCCCCCCGGCCGGCGAGTTTCCCGCCCAGGACCGCGATGCCGTACGCGGCGGCGGCCGTGGCGACAACCGAGGGCAGGCGCATGGCCAGCTCGCCGGTCGAGAACGCGGCGACCGGCCGCAGCAGGAGATAGTAGAGCGCGTGCACCCGGTCGATGCTGTCGAGCAGGTGCCACAGGTCGCCGATGGGCATCGCGGCGGCCAGCGCGCTGACCGACTCGTCGCGCCAGAACGAGGGCGTGGTGATGCCCCAGAGCCCGACCAGCATCGCCGCCACCGCCGGGATCGCCTCCGGCAGGCGGGAGCGGACCCGGCCCTTCTCCACAACACCCGTCACATCGCGCTATTTCACACCATGAACGCGGCCGATGCGATGGTCCGGCGGAATCCGCCCCGGCCGTGGACGAGCCGGGGAGGTCGTCAGGAGCGGCGGTCCTCCATCTCCCACAGGTGGTCGACGACGTGCCAGGCGATCCGGCGGGCGGCGTAGCGGACGGGCCAGCCGCCGGGAATCGGCGGACGGCCGTCGGAGGGCCGGGACAGCACCTCGACGAGGTCGGCGCGCATCGCCACCAGGGCCGAGGGCTCGCGGATGGGCCCGTGGCGGACACCGATCTTGCGGGCGTACGCGCGCTCGGCGTCGACGACGTGGGCGGCCATCTTGTCGCGGTCCCTGCCACCGCCGCGCGGGCCCTTGCGCAACTCCTCGGGCGAGGTGGCGGTGGTCTCGCCGAAGAGCTCCCAGGCCGCCCCGAGCAGCGCGACGGTCCGGCCCGCCTCGGTCTCGTCCACCGGCTCGGAGTCGAGCGAGGGAATCGCCTCGATGGCCCCGAAGTCCGTGGTGGTGCCGCCCTTGGCCCGCTCCACCACCACCGGGTCCCCCGGCTCGAAGGTCAGCCCGGCCCGCTCCGCGACCACCCGGTAGCGCGGCGCGTACGCCGTCAGCGCCTCGAGCGCCCCCTCCTCGGACCGGCCGATCCGGCACCACCCCGGCCACTCCACCGAGCAGGCGAAGACCTTCTTCGGGCCGATCTCCAGGTAAACACTCGTCATGGGCGACAGCATGGCACCCATACCTGACAGCCCACGGCAGGAATGTCCCGGTTGGCGAGAAACCGGGAACGGGGAACGACCGGGTTCGGCCACCCTTGATGCTTTCGGCACCGCCGCCCGGCCGGGTGGGCCCTAGTCGATCATCTCGATCAGGTCGGCGACCGAGTCGACCACCATGGAGGGGCGGAACGGGTAGCGATCGACCTGGTCCCTGCTGACGACCCCGCTGAGCACCAGGATCGTGTGCAGCCCGGCCTCCATGCCGGAGACGATGTCGGTGTCCATCCGGTCACCGATCATGGCGGTGCTCTCGCTGTGACCGTCGATGGCCCGCAGCGCGCTGCGCATCATCATCGGGTTGGGCTTGCCCACGAAGTAGGGCTCCACCCCGGTCGCCTTGGTGATCATCGCGGCGACCGCGCCGCAGGCGGGCAGCGACCCCTCGTTCGACGGCCCGACCGGGTCGGGGTTGGTCGCGATGAACCGGGCGCCGCCCTCGATCAGCCGGATCGCCCGGGTGATCTGGGTGAAGCTGTAGGTGCGGGTCTCGCCGAGGACCACGTAGTCGGGGGCGATGTCGGTCAGGACGTAGCCGACCTCGTGCAGGGCGGTGGTCAGGCCCGCCTCCCCCACCACGTACGCCGAGCCGCCGGGACGCTGGCCGTCCAGGAATTTGGCCGTGGCCAGCGCGGAGGTCCAGATCGACTCCGGCGGGATCTCCAGACCGGCAGCGCGCAGCCGTACGGCCAGGTCGCGCGGGGTGTATATCGAATTGTTGGTCAGCACGAGGAACCGCTTGCCCGACTCGCGCAGGCGGCGGATGAACTCGTCGGCACCGGGCACCGGGTGTCCCTCGTGGACGAGGACCCCGTCCATGTCCGACAGCCAGCACTCGATCGGCTTGCGCTCGTCCACCGTTCTCCCCTGTTCGGGCCGGGTACGTACCGGAACAAGGATGACAGGGCCGGGTCGGTCACGCCTCATCAGCCCCGTACATCGGGACATCGCGGAGATGAACGGTCGTCCACGCGGGGCCTCCTGTCCGCCGCGCGACCCACCGGGCCCGTTCGCCGACTGGCTTCCCGGACACCGGACCGGACACCGGACCATGCGCCGAGCCGACACCGGACCGGGCGCCGAGCCGACACCGGACCGGGCGCCGAGCCGGACGCCGGCCGGGCACCGGGCCGCGCGTCGAGCCGACGCCCGGTCAGGGCGCGAGCGCCTCCAGTGCCGCCTCCGCCCTGCGCATCGACTCCTTGGGGTCGGCGTCGGGCGACGCGATCTCCGGGTCGAAGTTGAAATCGTGGAAGACCTCGGTGACCCCCTGGGCCGCGAGCCCGTCGACGTCCTGCCGGATCTCCTCGAACGAGCCGGTCAGCGGTTCGCGCCCGGGCGCTCCCGGGGGGCGGACGCGGGTGACGCCCCGGGTGATGAAGCGCAGCGCCCCGGGATCGCGTCCGGCGGCACGGGCCGCCTCCTTGACGATGGAGATCCTTTCGCCGATGCGTCCGAGGTCCTCGCGGCTCGAACCGATCCAGCCGTCCGCCAGCCGCCCCGCGCGCCTCAGCGCCACCTCGGCGGAACCACCCAGCAGGATGGGCGGCACGACGGGCGGTTTCGGATCCTGGTGCGCCGGGGGCACCTCGTAGAACTCGCCCCTGTGCTCCACGACCTCCTCCGTCCACAGGCGCCGCAGCAGCGGGACGTACTCCTCCGCGCGCCGCCCGCGCCGCTCGGACGACACCCCGGAGGCGACGAACTCCTCGGGCAGCCACCCCAGGCCGAGCCCGGCGTCCAGCCGCCCGCCGGAGACCGCCTGCAGGCTCGCCAGCTGCTTGGCCATCAGCGCGGGCGAGACGAACGGCATGTTGAGCACCGCCACCCCCAGCCGGACGCGGCTCGTCAGGCCCGCCAGGTAGGCGAGCGTGACCACCGGGTCGTGCACGCTGCGATACGTCGGGCCCATGTCGTGGCCCTGCGGGTAGAGCAGGCGCTGGAAGGTCCACAGCCCGTGGTAGCCGAGATCCTCGGCCCTCCTGGCGACCCGCGCCATGTTGTCCGGCGTCGCCCAGGACCCCGCCAGCGGCACCGCGAAACCGATCCTCATACCTCGCACTTTATGCCGCGGGTCGGCGGAGCCGACGACCGGTGGTTCACTTGCCGGATGGACAGCGAGGACCTGATCGACGAACTGCGCCGGATCGGCGCCCGGTACGGCGGCGTGCCCGGCACGGTGCTGCCGACCAGGCCGGACGTGATCATCGTGCGGGCCGGTTCCGTCGTGGTCAAGGCGCACGCGCCGGGTGCGGAGCGGGAGCCCCTGGTGGAACGGATGCGGGCCACCGCGCACCCGGCGTTGCGCGGCATCATGCTCGAGCCGGTGACCGAGGAGGTCATGACCGCCGGGGACCGGCTGGTCACCGTCTGGCCGGCCGGGACGCCGGTGGACCACGCGGATCCGGACGCGGCGCCCTGGGAGGCCGCCGCCCGGCTGCTGGCGCGGCTGCACGCCGTCCCGGCGCGGGCGCTGCCCCCGCTGCGGGCCGCGGGGGGACCGGCCCGGGTGGCCTCGACCGTCGCCCGCCTGGGCGACCGCTCCGCCGCCGAGCTGGCGGTGCGCCGGGCCTTCACCTGCCTGCCCTCCCTCTCCTCATCCGGCACGAAATCCCCCGGCGCGGCTCCCGGTGGCTCCGGTGCGACTCCCGGCGACTCCTCCGGTACGGCCACCGGTGGCTCCTCCGGTACGACTCCCGGGGGCCTGACCCACGGCGACTGGCACATGGGCCAGATGGTCCGCGCGCCGGGCGAGTGGATCCTCATCGACATCGACGACCTGGGCATCGGCGACCAGGCCTGGGATCTGTCCAGGCCCGCCGCCTGGTTCGCGGCCGGATTGCTGGAGCCCGAGGTGTGGCACCGCTTCCTGGACGCGTACCGCGCCGCAGGCGGAGTCGCCGTCCCGCCGGACGGCGACCCGTGGGAACGGCTGGAGATACCGGCGCAGGCGATGACCGTGCAGCTCACGGCAGCCGCGGTGGCCGCCGCCGGGCGGGCGGGGCGTCAGCTGGACGAGGTGGAGGAGGTCCTCGTCGAGTCCTGCCTGAGGATTGTCCGCCATCGAAGCGCCTGCCATAGTGTGCCCACGCAGTAGGTTGTGGTTACTCGGTTACCACGCCAGAACAAGGAGACCAGCCAGATGCAGTGCCCCAAGTGTCGGGGCGCCATGCGCACCTATGAGCGCAACGGCGTCCACATCGACCAGTGCGAGAGCTGTCGCGGAATCTTCCTGGACTACGGCGAGCTCGAGACGCTGACCCGCATGGAGAGCCAGTGGTCGCAGCAGTCCCACGCAGCTCCGCCGCCTCCCCCGCCGCCGCCCGTGCACGGTGCTCCCGGCTACGGTGCTCCCGCCTGGGGGGCGCAGCACCACGGCGGCCACTACGGCCACCACCGCCAGCGCAGCTGGGTCGGCATGCTCTTCTCGACCTGATCGGCCGAGCGACGAACACCGAGACCGCGACCTCGTCACGAGGTCGCGGTCTTCGCGTTGGGGACCCGGCGACTCGGCGACCCGATGGCGCCCCCGGCGCGTCAGGAGGGGAAGTCGCCCGGCTTGACCTTCTTGGGCTTCACGGTGCCGCCGCTCACGGCGTGCAGGGTGATGGTCCAGTCGGTCCAGCGGATCTGGGTCGCGGTGTTGATGGTTCTGAACCGCACGGACTTGCCGAACTGCTCGAAGGAGCACGACCGGGTGAAGGTGCGCGCCTTCGCGTCCCAGTCCTCGCCGAGAGTGTAGTAGATCTTGTAGCTGCCGTCCCGCACACCCCGGATCTTGAAGTTCGACTTCTTGCGGACGTACACGGTGACGGCCTTCTTCTTGCCGCGCAACAGGACGACGACGGCGTCCTGCCTGGTGCCGTTGCGCAGCTCGAGGTAGGCGCGGCCCGGACGCCCCTCGGAGGCGATGAACCTGCCGTTGGACAGCCGGCGAGCGCGCTCCTTGGGCGCCTTGACCGAGATGACGCTCGCCGGATACCCGCTCAGCGTCTTGGCGACGTCTTCCACGTCGGACAGCTGGTCCGCCTTGGCCATGCCGCTCAGCACGGCGGGGCCGGTGCACACCCGCTGCTCCTCGGTGTCCTGGCGGGCGGTGTCGAAGGAGGTCCGCAGCCGGCGCAGAGCCTCGACGTAGCTGTCGTGCTGGGCCTTCACCTCGGCGGGAGGGGCCAGGGCGGACAGCCTGGTCACCGCGCCCTCCACCGCGCCGGAGGTCCGCTGCAGCTGCTTGCCGAGGGTCTTCAGCCCGCCGGTCGCGGCCAGCTTCTTCACCGCGTCGCGCACCGGGCCGCGCGCCTCCTCCAGCTCGGCCCGGTATTCGTCGGGCGTCAGCGTCACCGCGGCGGGCGGGCCGGTGGAGGACGGCGAGGTCTGGCCGTCGGGACCCTGTCCCGCTCCCACGATGCCACCCGCGGTGGCCGGACCGACCACGGGCTCGCCCGGGGGGGCGGTGCAGGCGGTCAGGGCCACCAGGGTGACCACGGCACAGGCGAGCAAACGGGGGGTAGTCACCTGCAAACTATCTCCGGATCGATCACTGGGCGTCAAACAGCGCCCGGGAATCGGCAATCTCTGACAGCACCCCCTCGCGGTCCACGGACAACCACCGGGTGATGCCGATCGATCCTAAGAACGGCAGGTCGTGGCTGACGACGACGAGCGCGCCCCGGTAGGCGTCCAGGGCCTGGGCGAGCTGCCGGACGCTGGCCAGGTCCAGGTTGTTGGTCGGCTCGTCCATCAGCAGGAGCTGTGGCGGCGGCTCGGCCGACAACAGCGCGGCGAGCACCGCACGGAACCTCTCGCCGCCCGACAGGGTGCCCGCCACCCGGTCGGCGCGGGCGCCACGGAACAGGAACCTGGCGAGCCTGGCCCTGATCTCGTTGACCGGGGCCGACGGCGCGAAGCGGCGGACGTTGCCGACCACGCTGAGCTCGTCGTCCAGCAGGTCGAGCCGCTGCGGCAGGTATCGCACGCCGGGCACGAACACCGTGACCGAGCCCTCGGCCGGTTCGAGCTCCCCGATGACGGTACGCAGGAGCGTGGTCTTGCCCGAGCCGTTGGGGCCGATCAGGGCGATCCGCTCGGGCCCCCTGACCACCAGGTCCACGGGCGCCGTCCCGCCCACCGTGCGCAGGCCGTCGGCGGTCAGCACGGTCCGCCCCGCGGGAACGGCCGTATCCGGCAGCTCGACACGGATCACGGCATCGTCGCGGACGGCGTCCTCGGCCTCGGAGAGCCGGTCGCGGGCCTCGGCGAGCTTGCCGGCGTGCATGGTGCGGTGCTTGCCCGCCGCCTCCTGGGCCTGCCGCTTGCGCATCTGCATGATGATTTTCGGCTCGCGTTTCTGCGCGTACATCTTGTTGCCGTAGCGCACCCGGCGTGCCAGCTTGACCTGGGCCTCCTCCCATTCGCGTTTCTGCCGGCGCACGTCGGCACCGGCGACCCTGACCATCCGCTCCGCGGCCTCCTGCTCGGCGGCGAGCATCTCCTCGTAGCCGGAGAGGTTCCCCCCGTACATCCGCACGGTGCCGCCGGTGAGGTCCGCCACGTTGTCCACCAGCTCCAGCAGGACCCGGTCGTGACTGACGAGCACCAGTACCCCTGGCCACGACTCCACCGCGGCGTAGAGCCTGCGCCGGGCGTCGAGATCGAGGTTGTTGGTCGGCTCGTCCAGCAGCAGGACGTCGGGCGCGCGCAGGAAGAGCGCGGCCAGCCCGACCATGACGACCTCGCCACCCGACAGCGTCGCCACCGTACGGTCGAGGCCGACGTGTGCCAGGCCGAGCCGGTCGAGTTCGGCGCGGGCGCGTTCCTCGACGTCCCAGTCGTCACCGACGGCGGCGAAGTTCTCCTCAGAGACCTCACCGCGCTCGATGGCGAGCAGCGCGGCCCTGCGCTCGGCGATGCCGAGCAGCCGCTCGACGGTACGGCCGGTGTCGAGCGGCAGGCCCTGCGGCAGGTAGCCCACCTGCCCGGCGACGCCGATCGAGCCGGAGATCGGGGCGAGCTCCCCCGCGATGAGCCTGAGCAGGGTCGACTTACCCGAACCGTTGACGCCGATCAGACCGGTGCGCCCGGCGGGAAAAGCGGCGTCGAGGTCGTGGAGAACGGTGGTGCCGTCAGGCCAGGCGAACGACAGGCCGTCGACGACGATCGAAAAAGACATGGGGCGGCTCCCACAAGGTGTCGAGATGTGACGGGACACGGGAGACACCGCGGACGCGCTCAACCGGGGTCCAACAGGAGGGCGTCATCGTCATGATGACGGGGTCCGCTGAGGTCAGACGCGCGCCGGGCCGGGAAAACGGCTCGGGCGACGCGGTGTCTGGAACCTCAGAACTTCAACGGACTCTCCCACGGACGGCATCACGACGCGTAAAAACGTACCCGACGCGACGCGGACCGCGTCAAGTCTTTTTCCCGTGCCCCATGCCCCGGTCCCCGAGCCGGCGCGCGGCCTCTTGCCGACGAAAAGGCCCCGGGCCGGGGACGCGCGGCCACCCCTTCCCGTCACCCGGGGCATGCGTGACACAGGCCGGAGCCTCATGGCGCCGTACGGCTCGCAGGGGTCCGTGACCACCACCATGGCGGAGGGGGCGGCGGAGGCGGCGGCGGAGGCCGCTGATCCGCCGGCAGCGGCGCGGACGACCATCGCCGGAGACACCCGGCACCCGGGTGGTGCCGGGCCGTGAAGCGGTGGAGACGCCGGCGCCCGCCGAACGGCCGGGGTGCCCCCGCCGACGGATCGTGAACACCCCGCACCGGTCACCGTCGCCGAACCACTTCCCAGAACCACCACCGAGCCTGGGCTCGCCGCCACCGACGCGGGTCCCGATCACTGCCGGGACGTCGCCCGGGGCTCAGCCGGCCGGCCGGATCACGAGGAGCGAGCGCGGGCGCTTGGTGAACTCCACCTCGCCCGTGACCGTGAACGTCTCGCCGTCGCGCGCCAGCGGCAGCCGTCCCGAGGGGGCGGAGACGCGCAGCGTGTCGGCCTGCCACTGCTGGTAGTGGCGGGACAGCTTCACCCTTCCCGCCAGCAGGCTGAGGAACACCCGCAGCCTGGGCAGCCGGTCGGCGGCGGCGAGCACGCGAATGTCCAGCAGGCCGTCCTCCAGGCGTTGCCGCCTGGTGGGGGCGCCGCCGCGCGCCTCGTAGCGGCAGTTGCCCACGAACACCATCCAGACGCGCCGGGGTACGCCGTCCACGACGAGATCGACGGGCTGCGCGCCCCCCGGGCCGAGCACCTCGGCCATGGCCCAGAACAGCGCGGGCCACTTGCCGATCCGGCCCTGCCTCCGCTCCCTGCGCTCCACCAGCGCCGGATAGACGCCCACGCTGGCGGTGTTGACGAACGTCCGGCCCGCGACCTCGCCGACGTCGACGGCCACCAGGTCTCCGCTGTGGTAGGCCGCCACGGCCTCGTCCGGGGTCTCCACCCCGAGGGCACGGGCGAACTGTCCGTGAACACTCGTGGGAACGACCAGCAGCGGGATCGCTCCGCCCGCCGTCTCCTGGGCCGCCAGGTTGACGACGGTGTCTCCCCCGGCCACCGCGAGCACCTTGGCCCGCGAGGCGGCGTCCCGCACGGCGGCCCCGAGGTCGGCGCCCGGCGCGACCTCGACGACCTCGGCCCGGGGAAAGGCCTCGCGCAGCGCCTCGGCCGTTCCCGCGGTGGCGTCGGCGGAGCCGTCGACCACGGCGACCGCTCCCTCGCCCTCGGCGTCGAGCCGCGCGGACGGGGCCGTGAGGGCGGCGCGCGCCTGCCCCGCCTCACCGGCATCGGGCCAGATGCGCCGGGTGATCAGCCCAGCCGCCACGCCGATCCCGGCTCCGGCGAGCACGTCGCCGGGATAGTGCACGCCGGTGTAGACGCGGGAGAAGCAGACGGCCGCCGCGAGGAGCGCGACGGGGACCGCGACCGCGCGGGGCGCCTCCAGGGCCACGGCCGCGGCGAAGGCTCCGGCCGAGGCGGAGTGGCCCGAGGGGAACGACGCCGACGCGGGCATCTTGATCATCCGGGCGAGCGGGAGACCCTCGGCCGACGGCCTGTTCCTGCGGAAGGCCTGCTTGCCGACCAGGTTGACCAGCGGGCTGGCGAGGCTGACCGCGAGCAGCCCCCTGGTCGCGGCCCGGCGCAGAGGTCGCCGTCCGCTGACCGCCAGCGCCCCGGCCAGCCCGGCCCACAGAAGCGAGTTGTCGGCCGCGCGCGACAGCGCGGGAACGACGCGTTCGAGACCGGGCAATTTCGTGCCCGCCACCATGGCGAACACCCGCCGGTCCAGCCTGCTCAGCCGCGAGCCCAACCGCATGCGCCGCACCCTCCTGCGATGAAGAAAAGCAATGACGAACCGCAACGACCAGCTGCCACGACGACCCGTGATGACGAAAGAACGGACAGCCATTCGATTCTGCCGCGTGCCCCGGCGCCGGGAGCGTTTCCGCCGCTCCCGTACTTCCCATCGGAACGGCGCCGTCGCCGTCGCCGGCGACGACACGGCCCCGTCACTCGTCCGCGGCGCCGCCCGTCGCGGAGGAGATCACCGGCTTGTGGCCCCTGGCGGCGAGTTCGGCCTCGATCGCGGCGCAGACGGTCTCCACGACCGTGACGCGGGCCAGGCGCTTGTCGTCGCCGGGGACCACGTGCCACGGCGCCTTCGGGTGGTCGGTGCGGGCCAGCATCTCCTCCACCGCGACCTCGTACTGCGGGCGCTTCTCGCGGTTGCGCCAGTCCTCGTCGGTGAGCTTCCACGCCCGCAGCGGGTCGCCGGCCCGATCCTGGAAACGCTTGAGCTGCTCCTCCTCGGAGACGTGCATCCAGAACTTGACCATGATCATGCCCTCGGCGGCGAGGGTCCGCTCGAACTCCACGATCTCCCCGTACGCGCGCGACCACTGCTCCTCGGTGGCGAAGCCCTCGACCCGCTCCACCAGCACCCGGCCGTACCAGGAGCGGTCGAGCACGGCCATTCCGCCCCAGCCGGGCAGGACCGGCCAGAACCGCCACAGGAAGTGGTGGCGCTTCTCGTCGTACGTCGGCGCGGCGAACTGGGCGACGCGGACGTGGCGCGGGTCCAGCGGGCGCACCAGCCGCTTGATGGCGCCTCCCTTGCCCGAGGCGTCCCAGCCCTCGAAGACCACGCACAGCGGCGGGCCGATGCGCTGCTCGCCCACCTGGCCGCCGAGCGTGAGCCGCAGGCGGAGCAGGCGGTCCAGAGCGGCGTCGAGGCGCTCGGAGGCGTCCTTCTTGGAGAGCTTCTTCGATAGGTCGACCTCAGACAGGCGGTTCATGCCGACAAGCCTCGCATGTCCCGGCCCGCATGCGGTCCGCGTGCGGTCCGGGTGGGCGGTCCGGGTGGCGCCGCGTGCCGTCAGGCCAGGCGGTCCCGGTAGATCTCCCTGGCCCGGCCGATCAGGGTGAGGTGGTCGGCGAGCTGCCCCGCGGTCTCGAAGGTGCCCTCCTTTCGCAGCAGCGCCTCCAGGGTGTCCAGCCATTCCAGGCACCAGCCGACGTCCTCGGCCCTGGCCACGTGACGGCCGTCCACGTCCAGATAGACCGGGCTGGTGTGGGCGTACACCCCGTCGGTGAAGGACCGCTCATGCGGGCCGCCGGTGGCGAGGGCGACGACGTAGGTGGGGTCGCCGACGACCAGTTCGGCGGTCAGCTCGCCGGGCGGTCCCTCGGCCAGCACGCCGTCGGCGGTGCGGATCTCCAGTCGCTCCACCTCCGGGCCGGCCGACCGGGCGGTGATCGTGATCCGCTCGCCCGGCGACAGGTCCAGGGTGGCGCCGGGGCCGTGGCCCGCGGCCGACAGCTCCAGCCAGGGTCCCGTGGTGCCGAAGGTACGGCCCCGCCTGACCGCCTCGGCGAACGACGCGGCGGTCAGCGGCCCGTCCACCCGGGCGTAGACGCGCGCCCAGCCGGGCGGGTTGGACTGGTTTCCCCGCCGGGCGAAGGAGACCATCGCGTCGGTGCCCGCGGTGACCGCGATACGGTTGCCCGCCCCGATCAGGCGCCGGTAGACGGCGGCGGTCGCGGTGATCGAGGTCTGGCTGAGCACGTCCAGGGTGTCGACGAGGCCGAGCGCCGCGTCGGCGACGATCTCCCGGGAGGAGCAGTTGCGCCCCCGCTGCAGCGCCTTGTCCGGGGTGTCGGTGTCGGCGAACGGCGTGTGGAAGGGGTGGCTGTAGCCGGTGACGGCTCCCAGTCCGCGGAGTTCCTCGCACGCGACGCTGTTGGGCGGCCAGTCGGCGGTGCCGAGGAAACCGGTGTGGAAGCGCGAGGGCGGGGCCGAGACGCCGAAGGCGTAGAGGTGGCCGAGCAGGTCGTTGCGGTACTCGACGCCGATCCTGGCCAGGTGGGAGGCGTCGGACCAGGGCAGGTCCCGCCCGGCCCAGTGCTCGAGCGCCTCGGAGTCGTAGACCCGCTCGGAGGAGACGTTCCCTGCGACCAGGTTGAGGACGTGCAGGTCCTCGCCGTGCTGCATGATCCCCGCGAGTTCGGGCGTGCCGACCATGTCGCCCGCCCAGTTGAGGTGCACGTGCATGTCCCCGCCGTACCAGCCGAGGGCGGCCGCGTCGTAGAGGCGCTCGGGGGTCAGCTCGACGACGGTCTCCCCGCCGGGCGCCGGGGTGACCGTGACCTGGGCGGAGTCGTACTCCATGCCCCTGGAGACCCGCACGGTCAGCGCCTCGGCCGGGACGTCCAGGACCAGGTCGTCGCCGTGGAAGTAGGGCAGCACGTGGTAGTCGTGCCGGTCGGGGGCGTCCTCGGGGTACCAGCCCTGGCCGTGCTCGCCGTACACGCTCCACTTGCACGGGAAGCCCGCGCGCACCCGCAGGCGGGCCGCCGGGGCGGGGCGGGTCAGGGGCGACAGGTCGACCGGTACGCCGTCGGCGACCACCTCGCTCCGGCTCGTGACCTTGATGAGCCGGGCGCCGCCGGGACCGACCACGTGCGCCCGCCCGTCCACCAGCACGGTGACCGGCTCGGGCCTGGCGGAGTCGACCAGCAGCGTCGTGCGCAGGGGCCTGCCGTCCAGCACGGCCTGCGCCCTCGCCCGCAGCGCGACTCCCTCGTCGGTGAGGCGGAGCGCGGCGAGGTTGCCGAGCACCCCGCCCGCGAGGACGCCGCGGACGACCTCGTCCATGTCCAGCTCGTCGAAGTGGTCCCTGAGCTCCTCGAACGGCATCCCCGGGTGGCGGGCGCCGAGGAGGCCGTAACAGACCTCCCAGAAGCCGGTCGTGCCCATCAGGTAGGCGTCGGTGGCCATGGTCTTGACGTAGAAGATGGGATCCTCGCCCCAGGTGACGCCGTGCTCGTCCAGCAGCGCCCGATACTCCCCGAGCGCCCGGACGACGCTGGGAGGCATGTTCGGATCGTCACACATCGGTCCCCCCGCACGGTCAGGACGCCAGGTCGCCGCTATCGTGACACGCCGGGTACGGGGGGTCGCGGGGAGCTGCCCGGTGGTGAGGGATTCGTCCCTACCGGAGGGGCAAAAACGCTCCCGGGGCGGTGATGAGCCGCCCCGGAGGGAGCCCGCGAGCCGCGGGCCGCTCCGTGAGAGACCGGCGGGTCAGCGGGCCGCGGCCCGCCCCGTGGGGGGTTCGGCGCCCGCGGGCGACGGGGACGTCGTGCCGAGCCGCGTCCGCATCGCGTGCTCGACGAGGGTGATGAGCACCTTCTTGCCCGACTCCCGCTGCCTGGCGTCGCACAGCACGATCGGGATGTCCTGGTGGAGGGTCAGCCCGAGCCTGACCTCGTCGAGCTCGTAGCGGCGGGCCCCGTCGAAGCAGTTGACCGCGACGATGAAGGGCGTCTCGCGCCGCTCGAAGTAGTCGAGCGAGGGGAAGCAGTCGGCCAGCCTGCGGGTGTCGGCGAGGACCACCGCGCCCAGCGCGCCCAGGGCCAGCTCGTCCCAGAGGAACCAGAATCGCTCCTGGCCGGGCGTGCCGAACAGGTAGAGGCGGTAGTCGTCGCCGATGGTGATGCGGCCGAAGTCCATGGCGACCGTGGTGGTCTGCTTGGTCTCCACGCCCGACAGGTCGTCGACGCCGATGCCCCGGTCGCTCAGGGTCTCCTCGGTGCGCAGCGGCTCTATCTCGGAGACCGCGCCGACCAGCGTGGTCTTGCCCGCGCCGAACCCGCCGGCGACCAGAATCTTGATCGCCGTGGGCAGCTTCACGCGCCCGGCGTCGCGACTAGAGCGCACGGAGTCCATCGAGCACCGCCCTGTACAGTCTCTCGTCGTGCATGTCCGTCTCCGAATGCGGTTCTTGCATGGCGATGAATCCCTGATCGAGCAGGTCGCTGAGCAGGACACGGACCGTGCCTGCCGGAAGGTTCGTATGGGCCGCGATCTCCGCGACCGACTGGGCCTGCTGGCAGAGCCGGACGATGGCCAGGCACTCCGGGTCCAGGCCCGGCTCCCTCGACGAGACCTGCCGGATGGTCACCACGAGGGTGATGAGGTCGAACTTGCCGCGGCTCGGTTCGGTCCTGCCTCGCGTCAGGACGTACGGCCTGACGATCGGCCCCGCCTCGTCGCCGACCCACTGGGCGTCGGGCTGCTCGTCGAAGATGCTCATGGTGTGCCGTCGCCCCTGAAGGAGGAGTCGGCCGTCCGGACGGGCGAGGTGAGGTACTGGCCCACGCGGGTGACGAGCATGGCCATCTCGTAGGCGACCAGGCCGACGTCGGCCTCGGCGCCGCAGAACACCGCCAGGCACGCCCCCTGCCCGGCGGCGGTGACGATCAGGTACGCCGTCCGCATCTCGATGATGGTCTGGCGCATCGGGCCGCCACCGACCCGGTCGCTGACCCCGCGGCCCAGGCTCTGGATCGCCGATCCGACGGCGGCCAGATGCTCGGCGTCGGCCGGGGAGAACCCGGCCGAGGCGGCCAGCAGCAGGCCGTCGGTGGAGAACACGATTCCGTGCTGAGCTTCCTCCACCCGCGCGACCAGGTCGTCCAGCAACCAGGCCAGGTCCGTGAAAGATCCTGTTCCCTGCACCACTCGTTGTCCTCTCCTTCTGCCTGCCGACGTTCCGCCGCCGGTTCGCGGCGGCTCATCGACTCCTGCCCGGTCCGTACGACTTGAGATCTTCCACTGGGGTCACCCGACGGGCCCGTCCTCGTCCACGGGATCGCCGTCGCGATCGAGCAGCTGGGCGGCGTCGTCGCGGCCTCGTCGCGTACCCGCCTGGAAGGACGACATGGCCGCGCGGATCATTTCCGGCGAGCGCTCGTCGGTGCCGTCGTCGGCCGGGGGCGGCGGGGCCGCGGGCTCGTCTTCCTGCAGGGGGGCCGCGAGGTGGGTCTGGGGGACGCGCCGCGGGAGCCCGCCCGGCGTGTGACTGCTGTCGGGCGGGGGCAGCACGGGTGGCAGCGACGTCCCGGAGCCGCCCGGACGCGTGTGGGCGCCGGAGTCACCGGGGCCACCTCCACCGGGAGCGCCCTGCGAGGCGGGAGGTCCGGGGTTCGTGAAATCGGGCAGGCGGCCCGGCGCCCCGGTCTCGGGCATCTGCCTGAGCGCCGTGGGGTCGGCGAAACGACCGGGAAACGTCGGGTCGGTGAAGCCCTCCGCCGGAGCGGCGGAATGCCGTCCGGAGGGTACCTGTCCGGCGGGGTCGGCGGGACGGCCCGGATCCGTGGAACGGCCGGGAGGCGGCGGGGTGGCCGGACGGCCGGGATCGGCGAGGCCGCCGGAGGACTCCGGGCCGGGGAGAAGGCCGGAGGGGGCGGGCCCCGCGGGATGCGCCCAGCCGTTGGCGGGCGGCGCGGGCCACCCCGCCTCGGGCCTGGCGGGAACGTGCTCGCTGATGATCTCTCCCTCCGCCTCGGCGGCCCGCCCAGGACCGCCGGTGACACCCAGCGGGTCGCCCACCCGGCCGCGGACCGCGGTGCCCGCGGAGGTGGTGCCGTTCATCTCGGTGGTGCTCGCCAGGCGCGCCTGCGGCACGCCGACCCCGACGGAGGCCCCCGGCTCCTCCTCCTTGATCAGGTCCTGCGGGATGAGGACGACGACGGTCGTGCCGCCGTACGGGGAGGACTTGAAGGTCACCCGGATGTCGTGTCGTTCGGCCAGGCGGCTGACGACGTACAGGCCCAGGCGGGCGTTGCCGGAGAGCTTGAGCTCCGGGGGGTTGGCGATCCGCTCGTTGGCGTCGGCGATGTCCGCGGCGCTCATGCCCAGGCCCCGATCCTCGATCTCCAGCGCGTAGCCGTGGGCCACGAGGTATCCGCCGACCTGCACCGTCGTGTAGGGCGGGGAGAAGGAGGCCGCGTTCTCGACGAGCTCGGCGACCAGGTGGATGACGTCGCTCACGGCGCGGCCGTCCAGCGCGACCTCTCCCAGGGGCATCACGTCGACCCTGGTGTAGTCCTCGATCTCGGCGAGCGAGCCGCGGACCACGTCGATCATCGGGACCGCGTCGCGCCAGGCCCGGCCGGGCGCCGCGCCGGAGAGCACGAGGAGGTTCTCCGCGTAGCGGCGCATGCGGGTCGCCAGGTGGTCGAGCCTGAACAGGTCCCGCAGCTCCTGCGGATCGTTCTCGCGCCGTTCCATGACGTCGAGCACGCTCAACTGGCGGTGCACGAGCGACTGGGTGCGGCGGGCGAGGTTGCGCAGGATGTCGGCGATGTCGCGGCGCAGCTGGGCCTGCTCCACCGCGACCTTGATGGCGGTCTGCTGCACGGCGTTGAACGCCTGGCCGACCTGCCCGATCTGGTCGTCTCCGAACTTGAGGGGAGGCGCCTCCGCCGCGACGTCCACCACCTGGCCGTGGCCGATCCGCTCGACCACGGCGGGCAGCCGCTCGTTGGCGAGCTCCCAGGCGGCGGCCCGCAGCTTCTCCAGCTGCTGGACCAGGGCGCGGGCGGTGGTGATGGCCAGGACGACCGAGGCGATGACGGCCACGAGGCCCAGGCCTCCGGCGAGGGAGAGCCGCACGATCACGCCGACCGCGACCGGGCCCGACCGCTCGACCACTCCACTACCGGCCGTGAGCACGGCCTCCGTGAACTTGGTCTGCGCGATCTGGGAGTCGGCGCTCCACCGCGCGACGTCGACCACCCCGGCCGACACCACATTCGAGTCCTCGATCAGCTGGTTCTCCATGACACGCAGCCGGGTGAACTGCTCGCCGGCGACCATCCGCCGGTGGGCCTCCTGGTCGGCGGGGGGCAGCTCGGCCACCGCCTGGTCGGTGAGGAAGCGCCGCGTGCCGACCATCTGGGTGAACCTGACCTGCTCGTCGTCGGCGAACCGGCCCGCCGTCAGGGCGCCCATCACCAGGGCGTCCTCCTGGGACAGGATGTCCCGGGCCCGGTTCATCGCGATGAGCGTGCGGGTGTCCTTGGCGAGTTCCTCGTCGTCCAGCGTCGCCAGCGAGTCGTAGACGCGGAAGATCGAGTCGACAATGTTGGTGAACTCCGTGGCCGCCCAGATCCGGTTGACCCGGCCGGCGTCGATCGCCTTGCGCGCGGCGGGCAGACTGTCCATCAAACGGCGGGTCTCGCCGATGCGGCGCTCCAGGGCGGGACTTCCCAGCAGTTCCACGCTGCTGCCGCCGGTGAGTTTCCTGAAGTTCGCGTCGGCGGCGTCGGTGCGCTTCCGCTGGGAGGTCATCGCCTCGCGCCGCTGGCGTTCCCCGCCGACCGAGCCCAGGGTGATCGCGATCAGCCGCCGTTCGGCCTGCAACTCGACGATGAGCCGCTCGCTCGGTTCGGCCACCTCGGTGTTGAGGGTCGCCACGCCCAGCATGTTCAGACCGTCACGGACCGTTACCCATGCCGTGAACGCCCAGAGCGCGGCGAGCGACACCAGAAGCGCCGTGACCTTGGTCCGCAAGCTCGCGTTACGCAAGCGCATGGTATACACCCCGGGAAGCAGAAAGAAAATAGACGGCATTTTTCGCGGCGGTTGACACATGCTGGTCAAACAGGTCAAACGGTCGCCACATCGCTAGGATCAGCGGGACATCCCACATCACACCCGCCGAACCTTAGCAATGTCACTAAAAACCCTCAAGACGGACAGAGTAGATGCGCCCTTGTGTCCTGTTTTGAATTCACGGTCAATTCTCAATACGAGTCGTCCTCGGGAATGGCGAGCGCGTGTCGCGCCAGGTGAAGCGCGCCAAGAACGGCAGCCCTGACGATCGCCACCGGCAGGTACAAGTCCTTGTCGACCCAGAGCGCGGGCGCCTGATCGTCACGGTTGGCCAGCAGGTGGCGGTATCCGCGCTCCACGGCGTCCCGCCACCGCCCGTCCCGCGCCGCGCCGGCCAGCAGCAGGGTCTGCAGCGCGTAGGCGGTCTCCTCCGCGGTGCCCTCCCTGCGGCCCCACGACCCGTCCCCGCGCTGGGTGCCGAGCACCCAGTCCACGGCACCGCCCACCGCGCCCGCCGACTCCCCGCCGCCGAACTCGCGCAGCGCGATCGCGCAGCAGGCCGTGGCGTAGTACGGCGAGACGTGCCAGCGGTCCGTCCAGTTGCCGTCCACCTCCTGGCGGTCGCGCAGCCATGCCACCAGCTTCGCGACGACGGCCGCGTGGCGGGGCTCTCCCCCGCGACGGCGCAGGTACTCCCCGAAGGCGTCGAGCACGTGCGCGTTGGTCGTCGGGGACATCCCCTCCTCTCCGCGCCAGGTGCAGAAGTGGGTCTCCAACTCGAACGGCCACAGCCCCTCCGGCTCACGCGGCTCGCCGAGCAGCGCCAGCGCGTACAGGGCGACGGAGGTGGTGTCGGCGTCGGCGGGCAGGCCGGGACCCGTGGCGATCCCGTTGGGACCGAGGCCGTCCCGCAGGCTCGCGACCAGTTCCGGCGGCACGTCCACCGAGATTCCCGCACGCCGCAGCCAGCTCAGCGTCCAACCTCGTTCGAACACGGCGATGGGGAGGGTGCACGGCACCGGACCGCCCGAGGAGGCCACGACGGCCTCCAGATACCGCCATACGGCCGCCTCGTGCCCGGCCCTGCGCGCGGCGCGATCCTCGGCTCCAGGCTCAGGCTCTGACTCGGGCTCGGGCGGCGCGGCCAGCCAGGCGGCGCTCGCCCCGGGCGAGGCCCCGACCGCCGCCATCCCGCCGGGCATCGGCGTGGGGAGGATCCCGGAAGCGGCCGTCGCCTCCGGGCCCGCGACCTCAAGGGCGTGGACCAGTTTCTGCGGGATCGGCGCGCCCGACGCCAGCCATGCCCTGACGGCCGCCAGCTTGGCGCCGCCCATGCCCGGGGGCGGTTCCGGCCCCTCCCCGTCGAGGTGACCGTCGATCAGGGCGAGCAAGGACGCCACGATGAGCTCGATCGCGGGCGTGTCCGGCGGCCAGGTGGCCCGGAAGGACCAGTGCCTGAGGGCCTCCAGTCCGCGGTCGGCGGCCTTGGCGAGGAGGGCGCGGCTGGAGGAGGTGTCGCGCCCGAGTTCGGCCAGGAGCGCCTCGACCGCGCTCAGAGTGGGAACGAGGGCGTGGTCCCCGGACGGCGACCAGCCGCCGTCCGGCCGCTGGGTGGCGAGCAGGAACTCGACCCGCTCGGCGTGTCCGGTCAGCCACGGCGCCAGGCTCACCACCCGGCCGGTCTCATACGGGGAGGCGGACACCTGGCCCCAGGGGTCGGCCAGCAGCCCGGCGACCAGTTCGCGCGCCTCGGCGACCGCGTCGATCCCGGTGTCGATCCCGGTGTCGAGCCCCGCGCGGTTCGCCGTACGGATGCCGACGCCGGTCTCCATACCGAGTTCCGTGAACGCGAGCAGGCGGTCAACGCTCACAACGTCCCCCAGTAGTCACCGACCTGGTAGAAACCGGCGCAAAAGTCCATCTGCCGTTCCATGTAGCCCACCAGCTCCGGGTGGGCGGTCCGCAGCGGGGCGATCAGCTCCCGGCTCCGGGCCGCGAGCCCGGCGATCCGCCGCTCCACTTCGGTGCGCCCGACACCGAGCAGCAGGACGTTGAGGTCGCCCCAGGCGACGTCCCGCTCGTAGGTGCCCAGGTCGTTGAGGAGGCGGATGACCCGTTGCACGGCCCAGCCCGCCTCGCGCAGCGCTTCGACGTCCGCGACCGCGCCGGGACCCGTGACGTGGATCCAGTGGGCGGCGAACGCGTAGGAGAAGCCGAGGTTGTCGGCGTTGCCGAGATACTCCTCGTAGGTGGGCGTGACCTTGTCGGTCTTCCAGCGCCACTCCGTGACCATCCCGCCCAGCATGCGCTCCAGCTCGTCATGCCAGACCGGCCCGAGCTCGGGGAACGCGGGCGAGGCCGCGAGCTCGTCACGGATGTCGCCGAGCATGCGGGTCAGGTCGTCACCGAGGACCGGCGGGGCCCCGCCGGCCACGTCCAGGCACCGCCGGGCGATGTCCCGCACCTCGGGCAGCGAGGTGGCGACGTAGTCGACGAGCCAGTCCAGGCCGAACGCCCAGAGGGAGACTTTGTTCGCCATCCGCAACTGCTCGGCGCCGAACCAGGGGCCTCCGAACGCCATGGCCAGCGAGAGCGTGCTGTACAGGGCCGCGTCGAACGGCTTGGCGGAGAACAGAGCGGGATAGCTCTGCGCCCACTCGCGCATGTCCCGCTGGGACCGTCCGGCGCGGGCGCAGATCGCCCCGGCCTCCCTGGCGTCCGGCCGGACATCGAAATCGGGGCGAGCATCGGAATCGGACTCAACACCAGAATCGAGATGGGCATCGGGTTCAAGCCGAACACCAGAATCGGGCCGGGCCTCCGGATCGAGCCGGGAACCGGGATCGGGCTGGAGCGTCATCGCGGGGCCCCGCTCCGGGCGCGCCCGCTGAAGGACACGCCCAGCGCGACCTTCTGCCGGGGACGCAGCGAGGCGGCCCAGCCTGTGTTGAACGGCCCCGGGGTGCGCACCGACATCCGGAACCGGCTGAGGATGCTCGCGACCAGAAGCGGCGCCTCGACGTAGAACAGGGGTTCGCCCAGGCACCTGTGCGGACCTCCACCGAAGGGGAAGTAGGAGTATCTGTGCCTGCGCTCCTCATCCTCGACCTTCCCGGGCGCGAACCGTTCGGGGTCGAACTCGTCCGGGCGCTCCCAGAACTCCTCCAGCCGCTGCGTGGCGTACGGGGTGACCAGTACCGACGATCCGGCCCTGATCCGGACGCCGCCGATCTCCGTGTCCTCCATGACCTTGCGGGGGAGGAACCAGCCCGCCGGGTACAGGCGGAGGGTCTCCTGCAGGACCATGCGCGTGTAGACGAGACGGGGGATGTCCTCGGGGACGGCCGGCCCCTCGCCGACCACCTCGTCGATCTCCGCCTGGAGCCTGGCCTCCACGTCCGGGTGCTGCTCGAGCAGCAGCCACAGCCAGGTGAGGACCATCGCGGTGGTCTCCGACGAGGCGGCGTACACGCTGACCAGCGCGTCGCGGATCTGCTTCTCGGTCAGCCTGTCACCGTTCTCGTCGACGGACCGGCAGAGCACGGAGATGACGTCGACGTTGTCGTCGGGTTCGGCCATCGCCTTTCGCACCACGGGGAACACCACGTCGTCGATCGACTGGACGGCCTTCAGAAAGGTCCGGTCGCCGGGAATCCGCATGAAATACGGCATGAACGGCATGAGAATTCGGTAGACGAGCGAATAGGACGCCTGTTCGAAAGCGGGGATAATGCGTTCCCCGTCCTCCCGGTTCAACTTGTCCCCGAACAACACCCGATTGACGATGTAGCTGAGGATCCTGGACATCTCGGTAACCGCGTCGAAGTCCCGTCCCGACCGGACGTACTCGTCCCATTCCTCGACGCGACCGGCGACGCGCCTGGACACCTCGTCGGCGATCGTGGCGATGTATCGCGTGGTGAACAGGGGTTGCAGGACCTTCCTGCTGTTCTGCCAGTGTTCGCCGTCGCTCATGATGCTGTGCCCGAAGAGGCGCTCCAAGGGGCGCCAGAACATTCCCAGGCGCCGGTGCTTCGTCCATTCGAGACGCATTACCTGCTGGACGTGGTCGGGATGGGTGATCAGGTAGGGACGGAAGGGTCCCAGTTCCAACCGGACGACCTCCCCCCGCGCCTCCCGCGCGAAGCCGGCGAGCGCGTCCGCCGGTTCACGGAGGAGCTTCGGCAGAGCCCGACGCATCGGCACGGATCTCGCCCGGCGGCCGGGAAGGGCATGCACGTCCGTAGACATAGGCAAACATCTCCCACCTCGTGTGACGTGAATTAGCGCAGCACGAGACGACCGCCCGCGCGGGTGAGCGCGGCGGTGTTCGAAAACGGGACATCCCACATGTCCCGCTCCCACCCGGGGCGTGGATCAGGACTGGTCAACCAACAGATCAGGACCGATCGGCCGACAATCCCCCTGGGACGCTCCGGGCCTCCTCGCCTGTCTCATTCTGGATTTTTACACGCTAAAGCGCATCACGTCACAATATTAGTTAATCTTCGCACGAAGTATCACATGACCTGATAGAAGTGATCAAGCTCCCATAGAACAGGAATACCGCTATTTTCGGACATGATCCTCGTTAACATGCGCTTAACACGAGCGCTTAAATGGCGGATCAGGTACCGATCGCGCGATGACCTGGAGTGACCCAGAGTGATGGGGCTCGCGCCCGGGGCCGTCAGCCGCCCTTGGCGAAGGCCGCGAGGATGCGGTCTGCGGCCAGTGACGGGGTGAGGGCACCCTCCCGGACCTCGCGCTCCACATCGGCGACGATCGCCGCGACCTCGGGGTGCTCGCGGAGCCCGGTGAGCAGCCTGTCGGTGATCAGGGCCCAGGTCCAGCGGACCTGCTGGCGGCGGCGGAGCTCGGCGAGCTCCCCCGAGGCCTCCAGGGTGTCGCGGTGCTGGACGACCCGCCGCCAGAGCTCGTCCAGCCCGGCGCCGGTCAGCCCGCTGCAGGTGAGCACCGGCGGCGTCCGCTCCGCGCCCAGCAGGCGGAGCGCTCCCGCGAGCTCCCTGGCGGCCTTGCGCGCGTCCAGCTCGTGGGTGCTGCCCTCGGAGCCGTCGGCCTTGTTGATCGCGATCACGTCGGCCAGCTCCAGCACCCCCTTCTTGATGCCCTGGAGCTGGTCGCCCGTCCTGGCCAGGGTGAGCAGCAGGAAGGTGTCGACCATGTCGGCCACGGCGGTCTCGGACTGGCCGACGCCGACGGTCTCCACGAGGACGATGTCGTATCCGGCCGCCTCCACCACGACCATCGCCTCGCGGGTCGCCCTGGTGACCCCGCCCAGGGTGCCCGAGGTGGGCGAGGGGCGGATGAAGGCGTCGGGATCGACCGCCAGGCGCGACATCCTCGTCTTGTCGCCCAGGATGCTCCCGCCCGTGCGCGTCGAGGACGGGTCGACGGCGAGCACCGCCACCCGGTGGCCCTCCCCGGTCAGCCGGGTGCCGAGCGCGTCGATGAACGTGGACTTGCCGACGCCGGGCACGCCCGTGACGCCGACCCTGCGCGCCGCGCCGCCGAGGGGGGTCAGCTCGGCCAGCAGCCGCTGCGCCAGCTCCCTGTGGTCGGCCCTGGACGACTCCACCAGCGTGATCGCCCGCGCGATCCACGCCCTGGACCCCTCCTTCACCCCCTGGACGTAGTCGTCAAGCGTCCGCGTCATGGCCCAGCCGGGTGAGCAGGTCCGCCAGCAGCCCCCGGGCGGCGTCGGCGATCACGGTGCCGGGCGGGAAGATCGCGCTCGCGCCCGCCGCGCGCAGCGCGTCGAAGTCGCCCGGCGGGATGACCCCGCCGACCACGATCATGATGTCCTCGGCGCCCAGCTCGGCCAGCGCCTCGCGGAGGGCGGGCACGAGCGTGAGGTGCCCGGCGGCCAGCGAGTTCACGCCGACCACGTGCACGTCGGCCTCGACCGCCTGGCGGGCGACCTCGCCGGGCGTCTGGAACAGCGGGCCGACGTCCACGTCGAAGCCGAGGTCGGCGAAGGCCGTGGCGATCACCTTCTGGCCCCGGTCGTGGCCGTCCTGGCCCATCTTCGCCACCAGGATGCGGGGGCGGCGGCCCTCCAGGCGCTCGAACTCGGCGCAGGCCGCGCGGACTCCGTCCACGCCGGACCCCACCTCCTCGCGATAGACCCCGGTGATCGTACGGATCTGCGCCGCGTGCCGCCCGAACACCCGCTCCAGCGCGTCGGAGATCTCCCCGACCGTGGCCATGGCGCGGGCCGCCTCGATCGACAGCGCGAGGAGGTTCCCGTCGCCCGCGGCGCCCTTGGTGAGAGCCGTGAGCGCCTCCTCCACCCGGTCGGGGTCGCGCTCCTCGCGCAGGCGGCGCAGCTTCTCCAGCTGCTGGGCGCGCACGGAGGTGTTGTCGACCCTGAGCACGTCGATGGGCTCGTCGGCGTCCGGCCGGTACTTGTTGACGCCGATGACCGGCTGGCGCCCGGAGTCGATGCGCGCCTGGGTGCGGGCGGCGGCCTCCTCGATGCGCAGCTTCGGCAATCCCTGGTCGATCGCCCTGGCCATGCCCCCGGCGGCCTCGACCTCCTCGATGTGGCCCCACGCCCTGGTGGCCAGCTCGTGGGTGAGCCGCTCGACGTAGTAGGAGCCGCCCCAGGGGTCGATCACCCGGCAGGTGCCCGACTCCTGCTGGAGCAGCAGCTGGGTGTTGCGGGCGATCCGCGCGGAGAAGTCGGTGGGCAGGGCCAGGGCCTCGTCGAGGGCGTTGGTGTGCAGTGACTGGGTGTGGCCCTGGGTCGCGGCCATCGCCTCGACGCAGGTGCGGACGACGTTGTTGTAGACGTCCTGGGCGGTGAGCGACCAGCCGGAGGTCTGCGAGTGGGTCCGCAGCGAGAGCGACTTGGGGTTCTTCGCCTCGAAGCCGGACACCAGCCGCGCCCAGAGCAGCCGCGCCGCCCGCAGCTTGGCGACCTCCATGAAGAAGTTCATGCCGATGCACCAGAAGAACGACAGGCGTGGCGCGAAGGCGTCGATGTCCAGGCCCGTCTCGACGCCCGCCCGCAGGTACTCCACCCCGTCGGCGAGGGTGTAGGCGAGCTCCAGGTCGCACGTGGCCCCGGCCTCCTGGATGTGGTACCCGGAGATCGAGATCGAGTTGAACTTCGGCATCCTCTCGCTGGTGTACGCGAAGATGTCGGAGATGATCCGCATCGAGGGGCCCGGCGGGTAGATGTAGGTGTTGCGGACCATGAACTCCTTGAGGATGTCGTTCTGGATGGTCCCGGCGAGCTGCTCGGGGGCCACCCCCTGCTCCTCGGCGGCCACGACGTAGAGCGCGAGCACCGGGAGCACCGCGCCGTTCATGGTCATCGACACGCTCATCCTGTCGAGGGGGATCCCGTCGAACAGCTGCCGCATGTCGTAGATGGAGTCGATGGCCACGCCCGCCATGCCGACGTCCCCGGCCACGCGCGGGTGGTCGGAGTCGTAGCCCCGGTGGGTGGCCAGGTCGAAGGCGACCGACAGGCCCTTCTGCCCGGCGGCCAGGTTGCGCCGGTAGAAGGCGTTGGACTCGCTCGCGGTGGAGAATCCGGCGTACTGGCGGATGGTCCACGGCTGGTTGACGTACATGGTCGGGTACGGGCCGCGCAGGTAGGGGGCCGCGCCGGGGTAGGTCTCCAGGAAGTCGAGCCCGGCCAGGTCGGCGGCGGTGTAGAGGGGCTTGACGCCGATCCCCTCGGGCGTCTCCCACACCAGGTCCCCGGGATCGCTCCCGGTGGCCTCCCGCACGGACCGCGCCCAGCCCTCCAGGCCGGGGCCGGGAGCCGCCGGTCGCGCGCCGAGCCCGATGCCGGAGAAGTCGGGAATCATCGAGCCACCCCCAGGTCGTCGAAGGTCGTCCGGAGCACGCCGAGCGCGTCGCACCCCGCGTAGAGATTGGCGTCCACGCCCTCGAAATCTCCCTTCCCCGCCAGCCATACCTTTATCGCTCCCGCGCCCCTCAGCGCGGCGGCCGCCGCCTCGGCGTGCCCGGCGTACAGCCGGTCGCTGGAGCACAGGCAGGCGATCCTCGCGCCGCTGGCGGCGAACGCGGCGGCGATCTCGCCGGGATCCGTGACGGCGCCGCCGGTCACCGTGGCGATGCCGCCCGCCTGGAACAGGTTGGCCGCGAACGACGCCCTGGCGGTGTGCGAGGCCACCGGGCCGATGGTCGCCAGGAAGACCCTGGGCCGGGTCTCCTGGGCGTCGGCCAGGTCGCGCAACGCCTCGAACTCCTGCGCGTAGTGCACCCCGGCGCCGCCGGCGCTCCCGGCGGGTCTGGCCCGCCTGCTGAGAGGCCTCTCCGCCAGGTCGGGGAACTCGCTGACGCCGGTGATCGGGTCACGGCGACCGGCGATCGCGGCCGAACGCCGCTCCCAGGTGGCGGCGAGCCGTCCCGAGACGAGCCCGGAGGCGAGGGCGTCGGCCATGCCCCCGGCGCGCTCGATCTCCTGGAACCACTCCCAAGCCTTGACCGCCAGATCCTCGGTGAGCCGCTCGACGTAGAAGGAGCCCCCGGCCGGGTCGATCACCCGGGCCACACCGGCCTCCTCCACGAGCAGCGACTGGGTGTTGCGCGCGATGCGGCGGGCGAAGGCGTCCGGCAGGCCGAGGCGGGTGTCGAAGGGCTGCACGGTCACCGCGTCGGCCCCGCCGGTTCCGGCCGCGAAGCAGGCGAGCGTGGTGCGGAGCATGTTCACCCACGGGTCGCGGGCGGTCATCATGGCCGAGCTGGTCACCGCGTGCTGCCGCTGCGCCGCGCCGGGGACGCCGGAAACACCGGAGACGCCGGAGACGCCGCACACCTCCGCGACGCGCGCCCAGAGCCTGCGGGCGGCCCGGAGCTTGGCGATGGTGAGGAACTGGTCGGCGGTGGCGGCGTACCGGAACTCCAGCTGCCCGAACGCCTGCTCCATCGTCAGGCCCGCGCCGGTCAGGGTCCGCAGCGCGGCGACCCCGGCGGCGACGGAGCAGCCGAGCTCCTCCGCGTCGCCGCCCCCCGCGTCGTGGTACGGCGTGGCGTCCACGACGACCGCCCTGAGCCCCGGATGGTCCTCGGCGCAGCGGCGGGCCAGCTCGATCGCGGTCCGCGCGTCGGCGAGCGTGTCCGCACCCAGGTTCCCGGTGAGCGTCCCGGGCCCGCCGGACGCTCCGGAGGTTCCGGAGACTTCGGCCGTGTCGCGGGAAGGCGCCGAGGCCCCCCGCTCCCCGGCCAGCGCGAGGAGCGCCTCGGCCGCCTCGCGGGTCCGCTTGCCCGCGTCGAGAGTGACCGAGATCATATCCAGGTGGACCCGCTCCAGGGCGCGGGGCAGATCCTCGGGGTCGAGGGCGAGCCACAGCGAGGTGACGCCGTTCTCCAGGTCCGCGAGGATCGCCTCGGGATCGGGCACCTCGTGGCGCTGCCGCACCTCCCAGCCGCCCTCGGGGCGCGAGCCGCGGACGTAGGGGGCGGCTCCGGGAAGGCCGGGGTCGCCGGGCAGGTCGGACGCGTCGTAGATCGGCGCGATCGTCACGCCGTCGTGGGTGGTGGAGGCCAGCGCCTCCTCCGGGGAGCCGGTCTCGACCCCGGACTTGCGCAGCACCCCGAGCGCCAGCTCCCGCCACCGGTCACGGGTGACCGGTGGGAACTCGGCGGCCGATCGAGACTCCTCAGGCGGCACGGTCATGCACCGGATACTAAGCGCCTCCCCGCCGAGAACTCCCCCCGGGTTCCTGACGGATACCAACAGTGGGGTCAATAGGGGGGGTCGGTGGGGAGGTTCGTGGATCGTTCCCAAAGGGGCCCCGCGGGAGGGAGGGACCGGCGGGCGAGGCGGAGGGGTCCTTGCGGAGCAGCCTGAGATATCCGTACGAGAAGGCGACGAGCACGTCGACCACCTCCTCCAGGTCGGGGTAGCGCCCGTCGATGTGGCCGATCGCCATGGCGTCGCTCAGGGCGCCGATCCCGTCGGCGACCATCTCCAGGCGGCGCCGGTCGCTCTCGCGGCCGGTCGGGAAGCCGAACGAGGCCAGGTCCGCGACCAGGTGGGCCCGGTAGGCGGCCGCGCTCTCAACGGCGAACCCGTGGAACGGCGACGACGGGTCGTGCCGGGCGCGCATGCCCAGACGGAACAGCGCGGGGTGCCTGCAGATGGCCTCCAGCGGTATCCGGAAGGTCTCGCGGTGGCGCTCCCTGTCGCCGGGGGCCTCGCGCGCCCTGCGCCGCGCCTCGCGCATCGCGCCCCGCAGGCGCTCCCCCACCTGGTCGCCGAGCGCCCGCAGCAGCTCCTGCCGGTCCTTGAAGTGCACGTAGAAGCTGGATTGGGCGATCCCCGCGGCCCGGGAGACCTTGACCGTGGTCAGGCCCGCCTCGCCCTCCTCGTCGAGGATGGCGAACGCGGCGCGAAGGAGGCGTCGCCTGGTCAGGTCCTTGGCCTCGCTCCTGGTCAGGGGTGTGCTCGTCACTGCCGCCTCGCTTCCCGTTCCCCGATGATCCTACCGGCGAGCTCTCGCGGACATCCGGCGCGAACAATCGCCTCGAAGGACTTGTGCGATTTTTCACCGATAGTACTATCGGTGAAATTGCTCTCGGGGGGACTACCGGGAGGAGACGTACGTGAAGCGTCTGACGGTTTCCACGGCGTTGCTCACCGCGCTGGCGCTGGGGCTGGCCCCGGCGCTGGCCGCGTGCAGCGGCGAGCGGCCCGCCGCGCCCTCGGACGGGGCCTCGGCAGGGGCCTCGCCGGTGAGGGGCGGGCGCCTGGTCTACGGCCTCAGCGCCGACGCGGCGGGCTTCAACCCCGTGACCGACCAGTTCGCGGCCGTGAGCTACAGCATGGCCGGGACGATCATCGAGACCCTGGTGAGCGTGAGCGCCTCCGGCGAGTGGAGACCCGTGCTGGCCGAGTCGCTGACCCCCAGCACGAACGCCGACGAGTGGACGATCAAGGTTCGCCCGGGGATCGCCTTCTCCACCGGCGAGCCCCTGGACGGCAGAACGGTCAAGGCCAACCTGGACGCGCAGAAGGCGTCCCCGCTGACCAGCGCGGCGTTCACGCCGGTCGACTCCTTCGAACTGGTCGACCCCATGACGGTGAAGGTGAGGCTGAAGGGCCCCTGGGTGGCCTTCCCCTACCACCTCGCCACGCAGATCGGGATGGTAGTCCCCGCGTCCTCCCTGGCCGATCCCAAGGCGGCCAGCCGCAAACCGGTGGGCACCGGGCCGTTCGTGTTCAAGGAGTACACGCCGGGCAGCCGCATGGTCGTCACCAGAAACCCCGCCTACTGGCGCAAGGGACTGCCCTACCTCGACGAGGTCGAGTTCCGCGTCCTGCCCGACACCCAGACCAGGGCGCAGACCCTGGAGGCGGGCGGGATCGACGCGATGGGCACCACCCGCGACGACGACATCCTCAAGTTCGGCGCGCTCAAGGACGCGTACACGGTCAGGCGGGCCTCGGGGATGGCGGTGCCCGAGTACATGTTCATGCTGAACACCGCCGTGCCGCCCTTCGACGACCTGCGCCTGCGCCGGGCACTGGCCCACGCCACCGACCGGGCGGCGGTCATCTCCACGCTGCGCGGCGGCCTGACCAAGGAGGCCGACGGCCCCTGGTCGAAGGACTCCGGCTGGTACGCCCCCGGAGGCGACTACCCCGCCTACGACCTGGAGAAGGCGAAGGCCCTGATCGGCCAGGTCGAGGCGGAGAAGGGGCAGATCTCCTTCGAGGTGATCACACCGCCCGACCCCAACACCATGCAGGGCATCGAGCTGGCCCAGGACATGTGGCGCAAGGCCGGGGTGGAGGTGCGGATCAAGCAGGTCGACCAGGCCGACCTGGTGAACCGGGCCGTGACCGGCGACTTCCAGGCCACCGTGTGGACGCAGTTCTCCGCCTCCGACCCCGACGGCGAGTACGTCTGGATGCACCAGAACTACGCCCGGCCCGTCGGAAGCGTCTCCCTGAACTTCAGCCGCCTCAAGGACCTGGAACTCAGCCAGGCCCTCGACACCGGCAGGAGCAACCCCCAGGACGACGTCCGCAAGCAGGCCTACGCCACGGTCCAGCAGCGGCTGCGCGAGCTCGTCCCGTACGTCTTCGTCGACCACCTCGACACCGGGGCGGTGATCGCGAAGAGCAAGGTCGGCGGCATCGGCGAACATCTCCTGCCCGACGGCGACAAGGGCGTCCCGCTGACCGGCGCCCCCATCCCCTACCACCCGTTCTCGCAGGTCTGGGTCGGCCACCCGTGATCCTGGCCAGGCCGGCCCGGCTGGCGCTGGTACTGCTCGTCGTCACCTTCCTGTCGTACGCGCTGCTCGACCTGCTGCCGGGCGACCCGACCACCCAGATCCTGGGCCTGTCGGCGAGCGAGGAGGCGCGCGAGCGGCTCCGCGCGGAGCTGAGCCTCGACGAGCCGCTGATGGTCCGGTACCTGGACTGGCTCGGCGGCCTGGTCACCGGCGACATGGGGACCTCCCCCATCACGAGCGTCCCGGTCGCCGAGGCCCTCGCCGAGCGGCTGCCCGTCACCCTGGAGCTGCTGGTGGCCGCGCAGCTGATCGCGCTCGGCCTCGCGGTGCCCATCGGGGTCGCGGCGGCCCGCCGGGCGGGGCGGGCGCTCGACCAGGCGCTCACCGCGCTGAGCTTCGGCCTGCTGTCGACGCCGGTGTTCGTCCTGGGCGTGGTGCTGATCCTGGTGTTCGCCGTCGAGCTCCGGGTGCTTCCCGCGACCGGCTGGACCCCGATCTCGCTCGACCTGGGCTGGAACCTGACATCGGTGCTGCTGCCCGCCGTCACCCTGGGCTGCGGGCAGATGGCCGTCTACGCGCGGCTGCTGCGGACCGACCTCATCGCCACCCTCCAGGAGGACTACATCACCCTGGCCCGCGCGCGGGGCCTGTCGCCCCGGCGCATCCTGTGGCGGCACGCGCTGCGGCCGTCCGCGATCTCCCTGGTCACCGCCGTCGGGCTCAACCTCGGCGCGCTCATCGGCGGAACGGTGATCATCGAGACGCTCTTCGGACTGCCCGGCGTCGGGCGGCTCATCGTCGAGTCCATCTTCTCCCGCGACTACCTGACAGTGCAGGGAGGCGTCGTATTGATATCCATCGGCTACGTGCTGGTCAACTTCGCGGTCGACCTGGTCTACGCGGCCGTCGACCCCAGGATCCGGCGTGCCTAGGCGGCTGGGCCGGGGGTTCTGGATCTCGGCGGCCTGGATCGCCCTGGTGCTCGCCGCGGCCCTCGCCGCCGACGTGCTGCCGCTGCCGCGCTACGACGCGACCCTGGTGGGCCCGCCCCAGGCGGGGCCGAGCCCCGCGCACCCGTTCGGCACCGACGGGCTGGGCCGCGACGTGCTCAGCAGGGTCGTGTACGGCGCGCGGGTCTCGCTCGGCGTCGGCGTCGGCGCGGTGCTGCTCGGCCTGCTGGTCGGCGCGCCGCTCGGCATCGTCGCCGGGTACCGCGGGCGGGCGACGGACGCGGTGATCATGGCGGTCAACGACATCGCGCTCGCCTTCCCCGCGCTGGTGTTCGCGCTGGCCGTGGTCGCCTTCGCCGGGGCGAGCCTGACCAACGTGCTGATCGTGCTGGGAGTGCTGGGGGTGCCCGCCTGGACCAGGCTGATCCGCGGCGCCACCCTGTCGTTCTCCGGGCGGGAGTTCGTGCTCGCGGCCCGCGCCCTGGGCGCGCGGGACCGGCGGATCCTGCTGCGGGAGATCACCCCCAACGTGGCGGTGCCGGCCGCCTCCTACGCCTTCATCGGCATGGCGATCGCCGTGGTGGCCGAGGGCAGTCTCGCCTTCCTCGGGCTGTCGGTCCAGGCCCCCACCCCGACCTGGGGAGGGCTGATCAACGAGGGCCGCGCGGTGATGGACGGCGCCCCGCACGTCGTGCTCGCCCCCTCGTTCGTGATGTTCTTGACCGTGCTGTCGTTCAACGTCGTCGGCGACCGGCTCAGGGCGCTGACCGACGTACGGCAGAGCGGCCTGGAGCCCGCGCGGCGCGGCGCCGCGCTCACGGGAGGTCCCCCCGCCGCGAAGGTCCCGGAGGAAGGGGACGGGGCGCTGCTCCAGGTCCGCGACCTGCGCACGCACTTCGTGACCGGGCGGGGCGTCGTCAGGGCGGTCGACGGCGTCTCCTTCACCCTGGAGCGCGGCCGCACGCTCGCCGTGGTGGGTGAGTCGGGCTCCGGCAAGACCATGCTGATCCGCTCGGTGCTGGGCCTGCTGCCCGGCGCGGGCGTGCTGCGCGGCGGGGAGGTGCGCCTGGAGGGCCGCGACCTCGCCGCCCTGTCCCCGAAGGAGTTGCGCGGGGTCCTCGGCACCCGGCTGGCGGCCGTCTTCCAGGATCCGATGACGGCGCTCAACCCGGTCAGGACCGTGGGCGCCCAGGTGATGGAGCCGCTCAGGGTGCACCTGGGCCTGAGCCGCGGGCGGGCGCGGGAGAGGGCCGCCGAGCTGCTGGCCTCGGTCGGCATCCCCGAGCCCGCGCGGGCCCTGCGCCGCTACCCCCACCAGCTCTCCGGCGGCATGCGGCAGCGGGTGACGATCGCGATGGCGCTGTCCTGCGGCCCCGACGTGCTGTTCGCCGACGAGCCGACCACCGCGCTCGACGTCACCGTCCAGGACCAGGTGCTGCGGCTGATCCACCGGCAGCGCGAGGAACGCGACATGGCCATGGTGCTGGTCAGCCACGACCTGGCCGTGGTGGCGCGGTGGGCCGACGAGGTCGTCGTCATGTACGCGGGCAGGGTGGTCGAGCGCGGGCCCGCGGAGGCGCTGTTCGAGCGCACCCACATGCCGTACACCGAGGCCCTGCTGCGGTCGGTGCCCCGGCTCACCGACCCCGCCCACCATCCGCTCCACCTCATCCCCGGCCGCCCGCCCGACCTTGCGGCCCTGCCGCCGGGATGCGCGTTCCACCCCCGGTGCCCGTACGCGCGGGAGCGGTGCGCGGCCGAGGCGCCCCCGCTGGCCGAGGCGGAGACCCCGGGCCACCTGTACGCCTGCTGGTATCCGGAGCGGGTGGGCCGGGACGGCCTCCAGGACATCGAAAGGGTGGACACCCGTGGCAGGTAGCGGAAGCGCCCATCTCCGTCCCCCCGACCAGGTGCTGCTCCGCGTCGAGGACCTCGTCGTGGAGTTCCCCGCCGGACGCGGGCGGCGCGTGCACGCGGTCTCCGGGGTGAGCTTCGACGTGGCCAGGGGCGAGACGCTCGGCATCGTGGGCGAGTCGGGCTGCGGGAAGTCCACCGCCGCGCGGGCGCTGATGCAGCTGCCCGCGCCCCTCGGCGGATCGGTCCGGCTGGACGGCGTCGAGCTCACCGGTCTGCGGGGCGAGGCGCTGCGCAGGACCCGCAGGCGCCTCCAAATGATCTTCCAGGATCCGATCTCGTCGCTCAACCCCCGGCGGCGGATCCGCGACATCGTCTCGGAGGGGCCGCGCGTCTGGGGGACGGGGCGCGACAGGGTCGACGAGATGCTGGAGGCGGTGGGGCTCGACCCGGTCACCGCCTCGACCCGGCGCCCGCACGAGTTCTCCGGCGGGCAGTGCCAGCGCGTCTCCATCGCGCGGGCGCTGGTGCTCGACCCCGAGGTGGTGATCTGCGACGAGCCGGTCTCCGCGCTGGACGTGTCGGTGCAGGCCCAGATCCTGAACCTGCTGGAGGAGCTCAAGAGGCGCTACCGGCTGACGCTGGTGTTCATCGCCCACGACCTGGCCGTGGTGAAGAACGTCAGCGACCGCGTCCTGGTGATGTACCTCGGCAAGACCTGCGAGCTGGCCCCGGGCGACACCCTGGTCAGACGGCCCGCCCACCCCTACACGCGGGCGCTGCTCGCCTCCGTTCCCAGCGGCGGCCTGGACCTTCCCCCCGCCGACCAGCTGATCAGCGGGGAGCCCCCGTCCCCGGTGACGCCGCCCAGCGGGTGCCGATTCAGGACCCGCTGCCCCGCGGTGACGGCGAGGTGCGCCGCCGAGGAGCCGGTCATGCGGCGGATCGGCCCCGACCAGTGGGTGGCCTGCCACCACCCGCGGGGGACGGTGGTCAGCTGACGGGCTCCTGCCGGGAGACGCCCCGAACGGCGATCAGCTGACGGGCCCCTGCCGGGAAGCGTGCCGGACGGTGGTCAGCTGACGGGCTCCTGCCAGGAGGCGTCCCAGGTGGCGCGGTCGACGGCACCGGTGACGGGCAGGTCCTTCTCCTTCTGGAACTTCCTGCAGACGTCAGTGGAGCCGGGGCCGTACAGGCCGTCGACGTCGATCGCCCAGCCGCGGTCGCGCATCTGCCGCTGCCAGGTGCGGACGTCCTCGCCCTTCATGACCGGCGGCTGCTTGAGCGTGCGGCCGGGGAAGGAGGGGTGCGGCTCCGGCGGGTTGGAGCCTCCGCCGGGGCGGGGGGCACCGCGCTTGACCCACGCGTACAGGGGCTCGCCGGGGCAGCTGGTCGAGTAGCCGTCGCGGTGGCCCTTGATCTCCTTGCCCGCGCCGCCCTTGTCCCTGAGGTATTCGATGGCGTCGAGGATGCCGTGCAGGACGCCGTCGGTCGGCTTGGTGAACCCCGAGGAGCCGACCAGGCCGAGCACCGCGTAGTGGGCGCTGTTGAGCCCGGCGCCGTTGGCGGCCGGAACGTTGTGCGCGCCCCGGCCCTCGAAGACCTTCCGATGCGGGCACACCAGCATGGAGTAGCCGACGTCGATCCAGCCGTTGCCGTCCATGTGGTGGTTCTGGATGGACTTCACCAGCGCGACGCACTTGGCGTGGTCGTTCACGATGTCCGGGCTGACCTGGCCACCCGTGTAGTGGACCTTCACTCCCTTGGTGGAGTTGAGCTTGCCGTAGGAACCGCGCGGCTGGCGGGCACCCCACTCACGGCGAGTAACGAGATCGATGGCCACGAAACGTCTCCACTGTCTGAGTGATATTGCCCTACCGGAGCGTAATGGTTGACACGACACCATATGGGGCCGTTAAACCAACTGATCCCTGTCACCGTGTGGCGTGGAGGCACTCCGGATAGTCGTCGGGCGGCGAAGCCGTCCCTCTAACCACGGCCGGACGCCCTAAACCTCCGGGAACGCCCCCGTACCGTCGCCACCGTTCGCGCGTCCCGCCCTGCCACGCGTTTCCCCATGACACCCCCCATTACGGACGAGACGGATAGCCTTGCCCCCATGGTGGTCGCGACCCCCCTCACCCCTGACGACCCGGCCAGGCTCGGTGCGTTCCAGCTGTCCGGAAGACTCGGCGAGGGCGGCCAGGGCGTCGTCTACCTCGCGCACGCGCCCAGCGGCGAGCGGGTGGCGGTGAAGGTGCTGTTCCGCGGCGACACCGCGTCGCGGGCGCGGCTCGCCCGCGAGCTGTCCGCTCTGGAGAGCGTCGCGCCCTTCTGCACGGCGCGCGTGCTGACCGCCTCCGTGGACGGCCCTCTCCCGTACGTGGTCAGCGAGTTCGTCGACGGCCCCTCTCTGGAGGAGAGGATCCGCGAACGGGGCCCGCTGCGGGGCGGCGAGCTGGAGCGCCTGGTGGTCGGTACGGCGACCGCGCTGGCGGCCATCCACGCCGCCGGGGTGGTGCACCGCGATTTCAAACCCGCCAACGTGCTGCTCGGCCCCGACGGCCCCCGGGTGGTCGACTTCGGCATCGCCAGGGCGGAGAGCGCGGCCACGACCGCCTCCGGCCTGATCGGCACCCCCGCCTACCTGTCCCCCGAGCAGATCAACGGGGCTCCCGCCTCGCCCGCCTCCGACGTGTTCGGCTGGGCGGCCACCATGCTCTGCGCGGCGAGCGGCAGCCCTCCCTTCGGTGCCGACACCGTGCCGGCCGTGCTGAACCGGATCCTCCACCATCACCCGGACCTGTCGGCCCTGCCTCCCGCGTTCGCGGGGCTGATCGCCTCCTGCCTGGACAAGGACCCCTCCCGCCGCCCGACGGCTCGCGCGCTGATGGTCGGCCTCGTCGACCCGGGCGCGGCCAACCCCTCCACCGAGGACCTGGCCAGGATCGGCAGCCGGATCGCCGCCCCTCCGGGACGGTCGGCCCTCACGACCCAGCCACCCCGTCGCGGCTCCCGGGGGGTCGTCGCCGGCGCGGTCCTCGTCACGGTGTCCCTGCTGGTCGCCGCGGGGATCGCCGCCTGGCTCGTCCTGGGCGCCCCCGAGACCGTCGTCGGGGACACCGACCGGACGACGCCTTCGTCCTCCTCACCCTCTTCACCTTCGTCGCCTTCGCCCTCGTCCTCGTCCGGAAGCGACGTCCCGTCCACTCCCGAGCCCTCCGGCACCGAGGGGTCGGCGCCGCCGGGGAGCGACGGCGAGGTCCCCGCCTCCTTCGCCGGAGCGTGGGCCGGCGACGACGTCACCTCCACCAACCCGTTCTCCTCCGGCGGGAAACGGATCGAGGTCACGCTCAGGAAGGGCGACGACGGAGCCGAATGGGCGGAACCGGCCAGCGGCTGCAAGGGACGGATCGCCCTGACCAAGGTCACCGCCGACGAGCTGACCTTCACCCTCGGATCCGGCACCGGCTGCGTCCCCGGCACCGTGTGGCTCAAGCGCAGGGGCGACGCCCTGACCTACACCTGGAAGGACGTCCCCGGCCCCGAACTGGTCACCGAGACCGGCGACCTGACCAGGAACCGATGATGCCCTGGCCGGTCATGATGCCGATGACGACGATCACCGCGCCCAGGGGCTGGTTCCACGTCGGCGTCTCTCCCAGGACGAGCACCCCGAGGACGACGCCCACCAGCGGGGTCAGGTAGGTCACCGTCGAGGCGGTCGTCGCCCCCCACTGGGCGATGACCGAGGTGTTCCACACGTAGGCCAGACCCGTGCCCAGGATGCCCAGGGCGGCCATGCTCGCCACGACGGGAAGATCCAGGCGTACGGGGCCGGTGGCCAGCAGCGGGCTCAGCGCGAGCATGATCAGAGCCGCCACTCCGACCTGGGCGGCGGCGATGGTGGGGGCGTCGTGGCCGTACGCGAGGACGAAGCGCCGCGTGTAGGCGAAGGCGAGACCGTAACAGAACGTCGCCCCCAGGCAGGCGGCCTGCGCCCACCAGGGACCGGCCCCCGCCTCCAGGTTCCACGGGGCCAGCACGACGACGACGCCGGCGGCGCCCAGCAGCAGGCCGAGCACCCCGGTCGCGCCGAGGCGCTCCTGGCGGAGCGCGGCCAGGGTCACGAGCATCGTCATCAGGGGCGTCGTGGCGTTGTAGATGCTGGAGAGCCCCGAGGGGATGTACTGCCCGGCCCAGGCGAACAGCAGGAACGGCACCACGCACAGGATCAGGGCGACCACCCCCATGTGCGCCCAGAACACCGGCCGCCTCGGCCACCTCCGGCGGGTGACCAGCATGATCACGTTAAGGGCGAGCGCCCCCAGCGCGAGGCGTCCCAGCACCGTCTGGGCGGGCGAGAGGCCGGTGAGGGCCACCTTGATGAACAGGAAGCTGGCCCCCCACGTCAGGGCGAGGGCGAGATACTGCGCGAGCACGGACCGGCCCGCGGGGTGCGGCGCGGTGTCCGTCGTCGGCGCAGGTGGGGACGTTGAGACGGTTCCTTCACGGGTCACCGGAGCAGTCTCGCCACCGCCCCGATCATGTGTCCAATGAGTTGCTCCGGATATGTGATGAGATGTCCTCATGGGTGCGACGGTCGCGCAACTCCGGGTCTTCACCGCCGTGATCGCGAACGGCGGCTTCGGCGCGGCCGCCGAGGAGCTGGGCATGTCCCAGTCGGCGGTCTCCCACGCGCTCGCCGCCCTGGAGCGCGCCCTCGGCGCCCCGCTGGTGCTGCGGCACGGGAGCGCGCGCCCCACCGCGCTGGGCGCGGCGATCCTGCCGCACGCCCAGGCCGCGCTCGCCTCGGTCACCGCCATCGACGAGGTCGTCTCCTCTCACCTGGGGCAGTACGCGGGGACCGTCAGGGTCGCCGCCCCGCCCACGGTCTGCTGCGGGCTGCTGCCCCAGCTCATGCGGACGTGGCGCGCCGAACTCCCCGGCGTCGAGGTGCAGGTCTTCGAGGGCGACGACGACGAGCTGTCCCCCTGGCTGGAGACCGGCGTCGTCGACGCCGCGATCCTCGTCGACCCGGTGCCCCCGCCGCCCGCGCACGTGGTGGTGGGCCGGGACGCCTTCCACGCGGTGGTCCGCGCCGACCACCCCCTGGCCGGTCAGGAGCACATCACGATGGCCGAGCTGGTGGAGGATCCGCTGCTGGTCTCCAAGGGGGGCTGCGAGCCCCAGACCCGCACCCTGTGCTCCATGGCGGGCGTCCCCTACACGCCCGCCCAGCACGTACGTGAGCTCGGCACCCTCATCGGCATGATCGCCGCGGGCATCGGCGTCTCGACGGTTCCCGACCTCGGCCGCGGCCTCCTGCCCCCAGGGCTCGTGATGGTCCCGCTGAAACCGTCCCTGGAACGCGCCCTCGTCCTCACCGGCCCGCTGACCCGCCCGCCGAGCCCGCTGGTCGACGCCCTGCTCCGCGCCGCCCCCGAGGTCCCCGCGCCGCCCCTCCGTCCCTGATTCCCCCGTGGTTCCCCCGGGCCCTCGCCACTCCCGGTCCTTGCCACTCCCGGTCTTTTGAACGGGCCGCCCACGTTCCCGGGTCCCTGAACGGGCCGCCCCGCACTCCCGGACCTCGCCGCTCCCGAACCTCGCCGCTCCTGGCCCCCGCCACTTCCGGGCCCCGCCACTTCCGGGCCCCCGAACCGGGGCGCTCCGCCCTCCCGGGCCCGGCCGGCCCTTCCCGGCGCTAAAACCCTTCGACCGGCGGGCGCCCCGCGAGGATCATTGGCGCCATGTCCGTACTCAAGGAGGTCCACTTCCAGCCGGAGCCGCGCCCGGTGGAGCTGCCGATGAAGATCTGGCTCGACGACGGCGACGCGGCGGTGGACGTGATCGACGCGCTCGCGCTGTCGCCGTTCGCCACCGGGGCCCAGCCCTGGTCGTGCACCGCGAGCCTGGAGCGGGTCCGCACCGACGCCCCCCTCGCCCCCGCCTCGGGAACGCTCGTCCGGGCGGCCTCGGAGAAGGACGGCCGTGACTCGCGGCTGCTGTGCGGGGAGGGCTGGACGCTGCGCGTGGTCCGCTACCGCAACCGCGCCGCCACGGTCAGCGTGACCGCGGTCGACGAGGAGCTGGCCCGCTCGGTGATCGAGGAGGTCACCAAGGACGCCGAGGAGCCCGCCCCCGAGAGCGACCACGTCGAGATGGGCTTCTGGTGGCAGAGCCCCCGGGGCAGCCGCCGCTCGGAGAAGCCGATCACCGCCTCTCCCTGGGCGGAGATCTCCGGCAACTACGCCAGGTCGGTCAGCGAGCCGCTGTCGCGGCTGATGTCCGTCACCCCCTCCGAGGCGCACGGCCGGCTGATCCTGCTGCACGGCCCGCCGGGCACCGGCAAGACGACGCTGCTGCGCTCGCTCGCCCACGAGTGGCGGTCGTGGTGCCAGGTCGACTGCGTGCTCGATCCGGAGCAGCTGTTCCACTCCCCCGGCTACCTCATGGAGGTCGCGGTCGGCTTCGACGACAACGACGGCGACGGGGGCGGCGACCGGTGGCGGCTCCTGGTGCTGGAAGACTGCGACGAGCTGATCAGGTCCGGCGCCAAGGAGGCCACCGGGCAGGGCCTGTCACGTCTCCTCAACCTGACCGACGGGCTCCTCGGCCAGGGCCGTGACGTCCTGGTGGCCATCACCACCAACGAGGACCTGGCCCACCTCCACCCCGCCGTCACCCGTCCAGGCCGCTGCCTCGCCCAGATCGAGGTCGGCGCCCTCCCCTACGACGAGGCCGCCCGCTGGCTCGGCACCACCGATGGGCTCTCCCCCTCCGGCGCGACCCTCGCCGAGCTCTTCGCCCTCCGCGACGGCGTCCTCAGCCGCGCGTCGGCCGCCCCGGAGGGCACCGGCCTCTACCTCTGACCCCCGCGGGCGGGGCGGTGACCGCGGACGCATGGGCGGGAGGCCACCGGGTAACAGCAGCGCATGCTTGATCTCCTACCGGAGGAGACCCTCCGGCAGCTCGTCAACCTCCTGGTCCGCCTCGTCGAGGCGGCCGGGGCGGTCGTCATCTTCGTCGGCGCCGCGATCGCGTTCGTGCGGTTCGTGCTGGCGGCCGCGCGGCGGCACGAGGACGGGTTCATCGCCGTGCGACTGTTCCTGGGACGGTTCCTCGCGCTCGGCCTGGAGTTCCAGCTGGCCAGCGACGTGCTGCGTACGGCCATCGCGCCGAGTTTCACGCAGATCGGGCAGCTCGCGGCGATCGCGGCCATCCGCACCGCCCTGAACTTCTTCTTGAACAGGGAGATCGAGCGGGAGGGACGGACACTGAACGACGCGCGCGGGCGCGGCTCGCTCGACGCCCCCGGCGGGCGCGTCCCGCCCGGTACCGGAAATGGCTGACCTCGTCCAGATGCTCATTCCCCTGATCGTCGTCATGGGGCTGGTCTCCGCGCTCGCCGTCCTGCTCTCCGGCGGCGGTTCCGGCGCCACGCTGGCGGTGCTGCTGGACTTCCTCCTCGCGGCGGGACTCCTCCGCCTCTCCCAGGCCCAGACCTGGGCGGCGATCATCACGGCGGCGCTCACGACGCTGGTCCGCAAGCTCGCCGTCGCCGGACTCTCCCCGCGCGCGCCGGGACGGCGGCCGGGCGGACGCCGTCCCGGTACCGCCGCTCCGGGCGAGTGGGATCAGGGTCGTACGAGGTAGTCGTGCAGGCGGCGGCGCAGGCGGCCGAACGCCGACGAGGAGCGGCGCGGCGGCGGGTTGAGCCCGGGGATCTCCCCGCGCGCCCCGGCCCACCCTGCCACCTCTACGCCCAGGGCGACGAGATCGGCCGCGCCCGGACGCGGCCTCTCGCCCTCCCCCGGCAGCACGTGCGGCAGTGCCGCCAGGATCACCTCCCAGACCTCCCGGTGGGCCCCCTGCCTGGCCGCCTGTTCGAGCCCGGCCACCGTGTGCGGCAACTTCAGCATGCTCCGGTCGGTGAGGGCGAGCTGCCTGCCGAGCGCGTCGGCCGGCAGATCCCCTCTCGCCGCCATCCGCACCAGCAGCAGCACGCCGTGGGCCGGGTCTCGCTGGGACAGGAAGAAGGCGAGCAGCAGCGCCATGGGCTCGCCGGCCTGCCCCTCACCGGAGGCGAGCGCCTCGACGTGGTGCGGGTGGACCCCGGGCCGGTTCCAGGAGTGGAGCAGGTACGGAAGATAGCGCGCGGCGACCACGTCGCGGTGCGAGGGCAGGACGGCGGGCCACCAGTCCATGTACCGGCCGTGCTCCCCCCAGTTGCGGCTCGGCACCTGGCCGAACAGCTCGTCGACGAAGGGCAGGCCGGTCGGCTCGGCCCGCACCCAGGGGACCGGGGTCAGGTCGGCGCCCGGGTACGGTTCGCGCTCGTCGGCGTAGTACGTCCTCGCGTTCTCGGAGAACTCCCAGCGGACGCGCGTCTCCACCTCGACCGGCCCCTCCGCCAGCCGGCGCGCCGCCATGCGCCCGGCCTCGGAGGTCAGCCGTCCGGCCCTGGCCACCAGCCCGGGATCCACGGTCCCGGGCAGCCGCAGCAGCGCCTGCTGGAAGTCGGCGGGCAGCGGCTCGGCCCCGGTGGCCTCGACCGTCTCCAGGCGGGTGAGGAACGCGGCGGGATCGAGGTGACCCGTGGCGCCGGTCGGGGTCGCGAGCAGGACCGGCGGCAGCGTGTCCGTTTTGAGCGCGGCGAGCACCTCCGCGCACCGGCTGAGCAGGAACCGGTGCGGGGTGGAGACGTGGGTCTCGCGGGGGAGCCGGTCGGGCCGGATCTCCTCGGGAGGCCAATGCCCGTCGAACCCGTCGTGGCCAAGGCCTCCGAAGAAGAGCGCACTCTCCGGATCCTCCGTCTCCGCGGCCGTCGCGATCCCCGTGACCTCGCTCGGATTCCCGATCCCCCTCATGATCGCGAACAGCGGGAAACCGCCTTCGAACCCGGCGGCGTCCGGCCGGCCCCCTCGCGGCGCGTCGCCGGGGCCGCCGCCCTCCTCCATCGGCCCATCTTCCGCGATGTCCCCGCCGCCTCCCGCGAGGATCCGCATGACCTGGGCGTGCGCCCCGGCGGCCAGGTCGTCGAAGGACGTCTCCTCGCCGTCCTCGTCCCGCACATCGACCATGACGCTCCCGATGGACCATCCCCCCCGAACCCCCCGAACCTCCCGGGCCGCCGGTCCCGGGTCGGCGCCCGGGGAGACGAGTTCCGCGGCGATCGCGGTGATCCAGTCGCGGGGTGTGTACCAGTCCTCCTGCTGGTAGAGGGGGCGAACGTCACGGGCGCTCCCGGTGACCGCGGCGCGCAGCGCCTCGCGGTCCTCCGCCGCGAACCGGACGAAGCCCGCGAGCCAGCGCTCGGTCTCCTGCCAGCCGTGGGGGGAACGTACGCGGGCCAGCTCGGCGACCGTACCCGGCGGGTCGGGGAAGGCCCCCGCGGGCCTTGGCGGGACGAGCGGCGGCGGGGCGAAGACCTCCGGCTCCCGCTCGGGCTCCGCCTCTCCCCCGACCGCTTCGGCCAGGAGGCCTCCCAGGTCCGGCGGGAGCGTGCCCAGCGCCGCGCGCAGCGTCTCCGCGCCGAGCGGGGTGAGGTGCGACGCGTACTTGACCGCCAGGCGCGCGGCACGTTCCTGCACGGCGTACGCGTCGTGACCGAGCGCGGACGCGAGAGCGGGGGCCAGCTCGTCGGCCCGTTCCCGCGACTGCCGCAGGGTCTGGTCGAGCCAGGTCAGTCCGGCACGCACCAGGCCGCCCTCCGCGCGAAACAGCAGGCTCTCCAGCGCCTCCGTCACGTCGGCCGGGTCGAGGTGGTCGAGGCGGCGCAGGTGCCTGAGCGACAGCTCCGCGACCGGTCCCGGCGCGGCCGGCAGCAGGCGCAGGTAGTCGCGGGCGCGGGACTCCACCTCCACGTACGTGGGTTCGAGCAGTTCGTGAAGGCGGACGAAGAACCGCAGGTCGGTGGCGTCTCCTCCGCGCAGGAACCGGCTGACGCAGCCGTCCAGGAGCATCTCGCGGCTCACCCTGCCCTCGCCGCTCAGCACGGCCAGCGCGCCGAGCCAGGACTCGGCGCGAAGCGGGTCGCTCCGCTCCTCGCGCAGGGCGCGGCCCGCGCCCTGCGCCTCGAAGATCCTCGGCAGCAGGACGCCGAGGAGCGGGTCGCGGCGGAGCCCGCTCGCGCTCGGCGGCGCGGCGAGCCAGCCCACCACGAGCGGGTCGTGCTCGGGCGGGGTCACGCCGGTACGGCGGAGCAGGGTCAGCACCAGCGGCAGTCCGGGAGAGGTCCGGTTGCGGATCCTGAGGACGAGCCGGTTGACCAGATCGGCCTGCCACTCGGGCTCCCGCGCGGAGATCACCGTCATGAGGGCGTCGGTGTCGTCCGGCGTCTCCCACCCGAAGATCGTGAATTCGCGGCGGTTCAGCCAGGTGGCCACGGCCGCCGCGCCGCCGAGCGAGCCCGCGCCCGCCACGCGCAGGTGCTCGGCCCATTGGCCCAGCCCCTCCCACGGTTCGAAGGCCCCCACCTCGCGACGCAGCAGCCCGAGGTGTCCGGGCAACCGCCTGGCGACCTCCTGGCGTTCCGCGTCGTCGAGCCTCGCCATCCGGGCCGCGAGCTCGTCGAGGCCACCGGTGTCGATGAGCTCGCGGACCTCGTCCCAGACCGTCATCGGGAGTCCTCCCGGATGAGGGAGACCGGTGCCGCCGGGGAGGCGGCCGCGGCGTCGGCGGCCATCCGGGCGGCGAGCACGTGCTTGCAGGGGCCGCGCGAGCCCCGGTGGTCGTACCACCACGGGCAGGTGCACGACCCCTCCGCCGTCCGCACCAGACGGACGCCGCCGCCGGTGGTCACCTCGGCCGAATCGGGGCCGGTCAGCCGGACGGCGCCCGAGGCGACCAGGGCGCGGGCGGAGCCGAGCCTGGGGTTCAGCGCCGCGACGTGGTCGCGGTCGTAGGGCAGCTCGCGGTGGAAGTGCGCGGCCTCGAAGAGGTCGTAGCCGACCCGGCCCGCCGTGCCGAGCTGGGTGAGCGCGGCCCGGACCCGCTCCGGCGTGAGCCCGGAGCGCTCGGCGAGCAGGCCGAGCTCCAGGGTGGGCTCGAAGTCGAGCAGGATGCCGACCAGGTCGGCGTCACCGGCCACCGCGTCCGAGGAGAGGTCGTCCAGGACGGCACCCTCCCCGGAGAAACCGCGCCAGGCCTGCGGGGACAGGACCAGCGTGTAGCGCATGCCCGGCAGTTCCAGCTCCCAGGCGCTCGCCCCCGAGCCGTCCGCCGGCCCGTACACGCGCAGGGCCTTGGCGAAGCGCAGCGACGGCGTCATCGTCGCCAGCCTGCCGACCCCGGCCAGATGAACCCCGCCCGGTGCGGCCCGCTCCGAGAGCCGCAGCTCCCTGCCCGCGGGGACCGCCCACACCTCCGCCGCCGCCCGCTTCGGCAGGCCGCGCAGGAACCTGACGGCCTGTGGCCCGACGAGCTCGGCGCGCAGGTCGAACCTGGAGGCGATCACCTGGACCTCCGCGAAACCGCGCAGCCACCGGTCGGGCAGCGGCACCTTCTTCTCCACGACCGCGCCGTCCAGGGTGGTCACGGTGAGCTCGTCGGGGCCGACCCCGACGTGCAGCGGGTCACGGCCGCCGACCCTGGCCAGTGCCTCGCGCAGCGGGTTGTTGACGTCCACGTTGGTGGTGCCCCGGTCGAAGACCTCACCGTCGAGGGCGGGGCCCAGCACGTCCAGCCGGGCGTAGACGCCGCCGCAGGCGGAGAACGACTCGAACCTGAGGCGGTCGCCGCCGCAGGTCACGACCGGATCGCGGGTGAATCCCGGTTGCGGCCGGTGGTAGCGGGCCAGCGCCACGTCGGCGACCGCGAGCAGTCCGGTCGCGGCGGGCGCGGCCTGGGTGAGCAACCCGCTGAAGAACCGGGGGTGGTCGAGAAAGCCCGTCGTGGTCCGGCCTCCGGACGTCGACAGCCCCAGGTGCCCGTCGGAGAGCGTGGAGGGGCCGGCGTAGGAGTACTCCTGCACTGCACTTGTCATGAGCCGGACGGTAGAGATCACTACCGACAAATCCGATCACGCCCGCACGGACGGTGTGCGACCACCCGCTTCGGGGGCTCGGGCCGGGGCCGGGTGGCCGGAGCGGCCGGGTCCGGGAGGCGGAAGTACGAGGTGGCCGGGCGGCGGGAACGGCCGGGTCCGGGGGGCGGAAGTTCGGGGTGGCCGGGCGGCCGGAGCGGCCGGATCCGGGGACGGGGGTGCGGGGCCGCCGGGCGGCGGAAACGGCCGGGTCCGGGGGGCGGGGGTGCGGGGTGGCCGGGGCCGAAGGGCGGGATCAGGGCAATGCCCCTATCCGATCTCCCGCCGACTCGCGAACAATTCGGGGAACGCCGGTTGATTGATCCGGACGGGCGATGGAACGGGCCAATGGCCGCCGAGGGGCAAACGGCGCCCGCCGTTCCCCCACCGTCACAATGTGAGGCACCCGGAATCATACGGTCCCCAAGGCGAGTCTTGCCTTACCTTAGAGTGTCGAGATCGCACCTCAATGTGATCGGCCGCGCGCCGGGGCGGGCACCTTCGAAGGCACCCGATGCCCGACACCGGCAAACCCGTGGACGGGCGGCACGCATTCCGGGCGCGGCGAAGTCATTTGTCCTCCGAATCCCGGAACGCGTTCGGTTACGGGTATCCGGCGTGCGTGAATTGTCCGCCGAACGTCCGGGGCGATGCGTGCGGAGCCTCTCCTCACGACCTCTCGGAACCCGCCCCGCCCGCCCGTTCCCCTCGCACGTTCTCGGTCCGAGAGGTATCGTGAACAGCAAAAACAGATGAAGAGCCCGTCCCGGAGATCGGGAGGGGCGGCGGTGGGAGCGCGGCGCGTCCGGCACGACGGCGTCCGGGAAACGAACGGCAGTGGAACGACGGACCGGAGTAGCCCCAAGTGGCGGAAGTCGATTTTTTTCGGGGCGTGAGGCCGGAAACCACCCGGAGGTCATGAAACTCCAAAGCGCTCCGGCGCGCTCTTCCGGAAAACCCGTCGGGGGTAACCGACAGATCTCGGCATACAAGACGCCAAGGGGCCCCGGCGCCGCCGTCGTTTTTAATCACCCGCGAACGGGAAGCATTTCCCAATGACGTGGAGACGCCGGAGTTCAGCCTTGAGTAATTAACCTGAGAGGGTGGATCTCCGGCGGGCAGGGGTTTCCCGGGCGCGACGGCGAAAGGAGGGACTAGAGTTTTGCGCGCGGGGAAGAGACGCGGGAACCATCGTCGGCCGGGTTCACAGCCGCACGCTCCGGCGCCAAGATTAAGGAGTCACACAATGGCACGTCAGCAAGTCGTCACGTTCACCGATGACATCACCGGCAAGAAGGCGGACGAGACCGTCTCGTTCGGCCTTGACGGCACCGCCTACGAGATCGATCTGAGCTCGAAGAACGCCACGAAACTTCGCGAGGCCCTCAAACCGTTCCAGTCCGCCGCCCGCAAGGCGAGCACCTCCCTGAGTCGCAAGGGCAGAACGAAGGGTTCCGGCGGCAACCGTGAACGGAGCGCCGAGATCCGGGCGTGGGCGAAGTCCCACGGGATCGAGGTGAGCGAGCGCGGTCGCATCGGGGGGAAGGTCGCCGAGGCGTTCGCCGCAGGTGACCCCAGCGTGGCCAAGGGATCGACGAAAAAGAGCCCGGAGTCCGCGCTCAGCGAGTAAGGACAAGCTCCCGGGCCCTGGAGGGGTAGCGGCGTCGCAGCCGGCCGGGAGTGCTGGAGACGACCGCCCGAGGTGCATTTCCAACCCGGAGGGGTATGCACCTTTGATCCAGATTTTGGGTTCTTGTCTCCGGGGGGCATTCGTTGATGGGCGAGGTCGCGCAGATCTGCTCGGATCTGATCAGGTTCGACACCACCAACCCTGGCCCCGGTGAGCGTCCGGCGGCCGAGCACGTCGCCACGCTGCTGTCCGACGCCGGGATCGAGCCGGTGGTGTTCGAGTCGGCCAGGCACAGGACCAGCGTGGTCGCCAGGATCCCCGGCGACTCGCCCGAGGCCCTGCTGATCCACGGCCATCTCGACGTGGTCCCCGCCCAGCCCTCCGACTGGCGGATCCACCCGTTCTCCGGCGAGGTCTCCGGCGGATGCGTCTGGGGCCGGGGCGCGGTCGACATGAAGGGCACCCTCGCCATGACGCTCGCCCTGGTCCGCGACTGGGCCCGGCGCGGGGTGCGGCCGGACCGGGACGTCGTGCTGGCCTTCCTCGCCGATGAGGAGGCCACCGGCGAGTACGGCGCGCGATACGCGGTGCGGCACCACCGCGAGCTGTTCGACGGCTGCACCGACGCGATCAGCGAGTCCGGCGGCTACAGCGTCGAGGCCGGGGGCGCGCGGATCTACCCGGTCGCGGTGGGCGAGCGCGGCACCGCCTGGATGCGGCTCACCGCGACCGGCGTCGCGGGCCACGGCTCCCGCCCTCCGGTGGACAACGCGGTGGCCGAGCTCTGCCACGCCATGTCCAGGATCGCCTCCCACCGCTGGCCGGTGCGGCTGACGCCCGGGGTGGCGGCGCTGATCGAGAACCTGTCGGCCATCCTCGGCGAGCGCGTCGACCTCGACCGGCTGGAGGAGGAGGCGAGGCGGCTCGGCCGGGTCGGCGACCTGTTCGGGGCGCAGATCCGCAACTCGGCGAACCCGACGATGCTCCAGGCGGGCTACAAGGTCAACGTGGTCCCCGGTACCGCCGAGGGTCACGTGGACGGGCGGTTCCTGCCGGGATACCGGGAGGAGTTCCTGGAGACGATCGACCGCCTGCTCGGCCCCCGGGTGACCCGGGAGTTCGTCAACATCGAGGACGCCCCCTCCGCCCCGATGGACTCGCCGTTCTTCGACCGGCTCCGCGCCGCCCTGGTGGCCGAGGACCCCGCGGCGCGGCCGGTGCCGTACGTGATGTCGGGCGGCACCGACGCGAAGTCCTTCGCGGGGCTCGGCATCAGGGGCTACGGCTTCGCCCCGCTGATGCTCACCCCGGACCTCGACTACTTCGGCATGTTCCACGGCGTGGACGAGCGCGTCCCCGTCGAGGGCCTGGAGTTCGGCGTCCGCGTCCTGGACCGCCTCCTCACCTCCTGAGTCCCGGGCCGTCTCCTCACCTCCCGAATCTCCCGAACCACGTCCCGGGCCGCCCCCCGCCTTCCCCGAAACCTCCCCCAAAGCCCTCCCCGAGCCTCCCTCGGCCTTCCCCGAGCCTCCCGCCTTCCGAACCGCGCCGGGGCCGGCCCCCGCACGGCCCGAGCCGCTCACGGCGACCTCAGTGACCTCGGTGACCTCGGTCACTCCCGCTCCACGCCCCCAACCTCATGAAAACAGGGCACTCTCCATCACAATCAGGCCCTGCCGGGGACTTCCGGATACATGCCGGACACGGCTCGCTTGAAACTGGGGCATCATGACTCACGTGCCGATTCTCATGTACCCCTCGGTGACCGGCAGGTCTCGTGACGAGACGCGAACGCCGGTGACATGGTCTCCCGGCCCTGCCGGCGAGGCCACCGATCCACCCCGCCCGAGCGATCGGCGGCGCTCCCGCGCCGCCTTCGGACACGGCGCGGATCGGGAGTACCGGGGTGAGTGAGCACGACATCGGACGGCGTGGCGCCGGACGGCACGCCAGGCCAGAAAGCGGCGCCCCCGCGCCGGGCGTTCCCGCACCCCCGGCGAACAACGCGGCCACCGGTCTCCGTACAGCCGGCGGCAAGGCCGGTGCAAGCGACCCGGCCGATGATGGCGGCGTGACACGCGACGGGAGCGACCAGGCCGCGGGCCGGACCGTGACCGAGGATCGTGGGACCGGCCTGATGGACCGCCTGCGCAAGGACCTGAGGAACCCCCTGTTCCTGCAGGGCTACGCGCTGATGATCAACACGGGGATCACCGCCGTGCTGGGTCTCGGCTACTGGTTCCTCGCCACCCACCTGTACACCGCCGCCGCGTTCGGCGAGGGGCAGGCCCAGATCAGCGCGATGCGGCTGTTCTCCTCCCTGACCGGGCTCGCCTTCGCGGGCGCCCTGGCCAGGTTCATCCCGGTGGCCGGGCGCCGCACCGCCGAGTTCGTCCTGCGCGGCTACGCGGTCGCCGGGGCCACCGGCCTGGTCGCGGCACTGGGGTTCCTGCTGACGCTGCCACTGTGGGGGTCGGTCTACGCCGACCTCGGCGGGTTCGGCCCGGGCCTGTTCTTCCTCGCCTCGGTGCTCGTGTGGACGATCTTCACCCTTCAGGACGTGACGCTGGCCGGGCTGCGCAACGCCGTCTGGGTGCCGGTCAACAGCCTGGCGTTCGGCCTGGTCAAGATGGGCCTGCTCGTGGCGCTGGCATACGCGCTGCCGCAGGGCGGCGTCTTCGGCGGGATCTTCGTCTCGTGGATCCTGCCGACGGCCATAGCGCTGATCCCGATCAGCTGGCTCATCTTCGGCGTCATCATCCCCAAGCACGTCAAGAACACCGAGGTGAGCGCCGCGAACCCGCCGCGCCTGCGCGAGGTGGGGCGCTTCCTCGCCGGAGACTTCCCCGGCGCGTTCTCCATCCTGCTGATCCTCTATCTGGTCCCGGTCATCGTGGCGGGCTGGCTCGACGACGCGCCGACGTTCGGCTACTTCTCGATCGCCCACACGCTGGGCTCCATGGTCGGGCTGCTGGCCGCCAACATGGCGGTCTCGCTGACCGTCGAGGGATCCTTCAACGCCACCCAGCTGGCACAGAGCGTGCGCAACGCGCTGCGGCGCACCTTCCTGATCGTCGGACCGGTCATCGCGGTGGTCGTGATCGGCGCGCCGCTGATCCTGAGCGTGTTCGGCCCGGGGTTCGCCGAGGCGGGTTCGCCGCTGCTGCGCCTGATGGCGATCGCCGTACTCCCCCAAACAGTGATCGAGATCTGCCTCAGCATGCTGCGCGCCCAGAGCGAGGCACGCAAGCTCGCCTTCATCCAGATCGGGATGGCCATCCTGGTCCTCACCTCGATAGCGGTGCTCTTCCCCCACTTCGGGATCGCCGCGGTGGGCTATGCCATGCTCGGCAGCCAGCTCCTGGTGGCGTTGCTGATCTTCCCGAACATCCGCAGGGTGATCAATCATGGCAAAACATCCCAGGTGACCGCCGGTTAGGACGACACTCGCCTCCCGGTTTGCGGTCATGATGTCGTACGTGATAGACGGTCTCCAGTGACTCCTGAGCACATTGTGGCGAAGCGGACACATCGCCTCTGCCTCCCGCTGCCCTCCAACCGCCTGGGCCTTTATCTGGCCCTGCGGCACTGGTGCAGTCCCGGCCAGCGGCTGCTGATGTCACCGCTGTCGGCGGACGAGATCCTCTTTCTCGTGCTCGCGGCCGGGCTGCGGCCGGTCATCGCCCCGCTCTCCCTCGACGACGGCAACATCGACGCCGACGCCGTCGACCTCGACGCGGTCGACGCGGTGCTGACCACCAACCTGTACGGCCTGCCGGACCGGGTGGCCGCGTTCGGCGGCAAGATCCTGATCGAGGACGTCGCGCACGCGATCGAGACGAGCGTGCACGGCAGGCCGATCGGCACCTTCGGGGTGGCCGGCGTGTTCAGCCTGTCCAAGCACGCGGGAGCCGGTTCCGGCGGGGTGATCGCGGTCGAGCACCTCTCGGACCTGCGCGCCCTGGAGCGCGACCGCGACCGGTTGCTGCAGCCGGGCGTCTTCAGGAAAGAGATCCACAGCGTGCTGACCTCCGCGGGCCGGCACGCCGCGCTGCGCCTGAACATGGTCCGCCCGGCGCTGAGGGCCATGCGCGCGCTCGGCATGGAGGAGGAGCGCGAGGGATACCGCATCGCCCCGCGCCCGGCGGAGCTGCTCAGGGCGATGGAGTACGCACCGCAGCAGCTGCCGGCGTTCGACTCCTGGGTCCAGGCCGACCTGCACGACTACCGGGCCAGGCGGGGCCACCTCTCGCGCTGGTACCAGTCGAGGCGCCTGCACGCGCTGCCCCGGCAGCGGTCGCGGCGGATCGCCGGCGTCTCGGCGCTGGCCGCGCTGCCCACCGTGGCGCCCGCCGTCCGCCGCCACCTGGACCAGCCGCTGTTCCGGGTCCCGCTGCTGGTCTACGGCCGTGACGGGGCCATCGCGGAGCTGGAGCGGCACGGGGTCGCCACCGGATACCTCTACGACCCGCCCTACGACGGCTACCTGCCCGAGTTCACCGACCCCTCGCCGGAGCCGGAGGTGGCGCGCTGGTGGGCCCGGCACGTGCTGCCGATCGACCCGCTGTACGCCCACCGCGCCCTGCCCGTCATCGAGCGGCTCATCCCCGCGGTCCCCCCGATGTCGCCCAGGATGCCCCCGGGCCCGGCGTCCTTCGACGTCGCGTAGCGAACCTGTCTCGTAGCTAAGCGAATAGGGCGATACCCCGATAGATTCAGCGTATTGGTTGTCGGTTGGCGGTTCGGGGGATCTCCGCCCGGTTCCGGGATGGTTTCCGCGTGTCGTGACGCACGCCCCTTGTACCCGCACCGGCTGGATCTCGCCCTCCGCTTCGACGACCTCCAGTGCCTGGGCTCAGGATTCGAGAAAGGACCACCGTCTCGTGAACGGTAGGTTTGCGTACACCGCCGGTCGTCCCGGCACGGCGGGGGGCGGAGCATGAGGGTCAGCGTCATCCGGCCCGCGGAGCTGGGCCCGGCCGAGATCGCGGCGTGGCGGGAGATGCAACGTTCCAGCCCGCACCTGGACAACCCCTTCCTGAGCCCGGACTTCACGATCGCGATGGGCGAGGTCAGCGCGGAGGCGCGGGTAGCGGTGATCACCGAGTCCGACGGGCCCGTGGGGTTCTTCCCCTTCGAGCGGCACGGCGGCGGGGTGGGTGCCGCCCTGGGCGGATGGGTCTCGCTCTCCCAGGGGATCGTCCACCGGCCCGGCGCCGAGTTCGACTCCGACGCCCTGCTCAAGGCGTGCGGGCTGAGCGTGTGGGAGTTCGGCTGCATGGTCGACCACCAGTCGTGGTTCCAGCCGTTCGAGACGCTCAGGCAGGAGGCCGTGGTCCTCGACTTCGCCGACGGCTACCACGCCTTCCTCGACGAGCTGCGCGAACGCTCCCCGAAGTTCCTCAAGTCCACCCTGTACAAGGAGCGGAAGCTGGGCCGCGACGTGGGCGAGGTGACCTCCGAGTTCGCGGTGCGCGATCCCGGGCAGTTCCGGCTGCTGCGCGAGTGGAAGTCCGCCCAGTACCAGCGGATGGGCCGCCCCGACCGCTTCGGCAAGGCGTGGGTCGTGGAGCTGGTCGAGCGCCTGCACGCCGCCGGCACCGACGACTTCGCCGGGCCGCTGTCGATGCTGTACGCCGGCGGCAGGCCCGTCGCGGGCCACTTCGGGCTGCGCACCGGCACGACGATGATCGGCTGGTTTCCCGCGTACGACCCCGAGTACGCCAAGTACTCCCCCGGCCTGATCCAGCACCTGCGCATGGTCGAGGCCGCCGCGAAGATCGGGATCACCTCGCTGGACCTGGGCATCAGCAACGGCTCGGAGTACAAGGACGCGCTGTGCAGCAGGACCGTTCCAGTCACCGAGGGCATCGTGCGCCGCCGGTCGGCGGGCGCGGCGGCGCACTGGCTGCGCACCGAGCCGGTCCGCCGGGTGCGGCGCTTCATCCTCGACAGCCCGGCCCTGTACGGCGCCGCCGACAAGGCCATGAAGCGGTACGGTCAGCTGCGCACCCGAAGGAAGACCCAGTGAGCCGACCGAAGGAGGGCCCGATGAGCGGGCACCCCGCCACGTCCGGCCGCGCGGACGGCCGCCGCGCGCTCGAGGCGGCCATGCGCGACCGGATCGGCCAGGAGTGCCTCCACGTGCCGTCCGCCCGGTTCGGCCTGCTCCTGGCGCTGCGCCACTGGTTCAGGCGCGGCGACAGGGTGCTGATCTCGCCGACGAACTGCGAGACGGTGCTGTTCGTCGTGCTGGCCGCCGGGCTGGAGCCGGTGATGGCGCCGGTCTCCTGGCGCGACGGCAACATCGACGTCCCCGCCGTCGACTGGACCGGCCTCGCCGGTGTCGTCACCACGCACCTGTACGGCCAGCCCGACCGGGTGACAGAGCTGCGGGCCGAGTGCGACCGGCGCGGCGTGATCCTCCTCGACGACGCGGCGCACGCCATGCAGACGACCGTGGACGGCCGCCCCGCGGGCACGTTCGGCACGGCCGGGGTGTTCAGCCTCGCCAAGCACGGGCGGGCGATGTCCGGCGGGTTCCTCACCGCGCAGGACCCGGCCGCGCTGCCCGAGCTGGCGCGGGCCAGGGACGAGCTGCTGCTCCCCGGCGGGGCGCGCGCCCAGCTGCTCGGCACGCTGCGGCCCGTGCTGCGCGAGACGATCTACCGCACCGGACTGGTCAGGCCGATGTGGCACGCCCTCAAGGCGCTGGGGCTCGTGCGCTGGACCGGCCACCGCTGCCCGCCCCGCGAGGAGGAGTTGCGCGCGGTCGTCGCCGCCGATCCGGTCGACCCGCGCGCCATGGACCACTGGCTGCGGATCGACCTCGACGACTGGCGGATGCGGCAGGGGCCGCTGCTGCGCGGCTACCAGCGCTCCCGGTTCCGGGTGATCGACCGCGAGCGGGAGCGCCGGGTGGCCGGGGTCGAGCTGCTGCGCACCCTGCCCTGGGTGGCCGAGGGCGTCCGCGACGCGACGCCGCAGCCGCTGCTACGGGTGCCTCTGCTGGTCGAGAACCGCGACGAGGTCGTCGCCCGGCTGGAGAGCCGGGGTGTGGTGCCCGGTTTCATCTACGATCCGCCGCTGGACGACTATCTGGACCTGGTCGCCTCGGGGCCGACCCCGGAGATCGCCCGCTGGTGGACCGGCCACGTCCTGCCGGTCGACCCGCTCCGCGCCGCCCGCATGGCCGACCTGCTGGCCGAGCTGGACGTCCGCCCGGCCACGCGGCCTTTCACGACGTCGCGGCAGCCCGGCTGAGCGCATCCCGTGCCCGGACATGTCGGGACAGGTGGCAGGTTGACATCCACTCCGTTCCAAAGGACGGAGATTCCGGTCTGCCGCACGTGCGGCTCCTGGCGGGTCACTGCTTCTTCGCGCTGTGCCGGGATCGCTCCCGGTCTTCCGCGCTCCACAGTCGTTCAGCCTCTCCCCCTGCCCGGCGGCGAGGATGTTGATCGCCGCGTTGATGTCCCGGTCGTGGCCGGCCCCGCACGGGCAGGTCCACGACCGGACGTTCAACGGCATCGAATCGGCGACGGAAACCAGCGGCTGACCTTGCCGAAGTGGCGGCCATACCTGACGGCTTTGTACTCCAGCATCCCCACAAACCGCGACCAGCCCGCATGCGCACGCTCTTGGCCGGCTTCGTACGCGCCAGACCGGACACGGCGAGGTCTTCCACATACACCGCTTGGTTGTCGCGGATCAACGTGGTGGAGAGCTTGTGTGCCCGGTCGCGGCGCGTATCGATCACCTTGGCGTACACCCTGGCGACCCTGACTTGGCCTTGGCCCGGTTCGCCGACCCCTTCTCCTTGCGGCTCAGCGCCTTCCGCGCCTCGCGGAGCTTCTTGGCCGCCCGCCGCAAAAAGCGCGGGTTGGCCACCTTGCGACCATCGGAGGTGACCACAAAACGGGTGAGACCCAGGTCGATACCGACTCAGGAGGTACCGGGCGGCGACCCGCCGCCCGGACCGACACGGGCCGAATGACGGCGGGACAGGGCGTGCCCCGGCTGTTCCGCTCCGGCACCAACCGCGACGGTGACCGGGAGTATGCCCGCCACATGGGTCATGCCGGCCTGTCGCGCGAGCGGATCGACGGGCGCGGCGGAACTGTCGGTCGTGTCCTCTACCTTTCGAGCAACGACGAGGAGGTTCCAGTGTTCCGTCAGGGAGACATCCTGATCATGCCGGTCGCCGGCGAGTCCGTGCCCGCGCACCTGGTGGCCGCGCCCCGCGACAAGCACGGCCGGCTGGTGCTGGCGCTCGGCGAGGCGACGGGGCACGCGCATGCCGTGCCGGGGGCGGGCACCCTGCTCGTGGGGCGTGACTCCGGTGCGCCCGAGTTCCTTCACCTGCCCCAGGGCGGTCGGCTGGTGCACGAGGAGCACGCCACCATCTCCCTGCCCGAGGGATGGTTCCGGATCGTGCGGCAGCGCGAATACGTGCCCGGCTCCTACGCCCGGTACGTCGCCGACTGACCGGCCGGTTTCGCCCCGCCCCCCTCCCCAGACAGTCAAGGAAACCCATGCGCCCCCCTGCCCTCTCGCCCGAGCTGGCCGCCTCCCTCGCCGACGCCGTGACCAGGTGGGCCCCTGTCGCCCATGCCACCGGTCCGGCGGATCGGCCCGCCGCCGAGGAAGGGGTCCGTGCCGCCTACCGCGGCGCCGGGCTCCCGGAGCCTGAGCGGATCGTCTGGTTCGCCTCGCCGGCCCAGGCCACGGTGGCCGCCGTCGTCCTCACCGGCTCCGCGGAGGACCGCGACGCCGCCCGGGGGGCCGGGGTTCTCCCGCCGGTGCTCCTCGGGCTCGATCCCGGGTCGCCCGTCCGCGATCTCGTCAGGACCAGGCCGTGGGAGCACGTCCGCGCCCAGGCCCTCTCCCTCCTCCCGCCCGCCGGGTGGGCGGCGGCCTGGGAGTTCGTCGGTGCCGGCCTCTGGCCGAGGGTCAACCGGCTGGTGAGCGAGATCCGCCGCGGCATCGGCCGGTCGGCGGCCGCGCCCGGGGTGACCGGCCCGCCCGCCGGCGGGAGTGACAAGTCCGGTGAGAGTGACGGGTCCGGCGAGAGTGACGAGCTCGAAGCGCTGCTGCGCCGCGCGACCCTTGACGCGGTCCTCGGCCAGCACGACGCTCCCTGGCTCGCGTTCTTCGACGCCCTCGGGGAGAGCACCGAGGTCGATCTCACCCCGCTCGACGGCGTGATGCGCGTGTCGAGGGAGGCCGGCTGGTGGTGGCCGTTCGAGCACGTCGTCCTGATCTGCGAACGCCCGGCCGAGCTGCACCGCGACGATCTGGGCCGCCTGCACCGCGCGGTGGGCCCGGCGCTGGCCTTCCCCGACGGTTTCGCCCTGCACGCCTGGCACGGCATGCCCGTCCCCGCGGGGTTCGGCGCCGTGATGGCCGACCTGTCGGCGCCGCGCATCAGGCAGGAGCCCAACGCCGAGCTGCGCAGGGTGATGATCGAACACTATGGGTTCGATCGCTATCTGAAGGAATCCGGTGCCGAGGTCATCCAGCGGGACGACACCGGAGTGCTCTGGCGGGCCGAGTTCCCCGACGACGAGTCCCTCGTCATGGTCGAGGTGGTCAACTCGACGCCGGAGCCCGACGGCACCAGCCGTACCTACTTCCTCCGGGTGCCGCCCTACGTCACCACCGCCCGCGAGGGGGTCGCGTGGACCTTCGGCCTGTCCGCCGAGCAGTACGAACCGCTGAAACAGACCTGATCAACGCGGCCAGCCCGCGGGGATGCGTTCGAGCAGGCCGCCCGCGAAGACGCGGTAGAGATCGAGCGGTTCGAGATGCACGTATCCGATGTGGCAGTCGCACACGGGAAGCGGGCACGGGCGTGGGGCGAGCGTGCGCAGAGCCGACCCGTCGTAGAGGTTGCCGATCGGCTGCGCGACGAAGTGACACCGCCGCACCGTGCCCTCACCGTCGACCGACACCGCGCTCCGACCGGTACGGCAGGGCAGTCCGAGGCTGCGGTGCGGCCTCCTGCTGTAGTCGAACAACGGGTCGATCCCGGTCCAGACGGCCGCCTCCTCCTCGGTGTAGGCACGCCCCTCGGCGGCGTTGATCCACAGATACACGTCGTCGGGGAGCTCCGCCCGCAGCCGCCTGGCCGGCTCGGCGTGGTCGGGGACGCCGACCACGCCGACGCTGAAGCGCACCCCGAGGGCGAGCAGCTCCCGGCATCGGGCCAGGAACCGGTCGTGCGTCACCTGGCCCGGGTGGTAGGTGGCCCAGAGGGCGAGCGTGTCCAGGTCGGCTCCGGCGAGCCACCTCAGCCGGGTGCTCAGGTTGGTCTGGATGGCCACCCTGCGTATGTGGGCCAGGTGGCTCAGCTCCACCATCGCGGTGCGGTACCACGATCTGACGAGCCCCTCACCCCACGGCGTGAACAGCACCGAGATGGGAAAGTCGCGCGCCGCGACCCAGGCGGTGAAGCGGGCCAGCGCCTCCCGATCGGCGCGCAACAGCTCCGGGCTGTCGCGCCGCTTCGCGAAGGGGCAGTACGGGCAGTCGTAGTCGCAACTGGCCAGTGGGCCCCGGTAGAGGAGGGTCAGCTCCTCGGGCTTCGGGATGTCGCCCGCCGGGGACGCCTCCACGTGCCGCGGCGTGATGTCCCAGATCGACAGCGGCGCCCGCCCCGAGCCGGCCACCGGCCCTCCCGGGGGGTCAGCGGAGATCATAGGAGTCCATGAGGTCGCGGGCCCGGCCGGAGAACAGGGCCGGCCCGACGGCGTCGGAATGGGCCAGTCCTTCGGGCGTCAGCCGTACGCGGGTGGAGTCGTCCACCACCCAGCCGCGCTCCGCGAACACGTCGAGGGCGAAGTCGTCGAGGACGTCGCCGCCGAAACGCGTCTTGTAGGCGGCTCGGTCGAGCCCCTCGGCCTGCAGCAGCGACTGGATGAGATGGCGTCGGCGCTGTTCGAGATCGTCGAGCGCGAAGCCGACGTTGGCGACGCCGAACGCGGTGCGCGGCAGCCGGATGAAATCGTCGATGATCGCGCGCACGTGCCGCACGCCCACGGCGTACTCGAAGGAGTAGTGCAGCCGCGAGGTGTAGGAGCGGGCGCCGCAGCCGAGACCGACCATGCCGTCGCTCTGGCAGCGGTACTCGCTGCCCGACTCCGTGCCGGGCAGCCGGAACATCCGCATGGACACCTGTTCGTACCCGGCGGCCAGGAGATGGTCGCGGCCCTGGCGGTAGAGGCCGAGCCGCTGGTCGTCCCAGTCGCGGCCGAGGACGCCCAGCCCGGTGAGGGGCCGGACGTACAGCGGGTAGAGATAGATCTCCTCCGGGCGCCAGGCGAGGGTGGCGTCGAGGGAATGGCGCCAGGTGTCCGGCGTCTGGCCGTCGATGCCGTAGATCAGATCGATGTTGAGCGTGCGGAACGCGGCCTCGCGGATGGCGGTCAGCGCGGTCTCGACCTCGGCGCGGCGCTGCGGCCGCAGGGCGGCTCTGACCTCGGCGTCGACGAAGCTCTGTACCCCAATCGAGATCCGGGTGGTGCCGCGTTCGGCGAGCACGGCCAGACGATCAGGCGTGGCGGTGGCCGGAGAGGTCTCGATCCCGAGCGGGGTGGTGGAGAAGTCGGCCCCCATGACCTGCTCGGCCAGGTCGAGCAGCCTGGCCAGCTCGGCCGCCTCCAGATAGGTGGGTGTGCCGCCGCCGATCGCCGCGGTGACGAAACGCGCGTCGTCCGGCAGCGCCTGCCGTACGGCTTCCGCCTGGCGCCGGAGCGCGTCGAGGTAGGAGGTCACCAGCTCCGCGGGGGCGCCGGTCCTGGTGAACAGGTTGCAGAAGCCGCACCGCATCTCGCAGAAGGGCACGTGCAGGTAGAGGAAGAGCGCGTCGGTGCGCTCCTTCGCCCAGACCTCGCGGAGCGGGGGCCGCGGGTCGAGCGGGCGGTAGGCCGTCTTGTGCGGGTAGGCGTAGACGTACCCTTCGTAGGGCCTCATGACCATTCTCCTGGCTGGAGTACGAATTCGCCGTAGGGAACCGTCCACACCACCTCGTGACCGATGCGGTGACCGACATATCCGTCTTCACCGTACGCGGTGCCGTGATCGGAGCAGATGATGACCAGGCATGGCCGTCGCGCGCTCATCAGCGCGAAGAGGCGGCCGAGGTGCCGGTCGACGTACTCGAGCGCGGCGGCGTGCGTCGCACGGGTGTCGCCGGCCGCCCCGGGCAGGTAGAAGTGGTTCGGCTGATGCAATGCTGACACGTTGACGAGCAGGAACACCGGCTCCGCACGGTCGCCGACCGACCGCTCGGCGCACGTGATCTGTTCCTCGAACGAGGTCGGCGAGGTGACCCCGAACTCCGGCCGCCAGTGCGACTCGGCGAACAGCGAGGGCAGCGCCGTACCCAGCGGTGTCAGCTTGTTGAAGAACCCGACACCGCCGACGCACACCGTGTGATAGCCCGCTTTGGCCAGCCCGCCCGGCAGGTCGGCGGCGTCGAAGACCCAGGTGCCCGCGGTGGTGGTCTCGCTGCCGGGGAAGGCGGCGGCGAACAGCCGTGGATGCGGGCCAGGACCCGCCGGCGTGGGCAGGAAACCGGCCAGGATCGCCGCGTGCGCGGCGTAGGTGAAGCTGCCCGGCGAGTGCCGCCGCTCCCACGCGCCGCCCGGCAGCACGCCCGCGAGCGTGGGGAGCCGCCCCCGCGCCAGCAGTTCGGCCGCGACGTCGTAGCGCAGGGTGTCAAGGGTGAGCAACAGCACGTCGTGCGTGCCGATGATCGCGCCCATGTCTCTCATGCCGCGCTCCGGAGCGCGAGGATGTGGGCCACCTGCGTGGCGTGGCAGTCGAGGCCGGCGGCCCCGCTCTCGGGCAGACCGGTGAGCCTGGGCAGCAGGTCGCCGAACGCGTTCACCTCCGCCACGGCGAAGCGACGCCAGCCGATGCCCACCATGAGGTCGACCCCGACCATGACGGAGCCGGGGAAGCAGGCGGCCGTCTGCTCGCATATCCGCATGGCCTGCTCCCAACCGGCCGCCCCGAGCCGGGCCCGGACCTGATCGAGATCACCACGGGTGCCGCCCAGGTGCAGGTTCGTCATCGGGCCACGGCCGGCACGGACAACGGCGTGCGTAGGCCGTCCGCCGACCACGACGACGCGGAGGTCGAACACGCGCCCGTCCACCGACGCCTTGGGGAACCAGCGCTCCACGTGCAGCCCGTCGGGCGCGAGCGCGTCGATGATCATGGCTACGTCGGCTTTGTCGGTGTAGGCGCGTACGCGTAGCGAGTTGTGCAGCTCTGGGCCGATCCGCCCGGCGGCCTCCGGCCGGGGGCGGACGAGCTCGACGGAACTGATCGCGTGGATCCGCGCGGCCTGGACCTGGAGCGCCACGATTCCCGAGGCCGACGAGCTGTGAGCCGGTTTGACGAACACCCGGCCCCAGCCCGATCGGGCCATCAGGTCGCGCAGGTGAGAGTAGCCGGTGATCGGCGCGGGCAGCGCGGGCGGCACGGGCACGCCGGCGGCCAGCAGCCGGGCGTGCGAGCGCCGCTTGTCGAACATCACCGCGATCTCGTCGACGTCACCGAGCAGCCGGGCGCCCGGTGTCCGCGCCACCGCCCGCCGTACGCGCTCGAGGCCGCGCACGAACGCGGTGTGCCAGGACGCTCCGCCGCCGACCCGGGTGGGCGCGCCGGGGCCACGCAGCAACCCGTCGGCCTCGGGGTCCTCGCCGGGGGAGTCGACGCGGACGCGTGCCCGCTCCGGGATGCGGAATCCGGCCCCGGCGAGCACGTCACGCCAGGGGACGACGAGGGGCTCGGGCAGGCCGTGCGCGCGCAGCGCGTCCCCGAACAGGGTCACCCGCCGGTCGCCGGGCGTGCCGACGACCGCGAAGGGCGCCGCCCGCGTGCGGCGATCGGTGGACGCGGGCCTTTCCAGCGCGGTGCCGGGCACGGTCACTCGGACACCTCGATGAAGCGCCAGTCGCCGTCGATCTCCTGCTGCTCGGACACGTCGACCTCGACACCACTCAGGGCGGCCACGACCTTCGCGGCCATCTCGCCGCTCAGGAAGTGATGTCGCAGGTTGAGCCGCTTGAGGTGGGTGAGCGGCTGACCGGACAGCAACGCCTCGGCGCCCTCGTCGGACAGGACGCCCATGGACAGGTCGAGCGACTCCAGTCTCGCCACGATCGGCGCGGTGGCGACGGCGGCGGCCACCTCGTCCTGCCGCTCGCTGTCCTGCAGGCCGAGATGCCTCAGCGCGGGCAGGCCGCTGCCCGCGAGGATCGCCGCCCAGTCGTCCGGGCCGGAGTCGCCCGAGTAGTGCTCCTCCCCCAGCCACATCTCCAGGTGCCGCAGCGCGGGCAACGTGGACGCGCCGACCGCCCTGACCACCCCGGCCGGCAATCCGCCCGACTCGAAACGGAGGGTCTCCAGTGCGGCGTGCACGACGGGCCGGAGTTCGAGGCCGTCGCCGCCACGCACATCGAGTCGTCTCAACCGGGGATACGCGGTCAGGAGCGGGGTCACGTCAGACTGCCCGATCCAGGAGATCTCAGACTCCTCGCTGACATAGTCACCGAAGAAGATCGCCTCCAGCGCGGGAAGGCGGGGCGCGGCCTCGACGAGCAACCGGATCGGTGCATCGGCTCGGTCGTCGTCGTGCGCCCATCCCCACGTGCCCACGACCAGCGCTCGCACGGCAGCGCAGTCGACCTTGTCGAGCAGCTCCCGGATGGCGTCGTCGACGGTCCCCTCACCGTCGTAGGGATCACCGCTGACGCGCCACGCGGCCTGCGACGCGGGCGTGTCGTCGGCGCCGGGGAAGCGGACGGGAAGGCCGTGGAACTCGGTGAGATGCTGATGGATCACGGGGGGACTCCTCGGTACGGGCGGAGGGTCAAGTTCTAGCAGCCGACGCCGACAGATATGGACTTGGCGGCACCGCTCCGATCGGGTGACGCGAGCACGGCCGGGCACCATTCACGACATACGGCCATCGCGTTCTCCTCCCGTCAACTCCCCGTTGCGCCGATTCCACAATGATCAAAAGGACATTTATCTACATACCTCACATGCAAGGAGATGCCATGCGTTCACGGACTCGACTCTGCCTGGCGACGCTGGTGCTCTGCCTGGCCGGACCGGCGCTCGCACCCACCGCGCTGGCCGACGGGATCCCCACGGTCGAGCCCCGGGTCGAGACCCCCGCCCTGTTCGACGACGCCGCCGGCGGCAACGCCAACGGCGACGACCCCGCGATCTGGGTGCATCCCACCCGCTCGGGGAAAAGCGTGGTGATGACCACCGCCAAGGAGGGCGGCCTGTACGCCTACGACCTGGGCGGCAGGCAACTCCAGCACGTCCCCGCCCCCGCCGCCCCCGGCGAGGACGACGAGCCCGGCCGGTTCAACAACGTCGACCTGGTGTACGGCCTGCGCCTGTCCGACGGCGTCAGGACCGACCTGGCCGTCGTCTCCGACCGGGGCAGGGACCAGATCCGCTTCTACGCCGTCGACAAGAACAGGGCGGGCCGCGGCCGGGCGCCGCTCACCGACCTGACCGACCCCGCCGTACCGTTCGTGTTCAACACCGGCCAGGAGCAGGTCAACGACGCGCGGACCGCGTACGGCCTGGCCACCTGGCAGGACGGGACCGGCACCTACGTCCTGGTCAGCCAGCGGCACAGGACGCGCGTCGCGCTGCTGAAGCTGACCGCCACCGCGCACGGGAAGGTCGGCTACCGGCTCGTCCGCACCCTGGACCTGCCCGGCTCGTTCCGGCTGCCGAACCGTACGACCTGGACGCCGTGCCTGGAGCCCGGCGAGCTGCCCCAGGTCGAGGGCATGGTCGTCGACGGGGAGCGGGACGTGCTCTACGCCGCCCAGGAGGACGTGGGTATCTGGCGGATGCGGGCCGACCTCACCGGCACCCCGACGCTGGTCGACAAGGTCCGCGAGTACGGCAGGCCGGGCGTCTACGACCCCGAGACCGAGGAGTGCGCGCCGGGCGCCGACCCCGGTTACGGCGGCAGGCACCTGTCGGCCGACGCCGAGGGGCTGACGATCTACCACGGTGACGGCGGCGACGGTTACCTGCTCGCCTCCGGCCAGGGCGACAACACCTTCACCGTCTACGACCGGGACGACAACGACTATGTCGGCCGTTTCCGGATCGGGGCGGGCAACGGGCTGGACGGCGTCGAGCACAGCGACGGCTCGATGGTGGTCAACGTCCCGCTGGGCCGGTTCGACAGGGGCCTGCTCGTGACGCACGACGGTGAGAACACCCCGGGGGCGCTCGACGAGAACGGCGAGGCCAGGGAGAACACGAACTTCAAGTTCGTCGGGTGGGGCGACGTCGCCGACGAACTCGACCTCGACGTGGACACCGACGGCTGGAACCCGCGGGACTGACGACCCCCTCCCCACGAGCCGGCACGAGCCCGGCGGGCCGTCTGGAAAGGGCGGCCCGCCGGGCGGTCACCTACGTCATCGCCGTCAGGACACGAGCGGGGCCCCTCGAAGCCGAGGGGCACGTCCCAGACGCGGGGGAAAATCGTAGAACTCGTTCCGGAGCCGCTCGCGGTGGCTCGCACCTTCACCGGATGCGCGGAGGGATGTCCACCCTGTGCGCCCGTACGTGGTGGGTCTACCGGGCACCCGCCAGGCTGCCCGCGCGCATCCCCGCCATTTCCAGCACCAGCTCGAACCACACCTTGTTGGACCCCGCCTCCCTGACCACGCCCCAGCGCTGGGCCAGCGCCTCCAGCAGGGGAAGGCCTCGGCCCCCTGTCGCGTCGGCCGAGGCGCGGCACACGCAGGGGGCCTCGGAGGAGCCTTCGTCCTGGACCGAGACCCGCACGCCCGTCGCCGAGTAGGCCACGGTGACGGTGAAGGCCCCGCCGTCCCCCGATCGGGAGTGGATCACCGCGTTGGTGGCGATCTCACTGGTCAGCAGGACGCAGTCGTCGTGGAGGGGGTGGTCTCGCCCCAGGGTCATCGAGACCAGGCGGCGGGCTCTGACCACCTGGTCCGGGGAACCCGCCAGGCGGAGAACCCATTCACTGCCGTCGTACTCCGACGAGTCCATACGCCCCCTCCGATACCGTTTCACTTCTGGGAAGACGCGGAGCTCGGCGGGGAAGATGTCTCGGAAAAGTAGGAATGCGATCACTTACCGGATAGACAGGTGGGGCTTGCCAGAGGGGCCTTCACCTGCGTGTCCGCACCTGGCGTACCGTGCGGTTCCATCCGTCACACGCGGTGCCAGCGAGCCTCGAAGAAACAGTAGACCGCGAACAGCAGCAGACCGATCGCGACGACACCGAGCAGCCACGGACCGGCCGGGGTCTCGGCCAGCGAGCGCAGCGTCGAGTCGATGCCCTTGGCCTTGTCGGGGTCGTAGGTGATCGCGGCCTGGATGACGAAGACACCGGCGACCGCGGCGATCACGCCTCGGGCGATGTAACCGGCCATGCCGAGCTTCTCGGCCAGCTGTCGCGCCCTCGCGGGCATCTCACCGGTGCGCAGGTCCTTGAGGAACTCCTTCTTCCAGCCCTGGCGGATCCAGTAGACGCCCAGGCCGATCAGGCCCAGGCCCACCAGGCCCACGATGAGCTGCCCGGCGGGCAGGTCCATCAGCATGCCCGTGATGTCCTTCGACTGGCTGTCCATCGAGGCACCGGAGTCGCCGCGCAGCACCACGCCGAGCAGCGTGGCCACGATCAGCACGTAGACCGCCACCCGTCCGGCCGACTCCACCCGGTCCTTGGTCCGGCCCCGGCCGATGACGACCTCCGACAGCTGCCAGACGACCAGCGCGGCGAACCCGACGACCATGAGCCAGAGCAGGAACGTGCCGAACGGCTGCTCGGCCACCGTCTCGATCGCGCCGGTCTTGTCGGCCTCCTTGCCGCCGCTTCCCCCGCCGAAGGCGATCTGGAGGGCGAGGAAACCGATCAGGCCGTAGAGGACACCTCGGCAGGCCATGCCGACCCGCGCCAGCTTGTCCAACGTCTGACTGTTGGCCGCTTTGTGAGCGGCCCCTTCCACGTGAGCCTGAGGGCTGTTCATGACTACTCGCCCTTACCTGCCGACGCCCTGGTAAACCTCAACGTTCGGGCATCGCGTCCAGCCGCCGCAGGATCACTCCCTCTCGCAGCGCCCAGGGGCACACCTCCAGCTGTGCCACCCCGAACAGGTCCATCGCGGCGTCGGCGACGATCGCCCCGGCCGGCAGCTGCGGCGCCCGCCCCTCGGAGACCCCGGGCAGCTCGGCCCGCTCCCTCGTGCTCATCTTGATCAGCCGGTCGGTCCATCCGACCAGGTCCGCGTGCCTGAGCACCCGGCGCACGGACGACCCCTCGTGCGAGGGCGCCGCCCCGGCGATCCTGGCGAGCTGCCTGAACGTCTTGGACGTCGCCACCGCGTGGTTGACCTGGCCGTAGCGGGACACGTTGCCCACCGTACGGGCGATCTCGGCCCGTACGTGCCTGCGCAGCGCCCGCACCTCGTCGGCGGGCGGCGGATCGGCGGTGAAACAGTCGCGGGTGAGCCGGCCCGCCCCCAGGGGGAGCGACACCGCCGCGTCGGGCTGCTCGTCGATGCCCGAGGCGATCTCCAGCGACCCTCCCCCTATGTCCAGCACCAGCAGCCGCCCGGACGACCACCCGAACCAGCGTCGCACGGCCAGGAACGTCAGCCTCGCCTCGTCCTGGCCGGACAGCACCTCGATGTCGACCTGCGTGTCGGCCTTGATCCCGGCGAGGACCTCCTCGCCGTTCACCGACTCCCTGACCGCGGACGTCGCGAAGGCCATGAGGTCCTCGACGCCCTTGTCCTCGGCGATCCGCAGCGCCTCCTCGACGAACCCCCGCAGCCGCGCGGCGCCCCGCGCGGACAGGCGGTTGCCGTCTTCCATGTGCTCGGAAAGCCTCAGGTCCACCTTGTGGGAGTACGCTGGCAGCGGCCGGGCCCCCCGGTGCGCGTCCATCACCAGCAGATGGACCGTGTTGGAACCGATATCGAGAACGCCCAGTCGCATGGGATGAAGTTACTACCCCCGCGAGCCCCGTCAGCCCGGGGTACGGATGTGGACACTCACCGCGTATCCACCACCGTCGTAGGGTGCGCCGTCCCAGGTCGCCAGGCGGCGTCGCAGGGAGAGCCCGGACGCCCGGCACCAGTCGTCGTAGTCCGCCAGGGTGACCGTCGCCGAGGCGATCGGGAGGTGCGCGGCGTCCAGCCCGAACCCGCTCACCAGCAGCCCGGCCGGCCGCAGCAACCCCGCGAGCCCCGCGACGGCCCGCGCCTCGGTCCCGGGGGCGAGCAGGGGGATGACGTTGCCCGCGGCGACGACCATGTCGAAGCGTCCGCCCAGCCCGCTTTTATCCACATTTCGAGCTGAATCATGTTGATCGTCCTGTGCGGCCTGATCTGCCCGCCGCACCGGTGTCACGGGATCGCCGAGATCCCTGAGATCGCTGAGGTCGGCCAGGATCCAGGGCAGTCGCGGCGCCGCCCGCCGGGCCACATCGAGCATGGACGCGTCGAGGTCGACGCCCACGCAGTCGTATCCCAGCTCGGCCAGCCGGATCGCCACCCGCCCGGTGCCGCACCCGGCGTCCAGCACCCGCGCGCCCGGCGGCAGCAACTCCGCGCATAACCGCGCCTCGCCGTGCATGTCCGCCCCCGACTCGGCCAGCCGGGCGAACCTCCGCGCGTACCGCTCCCCGGCGTCGTCCCCCGCGATGTCCGTCCAGCGGCTCCTCGGTTCTCTCATCGCCCCAGGGTCTCATCTCCCGCGGGAGCCCCCCGCGCCGGTTCGGCGACACCACCGCGTGTCGCCTGTCCAGAGGGTTGTCCGGATCCGGCCACGATAAAAAATAGATCTTGTCAGTATGGGCGATTACTGCGAATACTTGCAATTTGTTCTTATTCACGAGGAAGGCAGATAATGAAGCGCGTCATTGTTCACAAGCCCGGCACCATCACGCTCAGGGGCACCGCCAGCCCTAAGCACGTCGGCTGAGACAGAATCGCAGAACCGGCGTCCAGTGGCGGGCGCCGGCTCCCTGACATAGTCATATATCATCAAATATCAGCTAATCGAGTTAAAGGAGTCCGGTGAGTCGGGGACCGCACCCGCAAGAAAGCCCGTCCCCCGCGCCGCCGCTGCCCGTGGTGGACGCGGACCGGCGGCTGCGCGGGCCGTACACCGCCGGGGGCGCGATCGTCTCCGCCCTGCTGCCCTCCGCCCGGCCCGAGCTCGTCGCCCGCTACGACATCGAGCTGCGCGCCGCGGCACCCGACCTGCGCGATCTGATCCCCGCCCGGCGCCGGTCGGTGGCCGCGAGCCTGCCCGGCGCGGAACGGATCCTGGTGCACGCGCCGCGCCGCACGCTGCGCCTTGCTAACGGCCTGGCCGAGTTCGTCCGTGAGCACCTGTCCGAAACCGGTCCCCGCACGCTCGTCGTCGAGAACACCGACCTGGCCGACCCCACCGATCTGGAGCTCCTGACGGTGCTGCGGCGCCGCGTTCCCGGAAAGCTGCTGACCGTGGTGACCCGCGAGCGGACCACCCCCGAGGAGCCGCTCGGCGCGGAGCGGCACGACGCCCTCGCCGACGAGCTGGAGAGGGAGGGGACGGTCGGCGCCCGGCTCGGAGCGATCCCGTACCACCGTGAGCGCGGCGGCGACCCGTCGAAGGCGGTGGAGGCGTTCCTGTTCGCGGTGCAGTGGTGCCTGGACGAGGGCTACCACGACGCCGTGGTGGATCTCGGCGGCCGCGCCCTGCGCCTGGCCGGTCCCGACGACGACCCCGCGGTCTGGTGGCGGCTCCTGCACAGCACCGCGACCGCGCTGGCCGCGCTGGGCCGTGAGGACGAGTCGGAGGCCCTGTTCGACCTGGCCAGGCGCGAGAGCGTCTCCCCCGTCGTGCACGCCTCGGCCGCCTACGCCACCGGAATGCTGAAGGTACGCCACCGCGACCCGGCCCGGCGCGACCCCGACGCCGCGCTGGCGCTGGTGAACCAGGCGATCGCCATCTCCTCGCTGCTGCCCGACCCGCGCGAGCGGGCGTTCAAGCTGGGGTTCGACCTCAACGGCCGCGCGCTGGTGGAGGTGCGGCGGGACCGTCCTGCCAAGGCGCTGGAGCTGGTCCAGGAGGCCGTCGCCCTGGCCGATCGCGACCTGCGGCCCGGCGAGCACCCGATACACCGGCTGGTGCTGCTGGCCAACAGGGCGCAGCTCGCCGTGATGCTGGGCCGCCCCGAGGAGGCGCTGGAGGACCTGGACGCGGTGATCGCGGCCGACCCCGGCTATCCCGACTACTACATCGACCGGGGGAACCTGCTGCACCGGCTGGGCCGGATGGACGCGGCGGTCGCCGACTACGAGACGGCCATGCGGGTCGGCCCGCCCTTCCCCGAGCCGTACTACAACCGGGCCGAGATCCGCTTCTCCGCGGGTGACCACCGGAGCGCGCTCACCGACCTGGACCACGCGCTGGAGCTGGACCCGGAGTTCGTGGACGGCCTGGCCAACCGGGCGGGCCTGCGGGCCGCGCTCGGCGAGTACGCCGCGGCCAGGGCGGACGCGGAGACCGGGCTGGCCATCGACCCCGCCAACCCGTACCTGCTGTGCGCGCTGGGCCAGGTGGAGACCGCGGAGGGCCGCTACGACAGGGCACGCACCGCGTTCGACCGGGCCCTGGAGCTCGCCCCCTCGCTGGCGGCGGCCTGGGCGAACCGGGGGCTCCTGGCGTTCGAGACCGGCGACCCCGAGGGCGCCGTCGCGGACTTCACGCGGGCCCTCGACTCCGGGGACGACCCCGCCCTGCTGTTCAACCGGGCGATGGCGCTGCGCGCCGCGGGGCGCGAGGGAGAGGCGGTCGCCGACCTCACCCGCGCGCTGGAACTGGCCCCGGACGACGAGGACATCAGGCGCGAGCTGAAGTCCTGACCCGGTACGTCCCCTGACCGAGACGGCGGCGAAGGCGCGGGAAAACATTCCGGATTCGGAGGCGGGAAATCACGGCCGGTAAGGCGTCGTCTCCTTCCGGGAAATCTCGTCACCCGAATATCCGTCGCGCGCACGGTGATGCGCGCGCCGTCTCGTATTCGTCCTCCCCTATCCCCGGTATCGGGGGCCGGTAGGAGCGATTTCCCGATGCGCGCTCACCGTGCGCCACGCCGCCGGACGCTCCGCGCGCGAATGCCGCGCCCGCACGAAACGGGCGAAACCCGGAGGCGACGGGCGGGGTCAGCGGAGCGAGCCGCCGAGATAGCGTTCGGCCAGCTCACAGGTGCCCTCGGTGTAGCCGGAGCCGAGTTCCGCGGCGATGTCGGCGCCGGTGTGGGTGCCGATCCAGGCGACCAGCAGCAGGCGGCGGAACATGACGAACGTCCAGATCTCGGCCTCGTCCTCGGCAGGGAGGTCCAGGACGGTCCGATAGCCCCGCACCCACGCGCCGACCAGCTCGGGGACCTCGGGGCGGTGCTCGACGAAGCTGACCGCCGCGGCCAGGTCGTAGAGGTGCCAGCCGAAGCCGCAGTCGTCGAAGTCGATGACGCCGGGCGGGCTCTCGCCCTCCACGAGCAGGTTGGCGGCGCGCAGGTCGGCGTGGATCAGGCCGTAGCGCCCGGGACCGCGGCCGAAGCGGTGGAGCCGCTCGCGCAGCTCCTTGTCCAGCCGCCCCAGCACGGCCCGCGCCTCGGCGTCCACGCCCAGGCCGTCCTGCCAGCGGCCCCACCGCGACTCGGCGCCGAGAGCGGCCTCGTGGTCCCAGTGGAAACGGGTGAACCCCTCGGGCGGGGACCAGCCGCGCGCGTGCCGGTGCATCCGCGCCGTGAGGGCGCCGAGCCGCTCGAAGCCGGGCACCGGCTGCTCCTGGGACGGCTCGGCGCCGGGCAGGAACTCGAACATCACGCAGTCGCGCGGCTCGGGGCCGGGAACGGTCAGCACCCGGGAGCCGTCAGGAGCCGGGATCACCCTGGGAGTGCGGATCCCGGCCTGCTCGCGGAGCGCCTCCAGCCAGGCCAGCTCGGACAGGATCGCCGGGGTGGAGTGGTAGCCGAGCCGGTGCACCCGCAGGATGGACCGCGCCCCCGTGGCCGGGTCGTCCACCCGGTAGGTGGCGTTCTCGGACACGTTGACCAGGGTGACCTCGGCGTCGGGCAGGCCGTGGATCCGCGTCGCCGCGCGGGCCACGTCGTGTACGCGGGCCAGCACACCGCCCCCGGCGGACAGGTCGTGGACCCGCATCGGTTCCTCCAGATCAGTCGCGCGAGGCGCCAGATCCTATCCGAGATTCCTCCGCGAGGTCCGGCACCGCCCGCCCGGCCTCGGGGCCGAGGCGTCCCCGGAGCCCCGCCTGATCCCACCCGGCGCCGGGCCGCTCCTGCTCCCGTACGGCCTCACCGGGCCGGTCGAGGTCTCCCGCGGCGTGGTCCTCGGAGGTCTCCGGCCCCGGGAAGGTGATGCGGATCTTGGACTGCCGGTGGGGAAGCCGCTCCCAGTCGTCCATGAGGGTCGCCCGGAGCCCGCACTCGGCGGCCAGATCGATCAGGGTCTCCGCGCGGTAGTAGAAGTCCTCGCGCAGGACGTGGTGCTCCCTGCCCTCGGTGCGGTCGAAGGTGAAGTCGAACCAGCCTCCCGGCCTCATGATCCGGCCGACGTTCCGGAAGCACTCCTCGATCACGTGGAGCGGGGAGTGGGAGAAGACGCTGTGGGCGTGGACGACGTCGAACGCCTGGTCGGGCAGGGCTGCGAAGCGCAGGTCCTTGACCGGCAGGAGGTAGGGGAGCCTGTCGCGCAGGTCGTAGGAGACCAGGGTGTCCTGGGCGGCGATCAGGATGTCCGGGGAGATGTCGATGCCGTAGTAGTTTCCGGGGTCGAGGTAGCCGATGAACAGGCGCCCGGCCCGCAGGTTGCCGCAGCCGATCTCCAGCATGCGGTGCTCGGGCCTCAGGCCGTGCCGCACGAGGTAGTCGAACTGCATCTTCCCCAGGGCGACCCAGCGCCGGTACGACCTGGTGCCCACGGCCGCGCGGGGACTGCGCGCGGTGTCGGACCTCATGACCGCCCGGTAGTAGGCGACATGGTCGCGGTTGCCCAGGCGCAGCCACGTGTCCCTGGCCAGCCGTCTCAGGTGCCCGGGGATCCGCCCCGGATGGCCGAGGGCGTACCTGAGCTGGTGAAGGACGCTCGCGCGGTTGTGGTTGTGCATGCCTCTCCCCACGTCGGGACGACACCTCGACGATCTCGCCAGTGAGGATCGTAGCTCCAAGTAAGAGAAACATCACTCTTGGTGAGCATCGTCGGAATGTCGCCTCGCGGTGTCACTTCCCTTTCGGGACGACGATCCCGGCTCACACCGGTCCTCCGAAGGGCCCGCGCGGGCGTCGCATCGTTATGACACCTCACATCATCGGAACGGCGGCGCACGCGCACCCGGCCGTCCATGCCGAAGATCGTCGAAACGGTGAGGAGCCCGGTGAATCTGGAACTCGCGCTGCGCATGTGTGAGGCCGCGGTGAAGCAGGCCGCGCGGGAGGGCGCGCTCGTCTCGGTCGCCGTGGTCGACGCGGGCGGGCACCTGGTCGCGTTCCAGCGGATGGACGGCGCGCGGATCACCGGACCCGTCCTGGCCCCCGGCAAGGCCTACACCGCGGTGGCCCACGGCATGCCGACCGCCGACCTCGCGCCGCTGGTCCTGCCGGGAGGCGAGCTGTACGGCCTGCCCGGTGACCGGTACGTGTGTTTCGGCGGCGGCGTCCCGCTCGGGGGGTCCGGCGACGAGCGCGGGGCGGGCGGGGTGGTGGGCGCGGTCGGCGTCAGCGGCGGCACCGTTTCCCAGGACGTCGCCTGCGCCGAGGCCGCCGCGTCCCTCCGGGAAGGACATAGCCGGATATATCAGTAAAAAGTGGGGTGGGTGGGATTCGTCGTTCCTAGGAAACAGCGGCGCGGCGTGTTACCTCCGGTGGACGCGGGGCAGTGAGGGCTTGCCCCCGACGATGATCGTCTGGGGATGACCCCTTGGAGGATTCTCGTGGACGTTCTCGTGCTGCTCGCCCTGGTCTGTTTCCTGGCCGCCACGATCTGGTCCGCCATCAGCCGGTCCTGGCCGATCGCGCTGCTCGCCGCGGGGGCGTTCCTGCTCACGCTGTCGGAGACGTCCCTCATCGGCGGCTAGGCGATCCCCCGTCTCCCCGCGCGTCCACGCCCCGGTCACCGGGGCGTCGTGGCCGCCCGCGAGCGGGCCTTCGAACCACCGGCGCGCCGGGCCGCGCCGAGGCCTCCGGCCGCGGGGCGTCGTGCCCGGGACGCGGCCGGGGAGAGAGCCGCCGACGCGCCCGCCTCAGGCTCCGGCTCCGGCTCCGGCAAGGCTCCGGTCGATCTCGGCGCGGGTGGGCATCGAGGTGCTGGCACCCGCGCGCTGGACGGACAGCCCCGCGGCCGCGGCGGCGAAGCGGACGGCCCGGTCCGCGGACTGCCCCTCGACGCGGGCCGCGGCGAGGGCGCCCACGAAGGTGTCGCCCGCGGCCGTGGTGTCCACCACGGGCACCCTGGGGGCCTCGACGCGTACGGCGGGCCCGTCGCCCGAGGCGGTGAGCGCGCCGCGCGACCCCAGGGTGATGATCACCCAGCCGACCGTGCCCCTCAGTTCCAGCAGGGCGCGCTCGTGATCGGCCTGGCCGGTGATCGCGGCGGCCTCGTGCTCGTTGGCCACCAGGATGTCCACCGCCTCCAGCAGCTCGGCGGGGAGCGGCTGCACGGGCGCGGGGGTGAGGACCACGGTGGTCCCGGCCGCGCGGGCGGCCCTGGCGGCCGCGGTGACGGCCTCGATGGGGAGCTCCAGCTGCAACAGCAGCATGTCGGAGCGGGAGATGACCTCGATCTCGGCCTCCGAGGGGGCGGTCACGGTCCCGTTGGCACCGGGGACCACGATGATCGAGTTGCCGCCGTCGCCGTCCACCACGATCTGGGCGATGCCGGAGGGGCCGGGGACCGTGCGCAGGTGCGTCACGTCGACCCCCGCCCCGGTGAGCGTACGCCGCATCTCGGTCCCGAAGGCGTCGTCGCCCACCGCCCCGAGAAAGGCAACCGCGGCTCCCGCCCGTGCGGCGGCGACGGCCTGGTTGGCGCCCTTGCCGCCGGGGACCGTGCCGAAGGCGCGGCCGGTCACGGTCTCGCCGAGCGTGGGGGCGACGTCGACGTAGGCCACGAGATCCATGTTGGCACTACCGAAGACCGAGATCACTGTTCCTCCTCGCGGTCGGGAGCGCGGGTGTGAGAGGCGGGCGTGAGAGGCGGGTGTGAGAGGCGGGTGTGAGAGCGCAAGTCCGGGAACGCGGGTCCGGGCGCGCCGGTTCGGGGCGAATCAGGAACGCAGGTAGGCCAGGACCGCGAGGACGCGGCGGTGCTGGTCGCCGTCCTCGGCGTACAGGCCGAGCTTGGCGAAGATGCTGCGGATGTGCTTCTCCACGGCCCCGTCGCTGACCACCAGCTGGCGGCCGATGGCCGGGTTGGACCTGCCCTCGGCCATCAGGCCGAGCACCTCGCGCTCTCGCGGGGTGAGCTGGGCGAGGGGATCGTCGCGGCGGCGTCGCACCATCAGCTGAGCCACCACCTGAGGATCGAAGACCGTACCTCCGGCCGCGACCGTGCGCAGCCCTCCCATGAAGTCGTCCACGTCCACGACGCGGTCCTTGAGCAGGTAGCCCACCGCACCCCTGGCGTCGGCGAGAAGGTCGTCGGCATAGGACACCTCCACGTACTGGGACAGGATCAGCACCGGCGTGCCCGGAACCCTCCGGCGCGCCTCCACCGCCGCCCGCAGCCCCTCGTCGGTGAAGCCGGGCGGCATCCGCACATCCACCACCGAGACGTCGGGCCGGTGCTTGGCGACGGCCTCCACCAGCCGGTCGCCGTCCCCCACCGCCGCCACCACCCGGCAGCCGAACTCCTCAAGGAGCCTGATCAGACCTTCCCTGATGAGCACCGCGTCATCGGCCACCACTACCCGCACGGAACCTCCGCCACTATGACCGTCGGCCCCCCGACGGGTGAGTCGACCGCCAGCTCGCCGTCGACCGCCTTGAGGCGGTCGCCGAGACCCGACAGACCATGCCCCTTGGCGACATGGGCGCCGCCGACCCCATCATCCCCGATCGTCAGCATGAGAAAGTCCCCTGTCCTGCTCAGCGTCACGGTACAGACCGTGGCGTGGCTGTGCTTGGCGACATTGGTGAGGGACTCGGCGACGACGAAGTAGACGGTGTTCTCCACGGCCGCGGGGAAACGCCCCACGACCTGGACGTCCAGCTCGACGGGGATGGTGCAGCGGCCGGCGAGCGCGGCGAGCGCGGGGGCCAGGCCCCGGTCACTGAGGATCGGCGGGGCGATGCCGCGCGAGAGGGCGCGCAGCTCGTCCAGGGTCTCGCGGGTGGAGGTGATCGCCTGGCCGAGCATCTGCTCGACGCCCGCCGGGTCGCGCTTGAGCTGACGCTGAGCCCGCGACAGGTCCATGGCCAGGGAGACCAGGCGCTGCTGCGGCCCGTCGTGGATGTCGCGTTCCAGCCGGCGCAGCGCGTTGGCCTCGGCCGACACCGCGGCGGCCCGACCCTCGGCCAGGTCGTCGATGCGGTCGTGCAGCTCGGCCACCCCGGTCAGCATGGCCCTGCCGAGCCCGGCCTGGACGAGCGCGGCGCCCCGCACGATCACCGGGAGGGTGAGCGCGAAGAGCACGCCGATGGTGGTGTTGATGATCACATCGATCCACACGCTGCTGCCCAGGCCGAGGAGCGTGCCGAGCCCCCCGTCGTTGCCGGGGATGGCGTTGATGATCCACCCGTAGAGCGGGTAGGTGAGACCGATGATCGACCCGCCCCACCAGACCACCGCCAGCACGAAGGTGATGATGGAGATCGGGAAGGCCACGATGCCGTAGAGCAGGTCGAGCCACGACTGGCCGTTGGTGAACGGATTGATCATCCTGCGGAACCATCCGGCGTTCTCCGGAGCCGGCCGGTATCTCGGCCGGGCGACGGGACGGCCGAGCACCTCGGGCAGCCAGCGCCGCTCGACATCCGCGAAGCCCCGGGCGACCAGAAGGGTCGTCGCGAGGATGGGCAGCCCCACGAACACGACGGCTGTGCCGGCCCCCGCGGCGAAGCCGGCCACCATCAGGACGAACCAGATGATGGAGAGCGGGAAGCCCACGACCAGGTAGCGGGTGTCGGTGCCGATGCGGCTGAGGAGGGTTCTCATGCCGCCAACGCTACGAGGACCCGCACCCTCGATCGACCCTGTGTGCCCGCTTACCGGGGTGGGGCCAGCACTACCCGAGGTGGTGAGGGGATCCGGCGAGAAGACTGCTGCGCGCGTCACTGCGCCGCCGGGGTCCTGAGGAGAGGCTTCTCACATCGCCACATCTGAGATCTTCGCCTCCCCTCCCTGAGAATCGAGACCCTCTTGACCGCCGTGATCCCCGGCCCGGCAGTGCCTCCATCAGCGTTCCCACCGGCCTTTCCGACAGCGACTCCGACGGTGACCCCGGCGGCGGCTGCGACGGTGACTCCGCCTCTGGCGGCCGTCCCGCTTCCCCGTACGGCGCCTCGCACGGCACCGGCGCCCGCCGCGCGCGACCCGTTCATCGACGTGCTCCGCGTGTTCGGCATGGTCCTGGTGGTGCTCCAGCACTGGAGCATGCCGCTGCTCTCCTTCGCCGACGGCCGGATCTCCACCGGCAACGCGCTGGCGACCGGGAACGCGTGGATGATCACGTGGATCAGCCAGGTGATGCCGCTGGTGTTCTTCGCGGGCGGCGCGGCCAACGCGATCAGCCGGCGGAGCGCGGCGCGGCGCGGTGACGCGACTCCCGCGTGGCTCGCCGGGCGGCTGCGCCGCCTGGCCTGGCCGGTGGTCCCGCTGGCGGCGGTCTGGCTGCCCCTCCCCCACCTGCTCCTCGCGCTCGGCGTGCCGGAGCAGCCGGTCATGACGGCCTCACGGCTGGCCGGGCAGCTGCTCTGGTTCCTGGCGATCTATCTCGTCGCGGTGACGCTGACCCCGCCGATGCTCAGGCTCAACATGGTGTACGGCTGGCGGGTGCCGGCCGTGCTGGCGGCGGGGGCCGTGGCGGTGGACGTCCTGCGCTTCACCAGCGGCCTGGACATCGCCGGTTTCCCCAACATCGTGCTGGTCTGGCTGGCGGTGCACCAGCTCGGCTTCCTGTACGCCGACGGCCGGATGGGCCGCCCCTGGGTCCTGGCCCTGGCCGGGTACGGCCTGGGCGCGGTGCTGACGGCCTTCGGCCCCTACCCGCTCAGCATGATCGGGATGCCGGGGGCGTCCGTCTCCAACATGGCGCCGCCCACGGTCGCGCTGCTCTCGATCGGGGTGGGCCAGATCGGGCTGGCGCTGGCGATGCGCCGGTCGATCGTCTCCTTCGCGGAGTGGCCGGGGGTCTCCAGGGCACTGCGCTGGGCCGGTGACCGGATGATGACCCTCTACCTGTGGCACATGAGCGCGCTGTTCGTCATCGTCTCGATGGTCGTGGTGGGCCTGGGGATCTCCACCCCGGAGCCGGGCACCTCGGCCTGGCTGTCCGGCTGGCCGCACTGGCTGCTCATGCTCGCCCTGGCGATGTGGCCGCTGCTGCGGGGGTTCGCCCGGTTCGAGACGCCCCCCGCGGCCGGTCCGTACACCGGCGGGGCGGCCAGGGTCCTGGTGGCCTCCGCACTGGTGGGGCTGGGCCTGCTCACGCTCACGGTGACCGGCTTCGTCCCGGGGACGGCGCCCCTGATCGGGGCGGGCGCGATCGTGGCGGGCCTGGCGCTCGTCCGCTCCTCCCGCCGCACCCCGCCCGGCTCGCGTCCGGGTGAGCGTGTCGGACGGCCCCACGGCTCGCCTCCCCTGTAAGCTATATGGACATTATGTTCATATACCTGTATATGTACATAGAGTCCATAAATTTCCGAAGGGAGATCGATCATGAGCACCACACCGGCCCGCGTCGCCATCGTCACCGGAGGTTCCCGAGGCATCGGCCGCCAGGTCGTGGAGCGGCTCGCCTCCGAAGGCTATGCCGTCGTGGTCAACTACGCGAGCAACGACACCGAGGGCCAGGCCGCGGCCAAGGAGGCCTCCGCGGCCGGGGGCAAGGGCCTCGCCGTGCGGGCCGACGTCAGCGACCCCGACGCGGTCTCCGCGCTCTTCGACACGGCCGAGGAGGCCTTCGGCGGCGTCGACGTCGTCGTCCACGCCGCCGGGATCATGGGCCCGCCCGTCCCGGTCGCCGACCTCGACCTGGAGACGCTGGACCGCATCCTGCACGTCAACGTACGCGGCACCTTCGCCGTCGCCCAGCAGGCCGCCAGGAGGCTGCGCCGGGGCGGCGCCCTGATCACCTTCTCCACCTCGGTCATCGGGCTGGCCTTCCCCGGCTACGGCGCCTACGTCGCCTCCAAGGGCGCCGTCGAGAGCCTGACCCTCATCCTGGCCCGCGAGCTGCGCGGCAGGGACGTCACCGTCAACACCGTCGCCCCCGGGCCCACCGCCACCGCGCTCTTCCTGGACGGCAAGGACGAGGAGACCATCGCCAGGCTGGCCTCACAGCCGCCGCTCGAACGCCTGGGACAGCCCTCGGACATCGCCGAGGCCGTGTCGTTCCTCGCCGGTCCCGCCCGCTGGGTCAACGGGCAGGTGCTTCGCGTCAACGGCGGCATCATCTGATTTGATCATCATTTATGCCGAAAAAAGCAGCCATAACTACACAAAGTCACGCACTTTACCTGGAATGTAAGGTGATCCGTGGCCGCCTCCGGTCCGACCACCTCAAGTTCTTCGGCAGTATTGAACCGTGAGCCTCGTAGACCGCCTGCCAGAAGAGATCGACGCCGACCCCGATGCCATCTTCGACGCCTTCGTCGAATGGAACTCCGAGCGGGGACTGACCCTCTACCCGGCGCAGGAGGAGGCTCTTATCGAGGTGGTGTCGGGAAACAACCTGATCCTGGCCACCCCGACCGGATCGGGCAAGAGCCTGGTCGCCGCCGGAGCCCACTTCACCGCGCTGACCAGGGACGTGCGCACCTTCTACACCGCGCCGATCAAGGCGCTGGTGTCGGAGAAGTTCTTCGACCTGTGCGCGGTGTTCGGCACCGAGAACGTCGGGATGATGACCGGCGACGCGAGCGTGAACCCCGGTGCGCCGATCATCTGCTGCACCGCGGAGATCCTCGCCAACGTCGCGCTGCGCGACGGCGCCGGGGCCGACATCGGCCAGGTGGTGATGGACGAGTTCCACTTCTACTCCGAGCCCGACCGCGGCTGGGCCTGGCAGGTGCCGCTTTTGGAGCTGCCGAACGTCCAGTTCATCCTGATGTCGGCGACCCTGGGCGACGTCACCAGGTTCGAGGAGGACCTGACCCGGCGCAACGGCAGGCCCACCGCGGTGGTGAAGAACGCCGAGCGCCCGGTCCCGCTGGTCTACTCCTACCGGCTCACCCCCCTCCACGAGACGCTGGAGGAGATGCTCACCACCAACCAGTACCCCGTCTACGTCGTCCACTTCACCCAGGCCTCGGCCATGGAGCGGGCGCAGGCGCTGATGAGCATCAACATGTCGACCAAGGCCGAGAAGGAGGCGATCGCCTCCATGATCGGCCACTTCCGGTTCACCACCCGGTTCGGCAAGGCGCTCTCCCGCCTGGTGCGGCACGGCATCGGCGTGCACCACGCCGGGATGCTCCCGAAGTACCGCCGCCTGGTGGAACGCCTCGCCCAGGCGGGCCTGCTGAAGGTCATCTGCGGCACCGACACCCTCGGCGTCGGCGTCAACGTCCCGATCAGGACCGTGCTGTTCACCGCGCTGTCGAAGTACGACGGCAACAAGGTGCGGCGGCTGCGCGCCCGCGAGTTCCACCAGATCGCCGGGCGGGCCGGGCGGGCCGGATTCGACACCATCGGCTACGTCGTCTGCCAGGCCCCCGACCACGTCGTGGAGAACGAGAAGGCCCTGGCCAAGATCGGCGACGATCCCAAGAGGCGGCGCGGGTTCGCCCGCAAGAAGCCGCCGGAGGGCTTCGTCGGCTGGAGCGAGGAGACCTTCGAGAAGCTGCAGACCGCCGAGCCGGAGCCGCTGAACTCCCGGTTCAAGGTCAGCAACGCCATGCTCCTCGCGGTGATCAACCGCCCCGGCGACTGCTACGCGGCCATGCGCCACCTGCTCACCGACAACCACGAGGACCGCAAGTGGCAGCGGCGGCACATCAGCCAGGCCATCGCGATCTACCGGTCGCTGCTGGCCGGAGGCGTGGTGGAGAAGCTGAGCGAGCCCGACGACCACGGCCGGATGGCCCGCCTGACCGTCGACCTGCAGGAGGACTTCGCGCTGAACCAGGCGCTGTCCACCTTCGCGCTGGCCACCCTCGAACTGCTCGACATGGAGTCGCCGAACTACGCCCTGGACATGGTCTCGATCATCGAGTCCATCCTCGACGACCCCCGCCAGATCCTGTCGGCGCAGCTCAAGAAGGCGCGCGGCGAGGCGGTGGCGCTGATGAAGGCCGACGGCATCGAGTACGAGGAGCGGATGGAGCTCCTCAACGACATCACGTACCCGATGCCGCTGGCCGACATGCTGCTGGGCGCGTACGAGACCTACCGGCGCGGCCACCCCTGGGTGGGCGACTACACGGTGAGCCCCAAGAGCGTCGTCCGCGACATGTACGAACGGGCGATGACCTTCGCCGACTACGTGCAGTTCTACGAGCTGACCCGCTCCGAGGGCACCGTGCTGCGCTATCTCGCCGACGCCTACCGCACCCTGTCGCGGACCATTCCCGAGCACCTCAAGACCGAGGACCTGGTCGACCTCATCGAGTGGCTCGGCGAGCTGGTCCGCCAGGTCGACTCCAGCCTCCTGGACGAGTGGGAGCAGTTGCAGAACCCGACCGGGGAGCTGGAGGCGCCCTCGCTGGAGGAGAGCACCAGGCCGGTCACCGCCAACACCCGCGCGTTCCGCGTGCTGGTCCGCAACGCGATGTTCCGCCTGATCGAGCTGGCCTCCCTGGAAAACGAGCAGGAGCTGGAGCAGCTGGCCCCCGACGTCGACTGGGGCGCCGCGCTCGACGCCTACTACGACGACCACGAGGAGATCGGCACCGGCCCGGACGCCCGCGGCCCCGGCCTGCTCCGCATCGAGGAGGAGAAGGAGTTCTGGCGGGTCCGCCAGGTCGTCTCCGACCCCGCGGGCGACGGCGACTGGGGCATCGACGCCCAGGTGGACCTGGCCGCCTCCGACGAGGAGGGCCGCGCAGTGGTCCACGTCATCGGCCTGAACCGCCTCTGAGGCCCTCCGGGCGCCCGCCCCGCGTCAGGGGCGGGCCTCGAAGGAGGCGACCAGGCGGCGGGGGGCGGTCAGGCGCCACGCCTCGGTGACCAGCTCGGCCAGCTCCTGCGGATCGGCCCCGGCCAGCCGGACCGCCACCCACCCGAACCGGCCGCCGCTCCAGGAGGGCCCGAACACCTCGGGGTTCTCCGCGATCATGGCCTGCTGCTCCTCCCGGGTGGTCTTGACGTGCGCGGCGGCCTCGGCCTCCGAGAGATAGCAGAAGCCCTTGCCCCTGACCTTGACACCGGTCCACTGCTCCCTGCTGTCGTTCAGCTCCACCTCGGGCAGCGCCAACGCCATCCGCAGGAACTCCTCTGGGCTCACTCCCCGGCTGTCCATGGCCGCAGAAATATCAGACGGGACCGACAAGAATGGCGAGATGAGCGACGACGCGATCAGACAGGTGCTGGGCCTGCTGTACCAGGAAGACACGTTGAAGGTGCTGGCCGCCCTGGTGCTGGGCGGCAAGCCGGAGGAGGAGTCCGGCCTCGACAGGGAGGCCGTCAGGCGCGCGCTGGACCGCCTGGAACGCGGCGGGCTGGCCACGCGGGGAGAGGGCGGCGAGTGGGAGGCGCGGCGCGAGCGCTTCCGCGAGCTGCTGCACGCCACGGCCAGGCCCGCCACCCCGGCCTCCCCCGAGGAGAGGGTCCTGCAGTCCTTCCTCGTCGAGGGACGGTTACGGGCGATCCCCACCAAGCGCGACAAGCAGCTCGTGGTGCTCGACTACGTGGTCCAGGTCTTCGAACCGGGGGTCCGCTACTCCGAGAAGGAGGTCAACGTCGCGCTGCGCGCCTTCCACGACGACCACGCGGCGCTGCGCCGCTATCTCGTCGACGAGGGCATGCTCAGCAGGGAGAGCAACGTCTACTGGCGCAGCGGCGGCTCCGTCGAGGCCTGAGGGCGGGCGGCCGCGCCCCTCCCGTTCCTCAGGCACCCGGCCGGGTCCCGGAAGGCGCCCGGCGGCGTGTCCCCTCAGGGGACGCAGGTGACGCGGACCCGGGACCACGAGTTGTTGGCGTACCCCTTGGGATTCCACAGGGACCGGGCCGATTCCGGCTGGGTGGCCCCGGTGCTGTCCCAGGCGCGGGCGGTGATCACGGTTTCGCCCTCCCCCAGATCGGCGGTGGTGTGCCAGTGCCGCCACGCCCAGGGACCCACCTGCTCGCCGAGATCCGCCTGGACCCAGGTGTCGCCCCCGTCGAGGGAGACGTCGACGCGGGCGACGGTACGGCCGTCTCCGGCGTAGGCGTAGCCGGTGATCCGCGTGAGGCCGGGCCGCACGCGGGCACCGTCGCCGGGGCTCAGGATGGCGGTGTTGAGGACGACGGGCCCCAGGGAGATGCCGTCACCGGGTCCGGCCTTGGCGGGGTCGGCCTCGGCGGGCAGGAGACGGTAGGCGGTGGCCTGGAAGTAGTTGTCCGACGGCCCCTCCTGGGCGGTGACGCGCTGGAGCCATTTGACGCTGCGGGCGCCGATCCAGCCGGGGACGACGACGCGGAGCGGGGCGCCGTGGGCCCGGGGCAGCGGCCGGTCGTTCATGGCCCAGGCCAGCAGGACCTCCCCGCCGACGGCCTTGGCGACGGGTACGGAGCCGCCGTAGGGCTGGGGCGGATCGGCGAGGTCGGAGACGTCGGGAGCGGCGAAGGCGATGTGCGCCGCCCTGGGGAGCAGCCCGGCACGGGCGAGGACCTCGGCCAGGCCGACACCGCTCCAGCGGGCGGTGGAGATCGCGCCGCACCCCCAGGGATCCTCACCGGGAATGTCGCGGACCTCGGCCAGACCGGCGCGGCGGTTGCCCGCGCACTGCAGGGTCGCCACCAGGGTGCGCTCGGGAAACCCGGAACGCAGGTCCTCCAGGGACAGCGTCAGCGGGCGCTCGACGAGGCCGTCCACGGTCAGGCGCCAGGACCCCGGATCCAGATCGGGGATGGGGCCGTGGTTGCGGCTGTAGAAGGTGTCGAGCGGGGTGAGGATGTGATCGGCCAGCGCGCGCGGCGGAGCCTCGGCGTTGTACGGCTCGGTCCCGTGGACCACCATGTCATCTCGTTTGCCCCACGTGTTCACATGATTCGGAATACCCGGGAACGGGGGGACGACACGACTTCCGGCAGAGACGGGAGACGAGCATGGGACTCCCGGTGTCGCGCGCCGCGCGGCACGCGACACCGGAAGCTCAAGACACCGGAAGCGTGAGGCGCCGGAAGCGTGAGGCGCCGATCAGCCGTAGTACTTCTTCGCGCCGTCGTGCAGGGGCACCGGTTCGGTCTTCTGGGCGTTGTCGCGGGTGATGTCCTTGGCCGCGGGGTGGACCTTCTCCAGATCCGCCTTGTGGTCGAAGAGCAGCTTCGTCAGGCTCCCGGCCAGGGCGGGGTCCATCTTCTCGTTCACGACGAGCAGGTTGGGCACCGAGATCGTGGACACGTCGGCCGCGGTCTCGTAGACGTCCTTGGCGATCGTGCCCGCGGCGTACACCTGACCGTGCTCGGCCCGCATCGCGGGCAGCACCCCGTCCAGCGGGACGAAGGCGACCCGGTCCTTGAGCGAGGTCAGCAGGTCGGTGAGGCCCGGCGTGGGCAGCCCGCCCGACCAGACCAGGGCGTCGAGGTCGCCGTCCTTGACGGCCTGCACGCTCTCGGGCAGGCCCAGCGACTGGCGGGTGACGTCCTTGTCAGGGTCGAGACCGGCGGCCTTCAGCAGGCGCAGCGCGATCACCTCGGTGCCGGAGTTGGGCGAGCCGGTGGAGACCCGCTTGCCCTTGAGGTCGGCGACGGACTTCACTCCTGAGCCGACGGTGGCGACCACCTGGGTGTAGTTGTCGTACAGGCGGGCGACGGCGCGGATCGGCTGGGGCGCGGTGAAGGCGCCCTTGCCCGCGACGGCGTCGGCGGCGGAGTCGGCGAGGGTGAAGGCGATGTCGGAGTCGCCCCTGACGACCCGCTGGATGTTCTCCACCGAGGCGCCGGTCGCCTCGGCCGTGGCCTGGTAGCCGGGGAGGTTCTTGCCGATCTGGTCGGCCAGGCCCCCGCCGAGGACGTAGTAGACGCCGGTGGTGTTGCCGGTGGCGATCGACAGCCGCTTGCCCGCGGCGCCGCTCTGGCCCGCGCTCCGTTCGGCCGACCGGTCGCCGCCGCAACCGGTGAGGAACAGGACCCCCGCCGCCAGCAGGACGGCCACGCGTTTGACGGTCAATGCAGTGCCTCTCGTTTGCGCATCACCAGATGGAGGGAGACGGCCACGACCAGAAGAGCCGCCCCGGCGAGGGCGGGCAGGGGTGACAGGAACAGCAGCAGCACCGCCGCCACCGCGCACAGCACCCGCTCGACGGGCCCGGCCCGGCCGAGCAGCCGCCCGCCGGTGGCGGCGGCCAGCGCGGCGACCGCCAGCGCCGAGACCCCCGTGGCCGCCAGGATCTCCCCGGCCGTGCCCTGGGCCAGCAGCCCGGCCCCGCCGGGGGTCAGCACGAAGGCGAACGGCACCAGGAACGCGGGCAGCGTGTACTTCCAGGCCGCCATCATGGTCCGGTAGGCGTTGCCCCCGGTGATCGCCGACGCCGCGAAGGCCGACAGCGCCGTGGGCGGGCTGACCTCCGACAGCACGGCGTAGTAGAAGATGAACATGTACGCCTCGGCCTGGCTGACGCCGAGATCCGTCAGCGCGGGCCCGATGATGACCGCCGCGATGACGAACGACGCGGTCACCGGCACGGCGAGGCCGAGCACGAGCACCGCGACCGCGCACAGCAGCGCGGTGACGGCCAGGATCCCGCCCGAGGCCCCGACGATCAGCGAGCTCGCCTTGAGGCCGAGACCGGTGAGCGTGACGACGGCGACGATCAGCCCGGCGGCGGCGCAGGTCACCGCGACCGGCAGCACCCCGGTCGTCCCCGCCGCCAGGGCCCTCGCCGCCCGGCGCGGGGTGAGGGCGTGCTCCCTGTCGAGGAAGGAGAGCGCGACGGCCAGCAGGGTGGCGTACACCACGGCGCGGAACGGCGACTGGCCCAGCGCCATCAGGACGACGATCACGAAGAGCGAGCTGAAGTGGTAGCCGAACCGCCTGACCAGCGGCCAGAACCTCGGCGCGTCCACCTCGACCGCCCGCGTCCCGTATTTGCGGGCGTCGATCTCGATGGCCAGGAAGATGCCCAGGTAGTAAAGGACCGTGGGAATGGTGGCGTACAGCAGCACCGTGAGATAGCTGACCCGCATGTACTCGGCGATGATGAACGCCGCCGCGCCGAGCGTGGGAGGCGACAGGATCGCCCCGATGCCCGCCGCCGCGAGCACTCCCCCGCCCTGCTCCGGCGGGTATCCCGCCCTGCGCAGGATCGGCCAGGCGACGCTGCCCACGCTCACCGTCGTCGCGACGCCCGAGCCGCTGACCGTGCCGAGCAGGAACCCGGCGAGGGTGACCGTACGGCCCGGCGCGGAGCGCGAGCGGCGGAACGCGGCCAGGGAGACGTCCACGAAGAACCTGCCCGCGCCGGAGTGGTCGAGGACCGCGCCGTAGACGGTGAACAGGATGATGTAGGTGGCCGCCACGTCGAGCGGCACCCCGTACACGCCGTCGGTGCCCATCACGAACGAGACGACGATCCGGTCGATGTCGTAGCCGCGGTGCCCGATGACCCAGTCGAAGGGCAGGTAGCCGCCGTAGTAGGCGTAGAGGGCGAACGCGACGCAGACCGCGGGCAGGATCCACCCGACGGTGCGGCGGCAGGCCTCCAGGACCAGCAGCACGATGACCGCACCGGCCACCACGTCGAGGGTCGTCGGCTCGAAGGCGCGCCGGATGAAGTCGTCGAAGACCACCAGCGGATAGAGGCAGGCCGCGAGCGCCAGCAGGGCCGCCGCCCAGTCCACGACGCCCGGCCGGTCGGCGCCCCGCCGTCCCGGCTTGTAGCAGAGGAAGGTGAGCGGCAGCACGACCGCGAGGAAGATCATCCGGTACGGGAGCACGGCACCGGGCCGGAAGGCCCGGTACAGGACGTAGAGCGACAGGCCGAGGGCAACCAGCGTGACGGCCCGGGCCACCCAGCCCGAGAGCCGGCGGGCGGGTCGTTCCGCGTCGAACTCCGCGATCAACTCGTCCGCCGACGCGGTGCCCGTTGTCGTACCGTCCGCTGATCCCGCCGATGTGGTGCCCGTCAAAGCGCCGTCTCCACGTGTGAGCCGCGACCTTTGACCGCAGATTACATAGATCGCTGACGCCCGTCCGTCAGGACGCGGTCACATTCGCGTCACACCTGCCGCGCGGGACGCACCGGCCCTCGCGGAACGCACGAAGAGAGCGAAATGTCCGGAGCGGCGGGCCGAAACCGGAGTGACCAGGAAGGAAACGGGGGCGAGAGGCCCCCGGGACCGCCTCGACGCCGCCGGCCGCCCGAGGCGCCGGTGTCGGTGCCGACGCCAACCGTCCGAGACGTCGGTCCCGGCGGGCCGCCCCAGGTCTCGGTGTCGTCAGCCGCCCGAGGTGTCGGTCTCGGCGTCGGCGCCGGGAACCGCGAGGTCGTAGGGGTCGTCCAGCCATCCGGCGGGCAGGTGAACGCGGTCGCGCGGGTTGGTCTTGCCCCGGGGGGTGTCAACGCCGTCAGGCCACGGCTGGTCGGGGTCGAGCTCGGCGAGGCCCTCGCGCAGGCCGGACAGGCTCTCCGAGGTGGCCAGGCGGCGGCGGAGTTCGGCACCGACGGTGAAGCCCTTGAGATACCAGCCGACGTGCTTGCGGAAGTCGACCACGGCGTGCCGCTCGCTCTCGAAGCACTCGGCCATCAGGGTGGCGTGCCGGTCCATGGTCGCGGCGACCTCGCCCAGCAGGGGGCGGCTTCGCTCGTCGCCGCCCTCGCACATGGCCGCCAGGTCCGCGAACAGCCACGGGCGCCCCAGGCAGCCACGGCCCACGACGACGCCGTCACAACCGGTCTCGTCCATCATGCGGCGCGCGTCGGCGGCGCTCCAGATGTCGCCGTTGCCGAGGACCGGGATCTCCGTCACGCTCTCCTTGAGCCGCGCGATCGCCTCCCAGTCGGCGGTGCCGCCGTAGTGCTGGATCGCGGTGCGGCCGTGCAGCGCGATCGCGGAGACGCCCTCCTCGACGGCGATCCGCCCGGCGTCCAGGTAGGTCAGGTGGTCGTCGTCGATGCCCTTGCGCATCTTCACGGTCACCGGCAGCGTCCCCGCGTTGCCGACGGCCTCGCGCAGGATCGCCCGGAACAGGTTCCGCTTGTACGGCAGCGCGGAGCCGCCGCCCTTGCGGGTCACCTTGGGCACCGGGCAGCCGAAGTTGAGGTCGACGTGGTCGGCCAGGTCCTCCTCGGCGATCATGCGGACGGCCCTGCCGACGGTCACCGGGTCGATCCCGTACAGCTGGATGCTGCGGGGGCTCTCCTCGGGCTCGAACCGGATCATCTTGAAGGTCTTGGGGTTGCGCTCCACCAGCGCCCGCGTCGTGATCATCTCGCAGACGAACAACCCGCCGCCCTGCTCCCGGCAGAGCGTACGGAACGGCGCGTTGGTGATCCCGGCCATCGGGGCGAGGACGACCGGCGGCCATACCTCCAGTGATCCCAGCTTCAACGACTCCACCTGGCTTTTCTACCGCACCGCGACGAGCAGGACGAATCATCGCTGGGTATGGTGTCACTGGTGTAGATCAACGTGACACGGGAGGCCGCGGATGCTGCTGCGACTGCGGATCGCACTGCCCGACCAGCCGGGCTCCCTGGGGAAGGTCACCCGTGTCCTCGGTGTCGCGGGCGCGGACATCACGCAGGTGGTCGTCCTCGAACGCGGCGAGGGCCGGGCACTGGACGACATCACCGTCTACTGGCCCGACTCCGCCGCCAGGGAAAGCCTGGTCGAGGGGCTGGAGAGCGTCCCGGGGGTGAGGATCGAGGGCATCTGGGGCACGCGCGAGGCGCCGGGGACCTACCCGGAGCTGGAGATCCTCAAATACATCACCACCGCGGGCGACCGCGCCCTGGCCACCCTGATCGACTCCATGCCCGTGCTGTTCAGCGCCGACTGGGCGGCGGCGGCGACCGAGAAGCCCCCTCGCGCGGTCGTCCACTCCAGCTGGCGCGCCCCCGAGCAGGTGCCCTTCCCCGACGAGACCCCCATCCGCCCCACGGCCTTCACCCTTGACTCCGGCCTGCACGTGATCGCCGCCCCGCTGCCCCCGCTGGCCCTGACCTTCCTGCTGGCCCGCGCCGACGGCCCCGCCTTCCACCGCATCGAGGTGCACCGCCTCACCCGCATCCTGGAGATCTTCCTCACCCTGCCCGCCGTGGAGCGCGTCGTCACCCGCCAGCTGCGCCGCCCGGCCGAGCAGGACGGCTGAACGCCCGCCCGGCCGGACCTCGCCGCAGGGGTGTCGGCGGGCGGATTCGCGCGACGGGCACGGGGCCGGCGGCTGAACGCGCGGTTACGCAACCGCTGGGAAAACCCGCTAGAGTTCTCTCGTCGCCACCGGGTACGAAACCCGGGGGAAACACGCGGAAGTGGCTCAGTGGTAGAGCATCACCTTGCCAAGGTGAGGGTCGCGGGTTCGAATCCCGTCTTCCGCTCGAAGGGTCTTCGGGCTCTCACTCCGGTGGAGTGGCCGAGAGGCGAGGCAACGGCCTGCAAAGCCGTCTACACGGGTTCAAATCCCGTCTCCACCTCTGGTCTTTCCCCATGCGGACGATTAGCTCAGCGGGAGAGCACTTCCCTGACACGGAAGGGGTCACAGGTTCAATCCCTGTATCGTCCACCACGCTCCACAGCAGATCAGGTCTGACCTGCTCTAACGGGAGACAAAGCCCCAGCTCGCGGCACATGTCGAGAGTCTGGGGCTTCTTGTTGTTCCGGGTCGTTCAGGATGATTGTCAGCACCGGTGCCGACGTTGTCCGGTGCGCCTACCCCGGCCCAGGCGGCACACCCTTGTTCCAACACCCCTGCTCTGTCGACACAGCGGCGCCACAGAAACGAACTTTTCGCCCTTTTTGCTGACAAAACAGCCTGTCGTCCTCCGAGGTCGCACGCGGGTGTCCGTCGACGACCGGCGGCCCGTTCACGGTCCCCCCAGCCGGCGGGCTGGTCAGGCCAGGTGTGGTTCGATCGCCCGTTCCAAGTCGGTTGCAAGATCGTTCGTCTAGCGTGACCGGTGTGCGAGGAGTGATTGCCGCGGGTGTTCTCATGGTGGCTTTGAGCGGCTGCGCGAGCGAAGGCGGGGAGCGGATGACGGGTACGGTCGACACCGGGCGGGAGACCGCCGCGGAGCGGAAGGCCGGAGTGGGGCAGCCGGAGGCCGGGGTCCTCAAGGGCCGGGTCGTCGACGGGGCGGGCAGGCCCGTCGCGGACGCGGAGATCGTCGCCGACAACCAGCTCATCCACAACAGCAACCTGGTCGTGACAACGGACAAGGACGGCCACTACCGGGTGAGCACCGACGTCGCCGCGGCCACATTCCGGGTGACCGGCACCGTGACCCGCCGCTTCGAGGACCGCGCCTACACGATGGAGCTGACCCCCCACGACGACGCCTCCTTCGCCGGTTCGGACGGCGCGATCCGCGACTTCACCTGGCGGCTCACCGGTGAGCGGTCCGACGGGCTGGGCTTCTACGGCAGCATGGTTCTTTTCCATCTGGAGTCCTACGATCCGCAGAACCCGGAGACCTTCCTGAACGACGAGGACGTCACGCTCACCCTGACCCCGCAGGGGCCGCTGATCGACGGCTCGGCCGGTGAGGTCATCGTCCGCCGGGCCGAGCGCGGTGGCGACGGCGCGGGCGTGCTGGACGTGCCCATCGGCCGCTACCGGATCACCGCCGAGCACCTGGGACGCCCCCTGCGCATCCGGCTCCGCGACACCGGCGAGTACGGCGAGGCCGTCGTCACCGGCTTCGAGCGCTTCCTGTCGACCGTCCACCGCATCCAGCTCGACCTCAAACCCTAGCCTCGCGCTCCGCGGCGAGGTCCCGCCGGTCCCGGGACCACTCGCCGTCGTCCATGCCCGGACCGGAGGCGACCCGGTTGGCGAACACCGAGCCGATCACCACCGCCCCGTCCGGTTCGGAGCGGGGCCTTCGGCGGCGCTTCTCCGGGTGGTGACGGTCCCGGCCGGTGGCCGGGCTCCGCTGCGGAAGGACCCGAAGACCGCCGGCGACGACAAAGCCGGGGAACCCCGCGCGCCCGCGCCGGGTCCGGCGGCGCCGCCGGCGCATTGACGCACCGCTCGGCAGAGGTCACCCTGGGTTAAGGGCGAGAGCGGGTGGTGTGCGTGGATCCGATAACAGCGGCGATCGTGGCGGCCGTCGCGGCCGGGCTGTCCAGCGGGGTGCGAAATGCCGGGGAGAACCTGCTCAGCGACTCCTACCAGGCGCTGAAGGGGCTGCTCAAGCGGAAGTTCGGCGCGGAGAGCAAGGTGGCTCGCGCGGTGGACGAGCTGGAGGAACGGCCCGACTCGGCCCCTCGCAAGGACGTGCTGGCCGAGGAGGTCGAAGCCAGCGGGGCGGGCGCGGACGCCGAGGTGGTGGCCGCGGCGCGGCGGCTGCTCGACCATTTGCGTGCCCAGCCGGGCGGCGAGGCGCACGTGCAGCACGCCGTCGGCAGCTACATCGCGCAGGCCGACCGGTCGGGCAGGGCGGAGGTGCGGGTCAACCAGCCACCGGAGCCGCCGCAGCCGGCGTAGGGGGTGGCCGGCATGGCGTGGAGGGAGTCGGATGTCCGAGGACACCAACGTGGCCGTCCCCGGCACGGGACCACCGGGGGCAGGCGCCGGGGTGCTGCAGAAGGCCGTCGGCGACCACATCGCGCAGGCCGGGCCTGGCGGCACGGCGATGGTGATCAGCTACACGTACGTGCCGCCGCAGCCGGTCGACGCGGCCACCAGCCTGGCGGCCACGCGCCGCTTCGGCGACCTGCCGATCGAGGGTGTGCCCGAGGCCGGGCCGCTGCCGCCCGGATCCCGGATGCCGCTCAGCCCCAACCCGCTGTTCGTCGGCCGCTCGGGGGAGCTGGTCGAGCTGGCGGCCGCCTTGGCGGGCGGCGCGCGGGTGGTGGCGTTGAGCGGGCTGGGCGGGCTGGGCAAGACGCAGCTCGCCTGCGAGTTCGCCCATCGGTACGGGCGCTGGTTCGCCGGCGGCGTCTTCTGGCTGACCTTCGACAAGCCGAGCGGCATCCCGGCCGAGATCGCGTCCTGTGGCGGGCCGGGCGGGCTCCAGCTGCGTCCCGACTTCACCACGCTCAGCATGGAGGACCAGGTTCGCCTGGTGCTGGCGGCCTGGCAGAGCGAGCTGCCCCGCCTGCTGGTGTTCGACAACTGCGACGACGACGGGCTGCTGGCCGCCTGGCGCCCGCCGACCGGCGGGTGCCGCGTGCTGGTCACCTCACGCCGGGACGAATGGGACCCGGTGCTCGGAGTGCGGCCGTTGCGGCTGGGCGTGCTGCGGCGCGGCGAGAGCGTGAAGCTGGTGCGCGGAACCCGCGACGATCTGACCGACGAGGACACCGACCTGCACGCGATCGCCATGGAACTGGGCGACCTGCCACTGGCCCTGCACCTGGCGGGCAGCTTCCTGACCCGGTACCGGGCGGTTCTCCGGCCCTCCGCCTACCTGGCGCAACTGCGTCAGTCCGATGACCTGCTCGCGCACGCGTCGCTGCGCAGCGCCGGCATCTCCCCCACCCGCCACGGCCAGAACGTCGTCAAGACGTTCGGCATCACCTACGCGCGGCTGGACCCGGCCGACCCGGTGGACGCGCTGGCACTGTCGCTACTCGGCAGTGCCGCGATCATGGCGCCCGGCGAGAGCGTCCCGCGTACCCTGCTGACGGCCATCGCCGGGGCCGCCCCGGACGACCTGGACGCCACGATGCGCGTCGAGGACGCCCTGCGGCGGCTGCTCGAACTGGGGCTGGTCGAAGGCGAGCCCGGCGGGATACGGCTGCACCGGCTTCTGGCCTCGTTCGTGCGCGCCCGGCCGGGGGCCGACGACGTGCGCGAGACGGTGGAGGACGCGCTCGTACAGATCTTCGCCCGCCTCCAGGAGAACGAGGACCTGCCGGAGGAGGCGCCGCTCCTGCCGCACCTGCGGGCCGTGACCGACGCCGCGGCGGCGGCGCGCACCGACTTCAACGTGGCCTCGCTGTGCAACACGCTCGGCTCCCACCTTCGCCGCAGCGGCGACGTCGGCGGAGCGATCCCCTACTTCGAGGCCTCGCTGGCCGTCATCGAGTCGCTGCTCGGGAAGGGCCACCCCATGACGGCGCGGCCCACGAACGATCTCGGTCAGGCGCTCATGCAAAACGGCGACCTGCTGCGCGCCCGTACTCATCTGGAGTCCGCCGTGCCGCTCTGGCAGCGGCTCGGCGACGACGCGAACCTGGCGGCGACGTTGGACAACCTCGGGCAGCTCGCGCAGGCGGAAGGCGACATGGTCGAGGCGCGCCGGTTCTTCTCGGAGGCGCTCGACATCCGGCAGCGGGTGCTCGGCCCGGCGCATCCTCGCACGTCCATCTCCATGAACAACCTGGGGAGGCTCCTGCTCGAACTGGGCGACCTCGACGAGGCCAGGACCTACCTGGAGCAGGCCCTGCGCATGAGGCTGCGGGAGCTCGGCCAAGATCACCTCTTCTCGGCGATCGGCTGGAAGAACCTCGGCGATCTGTACCTCACCCTCGGCGACCTGCCCGCCGCCCAGGAGTGCATGGAGCGCGCGCTGCCCGTCTTCGAGCGGCGGCGCGGCCGAAACCACCCCTCGGTGCTGAGCGTGCTCTCGGTCCTGCACGTCATCGCGCTGGACCGCGACGACCGCGTACGGGCCGAGGAACTGCGGCGGCGGTCGGAGTCCATCCAGCGGACGCTGGCCGGGCACAGCCTGTCGGCCGCGAGCACGACGCTCAACAACATCGGGTACAGCTTCTGGGTACGCGGCGACTACACGATGGCCGAGCGCCGTTACAGCGACGCGCTGGCCCTGGAGGAGCAGGCGCAGGGGCCGTTCAGTCCCGCACTGGCGACCACGCTCAACAATCTCGGCATGATCGAGGAACGCAAGGGCGACTACGCCGGGGCCGCCGGGCTCTACGAGCGGGCCCTGGCGATCCAGGAGCGGGCCGGCCGGTACGGGCACGAGCTGACCGGCCGCATTCTCAACAACCGGGGCGTGACGCTGCGCCGCCTCGGATGCCTGACCGAGGCGCGGGCGTGTCTCGAAGCGGCGCTCGCCGTCCGGTCCAAGGCGCTCGGCCGCGGCCATGTCAACATCGGCGTCACCCTGATCAACCTGGGCGCGGTCCGCCACGACCAGGGCGAGGCGGAGCAGGGCCGCGCTCTCGTCGAGGAGGGCCTGGGCATCTGCCTTCGGCGGGGCGGCGACAGCCATGTGACGGTGGCACGCGGATACCACGAGCTGGGCTGCCTGCTACTGGCGGAGGGGGACACCGAGGCCGCGAGGGAGTGCTTGACGCGGGCCCTGGCCATCCGGCGGCAGGTCCTGGCCACCGGGCACTGCGACGTGGGCGAGACACTGGTCGAGCTCGGGTCGCTGGCCCTGCGCACAAGGGATGAGGCGGAGGCCGGGCGCCGTCTCACGGAGGCGCTGGCCATCTTCGATTCGTGCCTCGGACCGGACAGCCCGCGTACGTGCGACGCCCGCGACAGGCTCGCGCCGCTCGCCCGTGATTGACCCCGAACCGGCCGGCGAGTGCACGGGCTGAGCGGCCGGTCACCGCGGATCGCGGGTCCGGTGGTCCGCGCCGGCGGCTCTTCGCCGGGTTGAATCACCGGCGAATGGTGACATATACGGTGTCGCTCGGCTGGAATGAGCTTGTTCTCCGAGAACCGCATCGATCCCGGGCGGCTGAGGACGCGGCATCCGGGCGCGGGCACCGGCCGGAACGCGGCGGAAGACGTCGAGGAAAGGCCGGCCTCCATGGACATCACCGAGTACGCCGACACCGTGTGGCGGGGCGAGGTCTCCGACAGCATCGTGCACACGGGGCTCGCCGGGCAGGGTTTCGTGGAGATCGTCGACGGGGTGGGCTTCCGCAGCGGCTTCGGCAACGTGATCGCGCTGCGACACGCCGGGGAGGTGACCCTGTTCGACACGGGCAACCCCTTCGACGCGGACAGGCTCCACACCGAGCTGCGGGCCTGGACCGACGAGCCGGTGACCGCCGCGATCTACTCCCACGGGCACATCGACCACGTCTCGGGCGTCGGCCCGTTCGACGCGGAGGCCGACACGGCGCGGCGGCCCCGGCCTACGGTGGTGGGGCACGAGGCGGTCGCCGTCCGCTTCGAGCGCTACGTGCTGACGAACGGCTACAACGCCGTGATCAACCGGCGGCAGTTCCAGGCTCCCGACCTGACCTGGCCCACCGAGTACCGCCACCCCGACGTGGCCTACCGCGACGTGCTGTCACTCGGCCACGTCGACCTCTTCCACGCCAAGGGCGAGACCGACGACGCGAGCGTCGGCTGGGTGCCCTCGCACCGCATCCTGCTGCCGGGCGACCTGTTCATCTGGGTGACCCCCAACTGCGGCAACCCGCAGAAGGCGCAGCGCTACCCGCGCGAGTGGGCGATCGCGCTGCGCAGGATGGTCGAGCTGCGGCCGGAGATCATGCTGCCCAGCCACGGCGCCCCGATCTTCGGCGCCGACAGGGTCGAGCAGGCGCTGACCGAGACGGCCGAGTGGCTGGAGTTCATGGTCGAGCGCACCCTGGAGATGCTCAACGAGGGCGCCAGGCTGGACGACATCGTGCGCGCCGTGCGGCCTCCGGCGCGTCTGGCGGAGCGACCCTACCTGCGCCCGCACTACGACGAGCCGGAGTTCGTGGTGCGCAACATCTGGCGGCTGTACGGCGGCTGGTACGACGGCAACCCGGCCCGCCTCAAGCCCGCGCCCGACGCCGATCTGGCCGTGGCGGTGGCGAAGCTGGCCGGAGGCGCGGGAAGGCTGGGCGAGGCCGCGCTGGAGGCGCTGGCCTCGGGAGACCAGCGGCTTGCGGGGCACCTGGCCGAGATGGCCGTGCAGGCCGCACCGGACGACGCGGCACTGCACAGGGTGCGGGCCGAGGTGTTCGCCGCCAGAGCGGAGTCGGAGGCGTCGCTGATGGCGAAGGGCGTGTTCGGCTGGGCGGCCGAGGAGTCACGCAGGGCCGCGGGAGAGGCCCCGGCCTGACCTCCTGTCTCCGACTCCGGCACGGGCGGGCTCCCGGGTGCGGGCGCGCCCTCGCGGCGCCGGGTTTCCGGACGTCAGGGGGCTCGATAGCGAAAGAATAGGGGGCGGATGCCGGGCCGTCCTACGTTCCGGACATGAGCACTCCGATCTTTGCGCTTTGCGATGAGTACGTCACCCGCTGGGCGGCGCTCGACCCGATCGCGGCAGGTGCCGAAGGCATCGTGTCCGACTTCGTGGCCGCCACCGACCACAGCCCGGCCGGGAGCGCCGCCCGGTCCGAGCTGATCCGTTCGACGCTGAAGCGTCTCGACGAGCTGGTCCCGACCGGTGAGCCGGACGTCAGGGCGGCCACCCACCTGCGGGAGCGGCTGGAGGCCGAGCTCGCCTGGCACGACACGGGCGAGCCGCTCCGCTGGGTGGCGGCGCCGTACGGGCTGCCCTACCGGGTGCGCTCCAGCGTCGTCCTCCTCCCCCATGGCAACGACGACGAGTGGCGCGACGTCGCCGCCCGTCTGGCGGCGATCCCGGAGATGCTCTCCGGGTGGAGGGAGAGCCTGGAGGCCGGCCTGAAGACGGGCCTGCGGGGCGCCCGCAGGCAGGCGCTGGCCATGGCGGACCAGGCCGACCAGTTCGCCGGTGCCGGCGGGACTCCCCCGGCGCACGACGCCTTCGTCGCCACCTACGGAGAGGGCCCGGTCAAGGAGGAGCTGCTCGAGGCGGCCGCGGCGGCCCACGCCGCCTACGCCTCCGCGGGGCGCTACCTGCGCGAGGAGTACGCGCCCCGGGCGAGCGAGGCCGACGCGGTGGGCCCCGAGCGCTACGCGGTCGCCGCCAGGATCAGCCTGGGCGCCGACATCGACCTGCGCGAGGCGTACGAGTGGGGCTGGGCGGAACTGGAGCGCATCGGGGCCGAGACGGCCGCCGAGGTCGAGCGGATCAAGCCGGGCGCGACCATCGAGGAGGCGACCGCGATCCTCAACGAGACCCAGGCGGTCGACTCCCTGGAGGAGTACCAGGCCTGGCTGCAGGAGCGTCACGACTGGGCGGTCAAGCAGCTGCACGGCACGCACTTCGACATCCCCGAGCCGCTGCGGCTCATCGTGGCCGAGGTCGACGTGAGCTCCACGTCCGGCGCGGCCTCCTACAACGCGCCCAGCGAGGACCTGTCGCGGCCCGGCCGCACCCTGTGGCCGGTCGGCGGGCGGACCCGCTTCGCCACCTGGACCGAGCTGACCACGATCTTCCACGAGGGCGTTCCCGGCCACCACCTGCAGTTCGGCGCGATGCGCATGGCGGGGGACACCCTGTCCAGGTTCGCCAAGGTCTCCTGGGTGGACGGCCACGGCGAGGGGTGGGGTCTGTACGCCGAGCGGCTGGCCGACGAGCTGGGCTGGTTCACCGACCCGGGCACCCGGCTGGGCATGCTCAACTGGTCGGCCCTGCGTGCCGCCCGGGTGGTCATAGACCTGGGCGTACACCTCGACCTGCCACTGCCCGACGGCTCGAAGTGGACCTTCGAGAAGGCCTGCGAGGTGCTGCGCGACCAGGGCCGCTGCGAGCCGCACCGGGTCGAGGCCGAGGTGGTGCGCTACTTCGGCTGGCCCTCCCAGGCCATCTCCTACAAGCTGGGCGAGCGGGCGTGGGTGCAGGCCCGCGAGGAGGCCAGGCTGCGCCTGGGTGACGCCTTCGACCTGCGTGCCTGGCACACCGCCGCGCTGGAGCTGGGGCCGGTCGGCCTGTCCAGCCTGGCGGAGGCCCTGCGCCGCATCTGCTGAGCACCGGCGGCCCGCCGCGAGCGGCGGCGGCACGGCCGCGACGACCGCGCGGAGAGGTCCGGCCCTCGGACCTCTCCGGGCGGCTCACCGCCCACACCGGGACCCGCCCGGCTCCGGGCCGATCACCACCCAAAACACCGGGATCCGCCCGGCTCCGGACCGATCACCGCTCAAGGTGCCGGGATCTGCCCGGCTGCCCCGTTCCGGGCCGTTCACCACCCAGGTCGCCGGGACCCGCCCGGCTCCGGGCCGTTCACCGCCCAGGACACCGGGACCCGTCCCCCCAGGCGTCCCGAATCAGGCGACGGGGAAGTTCTCCAGCTGGGCGCGCACCCGGGCGGCGATCGCGGAGGGCATCGTGCCGACCAGTTCGAGGGCCTCCTCCGAGACGCTCCGCGCCGCCTCCGCCTCGCCGACGGCGGCGTACGCCTCGCTGAGCATGACCAGGACGCGCACCTGGTGGAGTGGCGCGTCGATCTTGTGAAACAGGCCGAGGGCCTGGTGGAAGCGGCCGATGGCCTGTTCGGTCTGGTCGACGGCCAGCGCCAGCTCGCCGAGGCCGAGCACGACCCTGGCCTCGGCGAGCTTCTCCCCCGCGGCGCTCGCCACCTCCAGGGCCTTCTGGAGAGTGATCTCGGCCTCCTGCAGGTCACCCCGGCGCAGCCGCGTGATGCCCAGGCCGTGCAGGGCGTACGCCTCGCCGGTCGGGTCGCCGATGTTGCGCACGGTCGTGAGCGTCTGCTCGAACACCTCGGCCGCCGACGAGAACTCCCCCGACCTGAGGTAGGTCTCGCCCAGCCGGTGCAGGACCTGCGCCTCCACCCGGCGGCTGCCGCCGATCCTGCTGAGTTCCAGCGCCTCGCCGAGCAGGCGCTTGGCCTCGTCGAGCTCCTCGCAGTCAAGCCTGATCTGGGCCAGGCTGTGGAGCACGTAGGCGGAGGCGACCTGGTCGCCGGTGCCGCGGAAGATGTCCAGCGCGCGCTCGTACCGTTCCACCGCGTCGTCGAGCCGGCCGCTCATCCGGTCCAGGAAGGCGATGTTGCGGATGACGAGGGCCACCCCCAGGTCGTCCCCGGCCTCCTCGAACAGCTCGGCCGCCGACTCGAAGTCGCGGCGCGCGTCCCCGAAGCGCTGCTCGGCGATGTAGAGCGAGCCGATCGAGTAGAGCATCGCCGCCTGCCCGCGGCGGTCCCCGGCCCGCCGGGCGGCGGCCAGGGCGACCTCGTGGGTCTCCCGCCAGTCGTCGAAGTAGATCCTCGACTCAAACAGCGTGACCGCGCTGATCGCGAGATCCCAGCACAGCTCGACGAACCCGGCCTGCGCCGCCTGGCGGATGCCCGAGACCAGCGTCAGCCGCTCGCGCTCGTACCAGGGAAGGGGGGCCATGACCAGTTTCTCGACCAGCCGCTCGGGCAGCGGCCAGCGTGGCGCGTCGCTGTGGACCTGCACGTAGTCGCCGCCGTACTCCCGGCGGTGCGCCTCTCCGGTCAGGAAGAGCAGGCCGCCGAGCACCCTTTCCAGCGCGGCGTTGCGGTCGGCGACCGCCTCCTCGCCGGCGAGGCGCTCGCGGGCGAACACGTGGATCAGGTCGTGGAAGCGATACTGGCTGTGCACGCCGTACCCGGCGTCGGTCGTCTCGACCAGCTGGCTGTCGGCCAGGTCGTCGAGCAGGTCCTGCGCGTCGGAGGGATGGCAGTCGAGCAGCGCGGCGGCGACCCAGCCGGAGAAGTGCCGGGACTCCAGGATGGCCAGGCGCCGAAACAGGCGGCGCGCGTCCTCGCTGACGCTCTCGTACGTCAGGGAGATGCTCGCCCTGATGCCCAGGTCCCCGTGTTTGAGCTCGTCGAGCCTGCGGGTCTCGTCCTCCAGCCGTCCCACGAGCTGGTCGATCGTCCAGTGCGGGCGGGCGGCGAGCCTGGCGCCCGCGATGCGCAGTGCCAGCGGCAGATGGCCGCAGAGGTCGGCCAGCTCGGCCGCCGACTCCCGCTCGGCCTGCACCCGCTCGATGCCGGCGATACGGGAGAGCATGTCCACCGACTGCCTGGAGTCGAAGAGGCCGACGTCGAGGTGGGCCGCGCCGGGCAGGCCCGCGAGCCGGCTCCGGCTGGTGATTATCACCGCGGCCTCGGGATTGCCGGGCAGCAGGGGCAGCACCTGGCTCTCGCTTCTGGCGTCGTCCAGGACGATCAGCATCTTGCGCCCGGCGAGCAGCCCGCGGTACATCTCCGCCCGCTCGTCCACCCCGTCGGGTATCGCGTTGCCCGGCACGCCCAGCGCGCGCAGGAACCGTTCGAGCACCTGCCCGGAGCCGAGCGGGCGGGACTCCCCTCCGTGCAGGTCGGCGAAGAGCTGGCCGTCCTCGTAGCGTCCGGCGACGCTGTGCGAGACGTGCACCGCGATCGTGGACTTGCCGATGCCCGGTTTGCCGACGACGGCGATGACGGGAACGGCGAGCCGCTGGCGGTCCTCCGCCGCGAACGTGAGCTGGCGGCGGATGGCCTCGACCAGCTTGATCCTGCCGGTGAAGTCGGCGATGTCGGTGGGAAGCAGGCGGGGGACGGTCCGGCGGCCGACCGGCGCCTCCTGCGCCTCCGCGTGGCGCTGCTGCTGGTGTTGCTGTTGCTGTTGTTGCTGCCGCGCCGGCGGGTCGAGGCTCTCGTCGGAGGTGAGGATGGCGTACTCGAGCTGCTGGAGGCTCTCGTTGGGCTCGATGCCCAGCTCGTCGATCATCGTCTGGCGGGCACGACGATAGACCGTCAGCGCCTCGGCCTGGCGTCCCGAGCGATAGAGCGCGAGCATCAGCTGGCCGCGCAGCCGTTCCCTGAGCGGGTGCTCCTCGACGAGCTCGCTGAGCTCACCCACCAGCTCGTGGTGTTTGCCCAGCTCCAGTTCGAGCTCAACGCAGTCCTCGTTGGCGGTGATCCGGCGCTCGGTCAGCTTGCCGATCGCCGCCTGCACGAGCCGGCTCTCCTGACCGTCGAGGGCGGGCCCCCGCCAGAGGGCGAGCGCGTCCCGATAGTGCTTGACGGCATCCTCGGGGCGGCGGCTCTCGCGGGCCTGGCGGGCCTGGCCCAGCAGGGCCTCGAAGTTCTGGGAGTCGAGCTGCCCCTCGGCGACCCGCAGCGTGTATCCCTGGGGGTGGGTCGCGATGACGTCGGGCCCGCCGTTGGCGGCGAACAGCCTCCGCAGCGAGGAGATGCAGATCTGCACCTGCGCGCGCGAGGTGCTGGGGAGATCCTCACCGTAGATGGCGTCTGTCAGCCGCCCGATGGTGACCATCCGGTTGGCCTCCAGCAAAAGGCAGGAAAGAACCACCTGCTGCCGAGGCGCTCCCAGGTCCAGGCGCTGGGCACCGACGACGACCTCCAGGGGGCCGAGGATCCGATACTCCACCGAATCTCCTTACAGAATCGCGGCCTGTCCAGGAGTTCACCGCACGGTTGGTGTAAGAGAGACGTGAGGGACCTGACCATTTTCATGGAGACAGGCAACAATAGACTCAACCCCACCCCCCACGATCTTCGGGCGTATAGCCCGGCGATCACAGTGGGTAATTTATATGCACAAACGCCGTCTGCCCGGGATCATACATCCCCACTGATGGGAGAACCAGTGGGGTTTGTAAAGGTCTGGCCCGATTTGCGACTAACGGGTGGGTTTGGGGCATGAAGAAGCGGCCGGGCCCTGAAGGCTCCGACCGCTTCGGCGAACCCCCGCCGCCGGCGACGCCGCCGGGCGGGGAGTGCAGTTCAGCCCCAGGGAGTGTTGCTGGCGAGCACCGCGGTCTTCGTGGCCCCACCGGCGACCGAGGGGACGACGGCGGTGAGGCCGACGCACCCGAGAACGGCGATGGCGGAGACGATGATCCGGAGGGCGTTGAAGCTCGCGAATTCCCGCATTTTCTGTACCTCTTCTTCGTGTCTTGCAGGCTGTTCACTGCTGTCCGCCTGTCTGCTTCAAAACGTAAATAGCCTCCCTATCCGCGCCTTATCCGATTCCTTCTGATCCGGCATCCGGGCCATCCGGCGCGAAACAATAGGCACGGGTAGCCGATGGATAGCGGGCCGAAGGCGGATGGATAGCCCTCCCGTGGAACCTGATGTGACCGAGGCCGCGTGATAAGGGTCACGCGGCCCCGACCAGCAGATGGGTAATCTCAATGAGCATCGCCACGCAGGCACTTGACGGCGTCTACGGCCGATCCGCGGCCGGTGTCCGAGCTCGCCTGGAGCGCGCCTCGGGCGCCGGCTGGGAGCCGGTGTCCGAGGGCGAGACCGACATCGACGGAAACGTCAAAGAATGGACGGACGAATTCATGGAGCGCGGGCTCTATCGTCTCGTCCTCGCCACCGACCACTATTTCGCCGGGCTCGGCATGACCACCTCCTACCCGGAGGTCACGGTCATGTTCAGAATGCACGACGAGCGCATGCCGTATCACGTCCAGGTCGTGCTGGCGCCACACTCGTACTCGACGTGCTTCGGCGTCCGCGGGTGAGTCCGCGAGCGGCGGAGTCCGTCCTCCCAAGGGAAGCGATCATGCCCGTTCAAGAATTGGTGACACCCGGCCCCCACAACCCCGGGCAGGACGAGGGCACGCCCTCGGTCATCGCCCGATGCCTGAGCAACTTCCGCCTGGAGGTCGACGGGCAGGCCGTCTCACACTGGCGTGCGGGCAAGTCCCGCGCCCTGTTCCAGTACCTGCTGGTCAACCGCGAGCGGTTCGTCCACAGGGACCGGTTGCACGAGGTGCTGTGGCCGGAGCGGGAGGGGCACCACTCCAGCTCGCTCAAGGTCGCCGTGCACGGCGTGCGGCGGGTGCTCAACGAGTTCGAGGACAGGGACGGCTTCACCCTGCTCCACCAGGACCACGGGTACGTGCTGCGGACGAACAGCGCCTGGGTGGACATCGAGGAGTTCCAGCGCGCCTTCGACCGGGGCCGGACCGCGTGGGTGGCCAAGGACCACGACACCGCGATCGCGTGGTTCCAGCGGACCGCCGACCTGTACATCGGTGACTTCCTCTCCGGCGAGACCGGCGACTGGATCAACGAGCAGCGGCAGTGGATGCGCGGGACCGCCCTGCGCGCCCTGTCCGCGCTGCGCACCGAGGCGCTGGAGCGCGAGGACTGGCCGGCCGCCATGCACTGGTGCCGCAGGGCCCTCGACGTCGATCCCCACCACGAGACCACCTACCAGACCCTGATGATGATGCACGGCGAGCTCGGCGAGCTCGGCCGCGTCCTGAGCTGGTACGAGGTGTGCCGCCACCGGCTGCGCACCGACCTCGGCGTGGAGCCGAGCGAGCGCACCGAGCGGCTGCTGGCCACGCTCATGCGAGGCCGGAGCCTGCCGCCCCTGACCGGACGGCGCCCGTGACGGCGCCGGTGACGTTCCCCGGCCCGGGGTCCGATCTGGAACACCCGCGCGCGGCGGTCCCGGAGCCTGCCCCCCCTGACCGGCCGGCCCCCGCGACGCCCCTCGACCGGGGGCCCGATCTGGAACGCCTGCGCGCGGCGGTCGGCGAGTTCGCCCGCTACGGCGCGGCCGACAGGTCGTGGGAGCGGCTGCTGCTGGCGACCGGGCCGGGGGTCGACCCCGCGCTCGCGGCCCATCGCCGGGCGCTGCTGGTCTGGTTGAACGCGTGGGGATGCCGGCTGCGCTATCCGCGCGACGGGGAGCACGACGTCTTCTGCGCGGAGACCGCCGCCTGGTGGGAGCGCTGGAGGGAGCGTCTTCCCGGCCGGGACGCCACGCTCGCGACGCTGGGCGACGCGGAGATCGACGTGCTGGGCGAGTGTTACGCGGATCTGTCGGCGATGCGGGCGACCCCCGGGCCCAGATCCCGCTCCCTGGGACCGACCGCCGCGACCAAGATGCTGCACGCCCTGCGCCCGCGAGCGCTGATGCCCTGGGACGCCGCCATCGCCGACGCCCTGCACGGGGCCCGTACGGCGGAGGCCTACCGCGCGCACCTGCGAACGGGCCGGGAATGGGCGCGGCGCCTGCTCACCGAGACGGGTCTCGGCGAGCAGGCGCTGGCGGTGGAACTTGGCCGCCCCGGGCGTCCGCTGGCGAAGATGCTGGACGACTACTGCTATCTGGTGTTCACCGCGGCGACCTGACCGGCCCCCGCGGCGACGTTCGCGGCCGGGCTCCGTCTTCACGGCCACAGGGACGCGACCCGGACGGGTCGCGTCCCTGCGTTCACCGCAGCGATCTGACCAGGCTTCGCGCGGCCGTGCGGCTCGCGGCGAGCACGGTCTTGCCCGCGCCGCCGCTCCCCCCGGTGAAGGTGTAGACGCCCCTGGCCAGGGGACGCAGCGACAGCCCGCCCGTGGGGTGGTAGCACTCGACCGCGGTGACGGCCTTGACCGTCCCGCCGGGCGGCCGGTATCCGATCCTGGCCTCGGCGACGTCAAGGATCCTGCTGGTGAGAACGGGGTCGGTCGGCGTGGTTCCAGGGGTGATGTCCCATCTGTCGGTAGGCAGCCCGAGCAGGATCCGTTCTTCGGCGTACGACCTGCCGTAGAGCCCGGACGTCTCGTCGACGAACGCGTTGGGCTCCTTTCCCGCCGAGGGGCCGAGCACGTACTGGATCACCTTGGTGCGCAGCCCCGCGTCCGTCAGGCCCGTGCGGGCGAGAAGGCCCTGGGTCCACGCCCCGGCGGCCACCACGACGGCGTCGAACCTGGCCGGGCTGCCCTCGGCCGGCCGGACCTCGGCCTCGGCGGTGATGCCGTCCACCTGCCCGTCGATGACGAAGGCACCCGACCTGACGAGCTCGACCAGGAGCCGGTCGCGGAAGCCGTTCGGGGAGAGGTATCCGGCGCGCTTCTCGACGACGGCCACGCTCCCCTCCGGCAGCTCGCGGAACGTGCCACGGGTGCTGAGCTCCGCGCCGCTGACCAGGGAGATCGAGCCGGGCAGGCGGCTGCGTACCAGTTCCACCAGGCCCTCGGTGCCCGGTCCGAGGCCGGGCAGCAGGTACACGGAGCCGGTCTCCCGGTAGGAGGCCCACTCGCGCAGCTCCCGGTTCGAGTGGAGCTCGGCCAGGCTGTCGGCGGCCTCCAGGCACAGGGCGGGGTCGGGCTCGAAGGCCCTGGTCAGGCCCCCGGAGGCGGCGCTGGCGTCGGCCCTCCTGTGCGGCTCTCCGGTGTACAGGTGGACGGCGCTGCCCCTGATGACCTCGCACAGGCGCCAGGCCAGCATCGCCCCCGCGATCCCGCCACCCACGACGGCGATTTTGATCATCGCACTCCTCCGTTCATGTCGCCGAGGCGGTCGCGTTCCGCGACTCGTCGGCCTTGTTGGGGTCCCGCATGCCGATCAGGCCCGCCACGGTCGCGATCGCGGAGACCAGGGCCGCCCACAGCCACACCGAGCGCCCCACCTGGAACCACACCAGAGTTCCGATGACCGGCCCGATCGCGGTGCCGAGCCCGAAGACGCTCTGCATGGCGCCGATGTAGCGTCCGCGGAGCCGTTCGGGGCCGGCCAGGGCGGGGTAGGCGAACGTGGTGGGCCCGCCGATGATCTCCGAGAGCGTCCAGACCAGGGTGCCGAGCATGAACCAGATCGGGAGCGGGGAGATCGCGTAGATGGCGTAGCCGACCGAGACGAGGCCGAGGCCGAGCAGCGCGGTCAGCCGGATCGGCCACTTCTGCACGACCTTCGTCATCGCCAGCTCGCAGGTGATGACGATGAGGCCGTTCAGTGAGACGGCCGCGCCGTACCACCACAGGCTGATGCCGGCGGCGGAGATGTCCAGCGGGAGGGTCGCCGTGTACTGGCAGTAGACGATGGAGGTGAGCAGCATCGCGACCAGGTACATGCTGTAGCGCCAGTCGGCGAACACCGCGAGGTAGCCGGAGCGGCCCTCCGCCGATGACACCTCCGACTCCTTCGCCGCCTCCGCCGACTTGGCCGCGGCGCGCGGGGCGCGCTTGGGCAGCGCGAACATCACGATCCCGCCGAAGATCAGTGCCGCGGCGGCCTCTCCCCAGAAGAGCGCGTTGTAGGAGACGGCGAGCAGCGCGGCGCCGATCAGCGGGGCGGCGGTCATGCCGAGGTTCAGGCCGAGACGGTACATCGCCGTGATCATCACGACCCGGTGTCGCGGTGTCAGCTCGGTGAGCATCGTCTGGGCCGCCGGCCGGTAGAACTGGCCGACCGTGCTGACCATGAAGACGGCGGCCAGGATCATGGCGTAGGACGGGGCGTAGAGAATGGACACGATCAGGAGGGCCGAGCCGCCCATGCTGATCAGGGTGACCGCCCGGGCGCCGAGCCGGTCGGAGAGCGATCCCCCGGCCAGCGAGCCCACCACCGCGCCGGCCCCGTACACGCCCAGCGCGAGCCCGGCCTGGGTGGCGGAGAAGCCCCGGTCGGTCAGGAAGAGCACCAGGTAGATCTGGATGAACGCGGCCAGCCTGCTGATGAAGCCGCCGAAGAGCAGCGCCCTGACGGCGCGCGGGGCCTCCCGCAGGGTGGCGAACACCCCGTCGTCCGGCTTGTCCGGGAGTGTCGAGGACACGTTGTTCTCGTTCTCGATAACGGCGGTCATGCGGCTGCCTTCACCTTCAGGTTCGCCTCGGCGGCGTCCAACGCGGCCCGGCACTCGTCGACGGTCGGGGACAGCGCGGTGGCGTAGGCGATACGCCCCCACAGGGTGCCCTTGGGCGGTGGCGAGACGGTCGCGCCCGCGGCGACCACCGGGACCACCCGGTCGATCTCCGGGGGCAGGCCGGTCTCGTCGAACTCGATCGACTCGATCGTGGTGTCGTCCTCGGCGACGTAGAAGAAGCGGACGCCGCCGACGAGCTTGCGCTCGGGGGCGAGGGCGGGGGTACGGCCGCAGGCCACCGCGGCGGCGGCCAGGCCGGGGTCGATCCCGGTGGTGAGCATCCCGAGGTAGGGGATCATGTCCCCGCCCAGGCGCGCGTTCACCTCGATGACGCGCAGACCCCTGGAGGAGAGCTTGACCTCGGTGTGGGTGAAGCCGTCGGTGAACCCGAGCGCGGTGTGCGTGTCCTGCAGGACCCGGCAGAACTCCGGGTCCTGCAGGAGCTCGTCCTGGGCGTCGACGAAGTGGCCCACCTCCTCGCAGTAGGGCTCGTAGCCGAGGACCTTCCTGCCGAGGAAGAGCGGGGTCACCACGCCGCCCTGGACGACGGCGTCGACGCTGACCTCGGGACCGTCGGCGAACTCCTCGACCAGGACGGGGACCTCGAACGTCGCCCCGCCGGGGACGTGCAGGTCGTGGACGAAGGCGAACCGCTCCGCCAGTTCCTGGGGGTCCTCGACCTTGATGACGCCCAGGCTGCCGCCGAGGCCGCGCGGCTTGAGGATGGCCGGGTAGCCGACCTCGTCGGCGGCGGCCAGGGCCTCGTCGAGCGTGGAGACGGCCAGCGACCTGGGCTGCGGGACGCCGAGCGCGTCGAGCGCGACGCGGGTGAGGTGCTTGTCGCGGCAGCGGCGCACCATCTCGGTGTCGCCGCCCGGCAGCCCGAGAGCCTGCGAGACGTGCGAGGCGGCCAGGATCGTGGCCTCGTCCCAGCACAGCACCCCGTGCACGGGCTCGCGGGCGGCGAGCTCCAGCGCGGCGGCGGCCAGGGCGGGACCGTCGCCCAGGTCGGCGACGACGGTCCAGCCGGTGACGTACTCCCGCTCCCAGCCGGGCTCGGCGGCCACCAGGAGGTGGACGCGGTACTCGGTGGCGATGGAGCGCAACAGGTACTCGCGGTAGTGCCGCATCCCCGTCGCGACCACCAGGATCAGCGGCCTGGTGTCAGTGGTCATGTCACGCCTCCTTGGCGGTGGTCACGAGCGGCTTGTCGATGCCGTCGGTGCCCTGCAGGGTGTCGAAGAACTCCTCGCGGACGACCTCGTCCTCGGTGGGGGCGATCCTGGCCGCCGCGTAGCGCAGCAGGGGCGGCGCCATCATCGAGGTCACGACCGCGACCAGGACGATGACCGTGTAGGACGCCGTGGTGAGGACGCCCAGGCGCAGGCCCACCATCGCGATGATCACTTCGATCACCCCGCGGGAGTTGAGGCCGGCGCCGAGCGCGAGGGCCTCCCAGCGCGTACGGCGGGCGATGCGGGCCCCCAGGTAGGCGCCGGCGAACTTGGACGCGATGGCGACGGTCAGCACCACGATGCCGGCGATGAGCACCGGTGGCTTGGCCAGCTCGGTCAGGTCCATCCGCAGGCCCGCCGTCGCGAAGAAGATCGGCGCGAGCACCGCGGCGACGAGCGTCTGCAGGGGTGCCAGCCTGGCGACCTTCAGGTCCGGGGAGGAGCCGACGAGCGCGCCGCAGATGAAGGCGCCGAGGATGGCCTCGAAGCCCATCGACTGGGTGGCGGCGGCCGAGAGCAGGATCATGATCGTCACAGCGGCGATCGTGGTGGCGCTCCCGCCGCGGTCGGCGAGGCGCAGCACCTTGGCGACCACCCTGCGGCCGAGCAGGACCGAGACGGCCACGATGCCGACGAGCAGCGCGATGGCGGTCAGCGCGGCCTGCCCGGTGCGCGCCCCGGCGGTGGCGAGCGCGGAGACCACCGAGAGCAGGAACCAGCCGACCACGTCGTCGATGACCGAGCTACTCAGGATGAGCTGGCCGATGTCGCGGTGGAGCAGGCGCATCTCCATGAGCACCTTGGCGATGACGGGGATGGCGCTGACGCACAGCGCGACGCCCATGAAGAGCGCGAAGACCATGGTGTCCACGCCTTCGGCGATCATCTCGGTGGGGGCCAGGAACCCGATCGAGACGCCGAGGACCAGCGGGATGATCAGCCCGAAGCCGCTGATCCAGGCGGCGCTCTTGCCCTGGCGCCGGATGAAGCCCAGGTCGAGGTGCATGCCGGTCAGGCCGACCAGCAGCAGGACGCCGAGCTGGCCGACGGCGTCGATCATGTGGAATCTGGCCGGGTCGGTGGGCAGCAGCCAGGCGGAGAACTCGGGGGCGATGTTGGCGAGCAGCGAGGGCCCGATCAGGATGCCCGCGCTGAGCTCGCCGAGCAGGGCCGGCAGTCCGAACCGGACGGAGAGGCGGCCCAGGACGGTGGCCAGGCCCAGGAGCAGCCCGAGCTGCAGCAGGAGGATCATGAGGTTCTGGGCGGGGATGACGGCGACGGGGGCCGCGGCGATCGTCATGGAGATCAGTCACCGTTCTCGACGTAGTACCAGTTCTCCGGGCTGATCATCCCGAAGGGGTTGATCGGCTCGAAGCCGCGGAGTTTGTTGGACACCTCGAACAGCCGCAGGGAGAAGTTCGGGATGAAGATGACGGGGACCTGCTCGGCGATGTAGTCCTGGTACTCGTAGAGCGCCGCGGGGTCGTCGCTGGTCAGGGTGCGGTCGATGAGCTCGTCGGCCCTCGGGTCGGTGTAGTGGCCGAAGTTGCCGCCGGCGTCGGTCCGAAAGAGGATCTCGCCGCTCGGATAGTGGTAGACCCAGCCGCCGCCCCAGGTGCTCAGCTCCCACAGGCAGGGGCTGTCGGGCCCGACGACGCAGGGGGCGTCCTCGGCCACCAGGACCGAGCCGTAGACCTCCTGCAGCCGCAGCTCGATGCCGGCCTTGACGGCGTCGTCGCGGAACTGCTCCATCAGCCGGGTGAGCGCGGGACGGCCCTCGGCGTACCTGAGGGAGAAGCTGAGCTTGGTGCCGCCGGGGATGCCCGCGCCGGCCTGGCCGGGGCCCTCGCCGGGGTTGACGCAGATCGCCGGTGTCGTGCTGGTGTCCCAGCCGTTGGCCTCCAGCAGCTCGCGGGCCCGCTCTGCGTCGAAGGGCAGGATCGGCGAGCCCTGCAGGGTGGGCGAGACCAGGTCGCTCACCGGGTAGCGGGGCACCGGCCCGTCCTGCCGGTAGGCGTAGCCGTGGTAGATGTCGCGGGCCGCCCGGTCCTGGTCGAGCGCGTGCTGCATCGCCTGCCGGATGTAGGTCTGGGCGAGCATCTTGCCGGCGACGGTCGGGTTGTTGTAGTTGAGCGGGATGTAGCGGATGCAGAAGGCCGCCTGCGGGACCAGCGTGTAGTGCTCGCCCAGCGGGTTGGGGCCGCCCTTGGTGGGGTCGTCGGTCGGCTCGGTGCTGAAGCTCAGCGGGAGATAGCCGACCTGGATGCCGTCGGGCGCGTCCGGCCCCTCCAGCAGTTTCTGGTACTCCTCGCCGTCGGACATGAAGGGGATCTGCCGGAACTCGTCCAGGTGCGCCTTGTTCGGCCCGGAGTAGTGCTCGTTGGGGACGAAGGTGACGACGCCCTCCATGGTGTAGCTCTTCAGCCGCCACGGGCCGCTGACCACGCTCCACACCGGGCTCGTCGCCCAGTGCACCCGGTCGGAGTTGTCCTCCTCGATGACGCCGCCGTTCTCGCCCATCAGGAAGTCGTAGACCGCGGCGACGTTCTCCAGGCCGTACGAGGCGTCGGACGGCCCGTCGGCGGTGCGGTCCCAGGCCTTGGGCATCGGGGTGATGGTGCTGAGCTGGTTCATCAGCACCCAGCGCTTGGAGTAGACCTTGTCGAAGGTGAAGTAGACCTTGTCCTCGGCGAGCTTGCCGTAGGAGACGAGGTTGTCGGGGAAGCAGCCCGGGACGTACTCGCCGTAGCGCTCGCCCTTGACCGCCATCATGTTCACCCAGAACAGGACGTTGTCCGCGCAGATCGTCTCGCCGTTGGACCACTTCCAGGGCTTCACGGTGACGGTGACGGTCAGGCCGTCCTCGCTCCACTGCGGGGGCTCGCCGATGCTGAGGTCGTAGTCGACCTCGGGGGTGCCGTGCGTGCCGAAGAAGTAGAGCGGCCGGTACATCAGGATCTGGAACTCAAGCAGGTTGCGGGTGCCGAAGCGCTCCGGCGGGGTGAAGGGAAAGATGATGGACGGGGGGAATCCGGGCGCGCAGGCCCAGGTCACGGTGCCGCCCTTGACGGGCTTCTCAATGTTCGGGCGGGCGATGGTGTTCAGGGTCATGGTCAGCTCTCAATCCTCTGGTGGGGCAGCGTGAACGTGTCGGGGTCGATCTCCTCAAGGAGGGAGACGCCGCTGCTCGCGTGGGCGCCGAAGCGCTCCCACGTCTCGTGGAGCAGGACCCGGCCGTCGGGGAGCAGTTCGGGGGTGCTGCGGCAGTGGCCCGACACGACGGCTCCGGTGTCGAGGACCATCGTGTAGGCGAAGTCGAGGGTGCCGTCGGGGGCGCAGAGACCGGTGAGGCTGCCCCGGCGGGCGTGGCCGCCGGAGAACTCGCCCCACAGCAGGTCGCCGTCCTGGCGGTACAGGGCGATCGGGTGCTGTTCCCCGGAGGGGACGCCGCCGGTGGTGAAGCGGCGCCCGTTGTAGTCGATCATGAGTGGGCCGCCCTGAGTTCGAGGGTGCAGCACTTGGCGCTGCCACCGGACTTGAGCAGCTCGGAGAGCTCGACGCCGATGGGCTCGTAGCCGCGCTCGCGCAGCTCGCCCATCAGGTGGGTGGCCGCGGGCGGCATCAGGACGTGGCGGCCGTCGGAGACGGCGTTCAGCCCGAACACCTCGGCGTCGGCCTCGTTGGCGATGATCGCGTCGGGGTACAGGACGCGCAGCACGCCCTGGCTCTCCCTGGAGAAGGCCCCCGGGTAGTACATGATCTGGTCGCGGCCGAGCACGGCCAGCGCGGTGTCGAGGTGGTAGAAGCGCGGGTCGACCAGCCTCAGTCCCGCCACGGGCATCCCGAAGAACCTCTCCGCCTCGCGGTGCGAGCGGATGTCGGTGCGGAAGCCGGTGCCGGCCAGCAGGTACCTTCCGGCGTGCAGGTAGTCGCCCTCGCCCTCGTTGACGTGGACCGCCTCGCGGGTCTCGTAGCCGCGGGCGCGGAACCACTCCAGGTAGGCGGGTCCCTCGGCGGCCCGCTCCTCGTACCGGAACCTGGCCGACAGCACCTTGCCGTTGATGACCGTCGCGCCGTTGGCGGCGAACACCATGTCGGGGTTGCCGGTCAGCGGCTCGATGAACTCCACCTGGTGGCCCAGGGCGCGGAAGGCGCGCAGCAGGCCGTCCCACTGGAGTCTGGCCAGCGCGCCGTCGACCGGTTTGTCGGGGTTCATCCAGGGGTTGATGGAGTAGACGACGTCGAAGTGGGTGGGCGGGCACATCAGGTAGCGGCGGGTGCGGGCGACGCGGAGAGTCCGCGGTGGCGCCTCCTCGGCCAGCTGTGTCATGACACTTCTCCGTCCTGGACGAGCGTGACGTTGATCTTGGAGGCGTAGTCGAGCATCGTCTCCCTGGCGTCCTCCAGGGAGGTGCCGGTGGTGCCCAGGAAGCCGAGGATGCTGTTGCCCTCCGGCGGGCGCCGGACGACGTCCCCGGGGCTGGCGGTGATCTTGAGGAAGAAGACCTTGTCGGACTCGGAGACCTCGGCCGGCACGTCGATCGCGGTGATCCGGCCCGCGTCGCACATCAGGCACATCGCGGTGATGTGGACGCCGGTCGGCCGGTAGTGACGCACCCGGGGCGCCGCGCCTCGAGCCACGTCCATGACGGCGCGGATCGGGTTGTGCGCGGCGGTGATCTCGGCGATGAGGTCCAGCCCGCCGCCGCCGGGCCTGATCGCGATCTCCAGCAGGTACGGCTCGCCCCGGTGGAAGCGCACCTCGGCGTGCAGCACGCTGCGCCGCAGCCCCTGGGAGTGCGCCCCGGCCCTGACCACGCGGTGGACCGCGGCCACCTGCTCGGGGGTGAGCGAGGTCGGCCCGTGGTGCACGTCGTCGTCGAAGGTGCCTCCCTCGACGGTGATGCGGTCCACGATGGAGCCGAGATAGACCTCGCCGTCCCAGGCCACGGCCTCGATGAGGAACTCGTCCCCGTCGAGGAAGGCCTCGACCAGCAGGCCGTGCGGGCCGAGGTCGAGGCCGTGCGCCTCCATCTCGAACCACGACATCCCCTCGATGCCGGCCAGCGCCTGCGGGAACAGCTCCGCCATCTCCTCGGCGTCGTCGATCTTGAACACGAAGTTGCTCGCGGCGCCCAGGGTGGGCTTGAGGATGACCGGGTAGCCGAAGTCGCCGGCGGCGGCGAGCGCCGCGTCCAACTCGGTGACGAAGCGGAAGTCCGGATGCGGCGCGTCGTACCCGCGGTGCGCCTCGCGCATCAGCAGCTTGTTGCGGCTGGTCCTGGCCGCCTCGACGCCCACGCCCGGCAGTCCGAGCGCCTCGGCGACGGCCGCGACCGTGGTCACGGCCGACTCCGAGAAGGTGATGATCCCGTCGAAGCGCTCCTGCTCGTGCCACTCCTTGGCCTCGGTGATGAGGTCGTCGATGTTCTGGGAGCCCACGACGCGGTAGCGGTCCCCGGGCCAGAAGTCCGGGGTGCCGATGCCGTTGAGCACGTAGAGCTCGGCGCCGTAGTCCTGCACCTGCTGGTAGCGGGAGCGGTAGTAGGTGGCGTTCTGTCTGGCTTCCATGGCGAGAAGTTTCATCGGGGGCTCCCGGGCAGTCGCGGTAGCAGGAAGGCGTCGATCGTCTCCGCGGAGGTGTCGAGGGTGAGCTCGACACCGGCCGCCTCGGCCTCGGCCGCGACGTCGATGAGGATGGGGGCGGCGCAGGCGAGGAAGGCGCGCACCTCCATCAGGAGGTCGCCGGGCTCGTCGCGCTCGGCGGTCAGCAGCCTTCCGAGCTGGGTGACGATGCCGTCCGCCGCCCGGGTCAGGCTGAACGAGGTGAGGTCGTAGCAGAGCCGGAACCTCTCGACGACCACCGCGGCCCGGCGGCGCCCGGCGGCGGTGACCTTGAGCTCCTCCCCCGGGTCGGTGACGAGGGCGTCGAGGCGGTCGGCGAGCGCGTTCCACGGCTCGCGCAGCCTGCGGACGGTGACCTTGTCGAGCCCCTCCCTGGTGAAGTTGGCCCGCTGGTCCTCCGGGCAGGTCAGGGCGAGGTAGAACCGGACGAGGTCGCGCGGCACCTCGGCGACCAGGTCCGCGCCGCGGATGAGGTGGTTGCGGCTGGTGGAGAACTTCTCGTTCTCCAGCTCGTAGAACTCGTTGCAGACGTTGGTGTCGGGGGTGATGTAGCGGTCGCCGTGGGCGAGCAGCATGACCAGGTCGACCATGCCCCAGAAGTAGACGTTGTCGAATCCGTGGAAGTAGACGAGGCCGTTGCCACTCTCCGCGAGCCAGGCCTGGTCGACGGGCCCCTCGGGCTCGCCGGCCGCCTTCCAGGTGCTGTAGATCGAGGCGGGCATCGCCTCGATCCACGGGTAGAGGATCTGGCCGGGCGTCTCGGCGAACGGGGCGTCGATCCCCCAGCCCGGCGACGGCACCGTGATCGGGATCTCGGGAAGCGGCCGGGCCAGGATCTCGCGGATGAGCTGCCTGCTGTGTCCCCTCCAGGTGTTCTCGCGGGCGGCGTAGTAGGCGGTGAGCTCCTCCCGGTAGTTCTCGATGGGCAGGACCAGGACGGTGACCTCGCGCGAGGTCACCGGGTCGGCGGGGTCGAGGACCGAGCGCGGGTCGCCCAGGTCGTCGAAGTGGTTGGGGTGACCGCAGCCCTCGCACGACCCGCCGCAGCTCTCGGTCAGGCAGGCCGGGCACTCGCCCTTGACCAGCCCGTCGAACAGGTGGGTTCCCGCGTTCTCCGCGTACGGCATGCGCACGGTCCGCAGCTCGAACCGGCCCTGCTCGTGCAGGGCGGTGACGAAGTCGAGCACGGTCTTTCGGTAGACGTCGTCGATGGGCGGCATCGGGGCCAGGGAGATGCCCATCGCCTCCACCGACCGCTGGATGCGGGCGGTGGACGTCGAGCACAGCTCGGCGGGCGTGGTGCCGTGCTTGCGGGCGGTCGAGATCATGTACGACTGGCTGTCGTCGGTGCAGGTGTTGTAGTTGACGGGGCGGCCGTCGGCCCGCAGGTAGCGGGCGTAGACGTCGCCGGCGATGTAGGGGCCCGCCATGTGGCCGACGTGCAGGTCCCCGTTGGGCGTCGGCGTCGCGGCGATGACGATCGTCTCCGTCATCTCTCCTCCTGGTGGCGGGTCTCGAACGTGCGGGTCATGTCGTGGTCCCACCAGATGCCGTACATCTGGAAGGCGGCGGTGCCGTCGTTGACGACCCGGTGGTCGGTGCCGGGCGGGAAGTAGACGACGTCTCCGGCGGAGAAGGCGGAGCTCTCGCCCTCGCTCTCCAGGACCGCCTCGCCGGAGACGGCGATGAAGATCTCGTACTCGTGGTGGGCGTGCCGGGTCGAGGCGGTGCCGGGCTCGATGACGCACCAGGCACCCTCGAACGGGGCGTTCAGCGTCTCCCAGGGCATCAGCCGCTTGGCGAGCAGGCCGTTGTCCTGGCGCAGGTGGGCAGGGTCATAGGAACGGAGGTCCACGGGGGTTCTCCTCGAAGGGTTCGGAGGGGATCAGGAGGCGACCGGGAGGGCGAACGGCGTCAGGAGCTCGGCGGCGGCGGCACTGTCCCGGATGTCGTAGACGATCTCCTCCGCCCGATTGGCCAGCGTGCTGAGCAGGGAGTCGGCGATGCCGTGCGTGTCCTCGTTGACGCCCTGCAGGTAGCAGGCGGCGTCCGAGCCGACGGGCAGGGAGAGCTTGTAGAAGCGGTCGACGCCGATCTCGTCGAGGCCGGCCCTGGCGGCGAGGTCGCGGATCAGCGTGGGCATCCGGCGGTCGAAGCCGGTGCCGAGCAGCAGGACGTCGCAGGGCAGCTCGTCGTAGCCGCCGCTCTTCCTGTCCTGGAGGGTGAGGACGATCTCGTCGCCCTCGACCCTGGCCCCGGCGATCTCGGCCATCGTGATCATCCGGATCCGCTCCTGCCCGACGAGGCGCTCCAGGTAGATCTGCCGGTAGAGGTTCTCGAGCAGGCCCGGGGACAGGCCCGCGTAGTTGGTGCGGTGCATCTCACCGAGGAGCTGGCGCCGCGCCTCGGGGCGCGACCGGTGGAACTCGTCGACGAAGGAGGCGTAGAAGAGCTCGTTGGTGAACTTGCTGCTCTCGTAGCCGTTGAGGCCGATGGAGCGCATGATCATCGTGCACTGGGCGTTGGGCATGTTCTGGTGGGTGGCCCACAGCATCTCGGCCGCGCTCTGCGCGCCGCCGATGACCGCGACCCGGTGCGGGGCTTGGTGGTCGAGCCCGGCGATTTTCCGGCTGTACTCGGTGCTGTGGATGATCCGCTCGCGGGGGATCGTCCCGAACACCTCGGGGATGTGCGCGTCACGGCCCGCGCCGACCACCAGGGTGCGGCAGCCGATGGTCGACCCGTCGGCGAGCCGGACGACCCAGCTCTCGACGCCGCCGTCCTCGGCCATGATCGGCTCGACCGACACGCAGCGCCGCCCGTACTCGATGCGCACCTGGGCGAGCGACTCGGCCACCCAGAGCAGGTAGTTCGAGATCTCCATTCTGTACGGAGTGAAACTGCCCAGATTGACGAATTCAGTGAGCCTTCCCACGGAGTGCAGGTGATTCACGAAGGAGAATCTGCTCTGCGGGTTTCTCAGCGTGACCAGGTCCTTGAGAAAGGAGACCTGGCTCTGGGTCCAGGGCAGCAGCATTCCCCGCTGCCAGACCACGTCCTCGTGCTGTTCTATGATCAGCGTTCTGGTCGCCAGATCCGGAGCGAGCTCTTCGAGGGCCACGGCGAGGGCGAGGTTGGACGGCCCTGCACCGAGGGCGAGTAACTCGACTTCCTGATGCTTCACGGTGGTCGCCTCCCGGACGACTTCTCGGGCGCGGTGCCCGTGACGAATGGTTTTCTTGGGTTTCTCCTGGTCGGCTCACTGCCATCCGGCTCCACCGGCCGGGGTGAGGGCCGCGGTGGCCGCGAGGCCGGCCCTCACTCCGGGCACGGCCGCGGCGACGGGGGTGGCGGTGAGCGAGAGGACGCCGAGGACGGGGGCGATTGAACGGAGCGTGGTACTCATTGTTCTTCTTTCCTTTCATTCGGCGATTCTCGGCGCCCTTTTCCTGTTTCACGGGTGCTCTCCGGATCAACTTTTCCGGACATTTCCCGCTTCGTTCTGACACTTTGATTCTTGGTCGATCGGGAGGATTCCGGAAGGCCTGGGACCTGTCAGCGCGCTGCAATGGCAGGACGCTGACAGGCCTCCTCCTCGAACGCCTTGAGGCGTCCAAGCGCGAGATTGAGATCGGTGCCGCAGGCCACCAGCGACCAGCCCGCGAGCTCGGACACGCGGCCGAGGGCGCGCAGGCACAGCCGGGCCGCCACGCTCTCGGCCTCGTCGAGGGTGCGCCTGCGAATGAAGAGACCGAGGTGGATTCCGGCCGGATGGTCCTCGCTGTAGATGTGCTCTATCCCGTCAGCGGGCTCCGCCAGCGCCAGGAGCAGCCGTCGGAGCTCACGCGCGGGCATACGCCCGCCGGCCGGGGCCAGGTGGCCTTCGATCTCGGGGGCGCGCAGGCGCGCGTTGATGAGATACATGAATCGACCGTGGTTCGCGCGAGGCGAATTCACCAGGCATTTCCCCTGGCAGGTCCATGGCGTGGCAGGATCATGCCATCGCGCCGCGCTCCCGCGCCCCGGCGCCGGCGACCCCCGGACGACACCTCGCGAGACCCCCGGAATCCCCGCCCGGGAGATCCTCAAAAAGCCGGAGCACCTGGGGAGAAATCGGGACGATCGCATAACCCCGTCATCACTGCGCCCGGTTAGTTTCAGACTGCGATCGTCGTGGGCCCCGCCCATCGGATCGTGTCTCGGTCATGCTCGAACCGTGAAGGGGTCGTGCTCATGCTGCTTGGCATCGGGTCCGCCGAGGAAACCGTCTACCGCACCATCCTGGAGAACCCTTCCCACGGGGTGACCGAGCTGAGCCTGGAGCTGGGATGGCCGGTCCACCGGATCCGCGCCACCCTGGACGAGCTGGCCAAGCTGTCGCTCCTGCGCCCCTCGTGGGAGGAGCCGGACGTGCTGCGCCTGGTCCGCCCGGAGGTGGGGCTGGCCGCACTGCTGGCCCGGGAGGAGGCCGCGCTGCTGGCCAAGCAGCAGGAGATCGAGCGGAGCCGGACGGCCGTCGCCCAGATGATCGCGGCCTACGGCGACCAGCACCCGGCGCGCTCGGGCGACGGCTCCGAGACGCTCGCCGGCATCGACACGATCCGCGGCAGGATCGAGGAACTGGTCTCCGAGTGCCGGCAGGAGCTGCTCGGATTCGAGTCCAAGAGCGCCCAGACCCCGGAGAACATCGCGGCCAGCCGCCCGCTGGACGAGGCACTGCTCGACCGCGGCGTGGCGATCCGCATCATCTACCCCGACAGCGTCCGCAACGACCAGGCGACCACCGGATACGCGACCTGGCTCACCGGGAACGGCGGCCAGGTCCGCACCACGCCCGGCCTTCCGCTTCGGATGCTCATCTTCGACCGGCGGGCGGCCCTGCTCCCGACGGACCCCGCGAACAGCGGCGACGGAGCGGTCCTGCTGCGCGGGGCGGGCGTCGTCGCCGCCCTGATCGCCCTGTTCGAGCAGACCTGGGGGGCCGCCAGCCCTCTCGGCGGGGAGCGCAGGCGCGACGAGAAGGGCCTCAGCGGCCAGGAGCGCGAGGTGCTCCGCCTGCTCTCGACGGGGCTGACCGACGAGGCGGTGGCCCGCAGGCTCGACGTCTCGGTGCGCACCCTGCGGCGCGTCACCGCCGAGCTGATGGAACGGCTCGAGGCCCGCAGCCGGTTCCAGGCCGGATACCTCGCGGCCGCCAGGGGATGGCTGCCGTCAGGCCTCTGACCACGCCTCGCTTCCCCCGGGCACTCCCTCGTCCGGCGGCGACACCGCACGCGGGACCGGCTCCGGTGTGGACGGGGCTCATCTCGCCGCGGGGAGCGCCGAGCCGTCCATCGGGCCGTCGGGGCTGTAGACCACGCACATGACGTCGCGGTCGCCGCCGGCCCAGGTCTCCCTGGTCGGCAGGACCGGGTAGAAGTTCAGTCCCGAGGCCGGCTCGCCGCTCCAGTGGCTGTCGAACCCCCGCCGGCAGCTCCGCCACGCGAACGCGCTCAGCGCGGCCGGATCCCACTCGCCTTCGGGAGCGTGCACGAAGCCGTACGCCTGGTTGGCCGCCCGCTCGTGGCAGGGCGTGTACAGCACGACGACCTCGGCCGCCTCCCCGGAGTAGGCCGGATCGGTGAAGCACTCCCCCGCCTCGATGTGCAGGATCCCGCTCGTCCGCGCGGTGACGAAGGTCTCGTCCTTGATCGTCGGCCCCGCCGTCCCCGCCGTGGTCGACGACGGGAACAGCGTCCCGAGCGCCACGAGGCCGAGAAGCGGAATCCAGCGGCGGGCGGGCCGCCGGGTACCGGCCTGACGGGTGACGGTCAACGGGACATCCTGTTCCTCGGGAAGCGGCTCTTCACCCGGGGAGCGATTCCGCTGTTCGACGGCTGGTCGGCCACACCATAGGGGTGGTCCGCGGAACGCGCGGGCAACGGAGGGTGGCGAGCGCGCGGACTTCCGGCGACATCGGTGGTGCGGCTGGGGCCACAGGTTCCAGAGGGAACATGTTCATCCGGACGCAATGCTCTATACGGGCATTTGATGATCTTTTCTGGATCAATACGGACGTCCACCGCACTCTCTCGGTGGGCAATGTATTCCTCCCCCGGAAAAGAGCTCATGATGGGCGAAGTCAACGTGCCCCGGCCCACCGGATCCCGGCGAACGAAGCTGACGGCGGCGGGCGCGGGCGTGCTGCTCCTCGGCGGCCTGGCGTTCAGCCCGGTGGCGTTCGGCGCGGCCGCGCCGCCGAAATATCCCGCCGCCGACATCCACAAGCCCTCCCCCATGCCCGACCGTGTCATCCTGACCCCGACCACCACCCCCTCGACCAGCCAGAAGGTCACCTGGCGGGCCGTGACCGACGCCGAGTCGGCGCAGGCGGAGATCCTCGAGGCACCGCGCGCCCTCGGCGCGGTCGCACCGGCCGCGGGCGCGGTCGTCAACGTCAAGGCGACCAGCACCACCCCGGTCAACACCACCCTCGGGTACGCCTCCATCTACCACACGGTGGAGTTCGCGGGCCTGAAGCCGAACACCCGGTACACCTACCGGGTCGGCGACGGCACCAACTGGGCCGAGTGGAGCGATTTCACCACCGCGGCGGCCGACCTCCAGCCGTTCTCGTTCATCTACTACGGCGACGCGCAGAACTACATCGACTCGGCGGTGCCGCGTGTCTTCCGCCAGGCGTTCGCCGACCGCCCGCAGGCGAAGATGATCGTCAACGCCGGTGACCTCATCGACTCCGCCAACAGCGAGGAGCAGTGGGGCCAGTGGTACAAGGCCGGCGGCTTCATCGACAGCCAGGTCAACAACATCTCGATCCCCGGCAACCACGAGTACAGCGGCGGGCTGTCCACCTTCTGGCGGCCGCAGTTCCCCTATCCGGACAACGGGCCGGGCAACCCCGAGCTGAAGCAGACCGCCTACACCGTCGACTACCAGGGCGTGCGCTTCATCGGCCTGGACTCCAACGTGCAGGGCGTCCCGGCCCTGATGGCCGCGCAGGCCACCTGGCTGGAGGGCCTGCTCAAGGACAACCCGAACAAGTGGACGGTGGTGACCTTCCACCACCCCGTCTACTCCACCACCGGCACCCGTAACAACCCCGCCGTGCGTGCCCAGTGGGGCCCGCTGTTCGAGAAGTACGGTGTGGACCTGGTCCTGCAGGGCCACGACCACTCCTACGGCCGGGGCAACGTGGCCACCGCCCGCAAGTCGGTCACGGTCAACAACGGCGTCGCCTACGTCGTGTCGGTCTCCGGCGGCAAGATGTACGCCCTCAACAACGGCGAGAACTGGACCGGCAACGGCGCCGAGGTCGTCAGCAAGAGCGAGAACACCCAGCTCTACCAGCTGATCGACGTCGAGGCCGACCGCATCACGTTCGAGGCCCGCTACGCCAACGGTGAGCACCACGACGGCTTCGTCATCCGCAAGAACAAGGCGGGCGAGCGCACGGTCAACGAGGTCCGCACCCCGGAGAACACCGTCGGCGAGCAGGTCACCGTCGACAAGACCACCGTCGGGACGCGTGGTGAGCTCACGGTCTCCGCGTACGGCTACGACCCGGGCGAGCGCGTGTCCGTCTTCCTGAAGAAGGCCGACGACCGCGACAGGGAACACGGGCACGACAGGGACGACTCGGTCGGCGTCCGGACCGCCGACGAGCTGGGCCGCCTGACCTACACCTTCAGGCTGCCGAGCAAGGCGAAGAAGGGCGGCACCTACGTGGTGTACCTGGACAGCGCCAACCAGAAGATCACGAGTCCGGTCATCACGGTCACCAGGTAGTGACCTCTCCGGGCGCGGGGCGGCCGTGACGGCGGCCCCGCGCCCGGAGGTACCGGCGCCACGCCTGAGCCATGCCGGCGCCGTGCCGGTGTCATGCCGGCGCCGTGCCGAAGCCATGTCGGCGTCGCGCCGGAGCCGTGCCGGAGTCGTGCCGGAGTCGTGCGAACAGGAGATCCGTTGAGAATCCACACCCGGGTGCTGGCGGGCGTGCTGCTCGTCTGCGCCCTGGGCGGCTGGGCCACGCCGGCCGCCGCCCACCCCTTCGGGCCGCCGTCCACCGCGCGGATCGGAGCCGACGGCTCGCGCGTGACCATCTCGTGGTTCGCGGCCGAGGACGACTGGGTCGCCCTCGGGCAGTCGATCGGGGCGTTCGAGGACCCGGCCACCGGCACCGTGTCGACCGAGCTGACCGGCGAGCAGAAACTGGAGCGGTCGCCGGCCCTGCGTGACTACCTGCTGGACCGGGTCACGGTCGCCCAGGGCGGCCGGCGGTGCGAGAGCCGTCTGGAGGAGCTCCGGGCGCTGGTCACCGACGGCGCCCGGTTCGTCTTCGACTGCCGGAGCCCGGTCACGCAGGTGGACGTCACCGTCGCCACCCTGATCGACCTCAACAAGGCGTACCGGACGATGCTCGTCGCCGAGACCCCCGCGACCCCCGGGCAGACGCTTCTCACCGAGGCCGAGAGCACCCGGCGCCTGACCTTCTCCGGCGCGGGCGGGAGTGGCATGCCCCCGGGGACGGCCGTCGTCGTCTGGGCCGCCGTACTGCTGGCCGGAGCGGGCGTGCTCGCCATGCTGTGGAGGCGGCGCGGGACGGGCGGGCGGTCGTGACGGAGTTCAGCGGCTTCGAGAGCCGGTTCGTCTCGCTCTTCGACAACCGGGGCGTCTTCTGGGTGATCCTCGCCATCGCGCTCGTCGCCGGAGCCCTGCACGCGGTCGCCCCCGGCCACGGCAAGAGCGTCACGGCGGCCTATCTGGTCGGCACCCGGGGCGGCTACCGCGACGCGCTGCGCCTGGGGGTCATCGTGGCGCTGATGCACACCTTCTCGGTGCTGGTGCTGGCGTTCGCCTGGGTGGGACTGAGCGGTGCCGCGAGTTTCGGCACGAAGAACGTCACCGCCTGGATGCAGGTCGCGGCCGGACTGGTCACGATCGGCGTCGGAGCCCATCTCACCTACCGCCACCTGCGGGAACGGAGGCGGCACCGGCTGCAGACCCACCACGACCACGGCCACGGCCACGGGCATGGCCATGGACACGGACACGGCCATCAGGTCGAGGGCGGGACGGATCCCTGGTCACGCCGGGGCCTCCTCGCGCTCGCCCTCTCCGGCGGGCTGCTGCCCTCGCCGTCGGCCTTCGTCGTCCTGATGAGCGGGCTGCTCACCGGCCGGGCCTTCGACGCCGTCGTGCTCGTCGCCGCCTTCGGCCTGGGGATGGCCCTCACCCTGACCGGCGTGGGCGTCGTGACGATCCGGGGGTACGCGCTGCTGACCCGGGGAACCCGCGGGTGGTCCCGGGCCTCCACGGCGCTGGCCTGGGCTCCGGCCGCCGCCGGAGTCGTGGTCTCCTCCGCCGGAGGTCTCTATCTCGTCGCGGCGATAGGCGTCGTGACCGGTTGATCATGCGGACGGCGGCACCGGCCGCTGTCCGGACGCCGCGTGAGACGGGAAAACGTGACATCACACCCGCTGATTCGTCCTCCCGCCGTGGCCCCGCGACATCGGAAGGGACGGCCGACGGCGACATCACGGGCGGCCGCCGGTGCGCGATGATCGATCAGGGCTCGTAGGCGCGCGAGCGTGGCCACCAGCCGGGCACCGCCGCGCGGTATCTCTCGTAGTCGGGGCCGAACGCGCGGCGCAGGGCCGGTTCCTCGTACCAGCGGACGAACGCGACGACCGGCACGGCCACGGCGGCGGCGTACAGTAACAGGACGGGACGGCCCAGCAGCAGCGCCTGCCCGCCGATGATCGCGAAGACCGCCACGTACATCGGGTTGCGGACGTGTCCGTACAGCCCGCCGACGACCAGGTGCTCGGTGGGCGCGATCGGGGCGGGGGTGCCGAGGCCTTCCACGACGAACCGGACGAACGCCCTGACCAGCACCGCGGTCCCGGCGAGGACGAGTGCCGCGCCGGCGAGACGCAGCGACACCGTGACCCAGGGCGGCGCCGAGGTCAGAAGGTCCCCCGCCTCCCAGCGGGTGATCCACCAGGGCAGGAGCCCGGCGACGGTGCCCGGTGCCAGCGCGAAGAAGATCGCGGTTCCGACGGCGGCGGGTGTCCTGCGCATCGCGTCACGCTCCGGTGCCGGGGGCCGCCGGAGGCGTACGACCGTCGCCCGAGGTCCCCGTAGCGGTTAATTCATTGTGTGTTGAGTTTAGGTCCGGACCGGAGAGGCGTCAACGACCAGGTCGTCTGGGTGAAAGATGCCCGAAAGGGAAGATTCATGCGAGGTACGGCCGCACGGACGAAACGTATTAACCCTGTGCACGTAGGCTGTCCCGGGCCCACAGGGCGTCGTACACATGGGGGAAGACAGTGATTCCGTTACCAGCGGTCACCGGCACGCCGTCGCGAGCACTCCTGCCGGGAGGGACCGCGCCGCAGGCCAGGACGTTGCTGGACATCCTCGATCAGACCACGCGACGTCATCCTCACGCGCTCGCCCTGGACGACGGGCGGACCCGTCTCGACTACACCGAGCTACGGGCCGAGGCGGGCCGGATGGCCCTGGAACTACGGGCGGCCGGGGTCGGGCGCGGTGACCGGGTCGGGGTACGGATCCCCTCGGGCACCGTCGGCCTGTACGTCGCGATCGTCGCCGTGCTCACCGCCGGGGCCGCCTACGTCCCGGTGGACGCCGACGACCCCGAGGAGCGGGCTGACCTGGTCTTCGGCGAGGCCCGCGTCCGCGCCGTCATCGGCGACGGCGGGAAGATCACCCCCTACGGCGACCCGTACGAGCACCTGGGCACCCCCTCGCCCGGCGACGGCGCGGCGCACGGAACCGGCCACGGCGAGCGCGCCGGTGAGCAAGGCGGCGAGCACGACCCCGAATGTGAGATTCACCACTCCGGCGGTCGCGCCGCCGCCCCGGACCCCGCCCCCGGCCCCGGGCGTCTCGCCTCGGAACCCCGAAGCCCCGGCGGGTCGGAGCTCGACTACGCGGCGGAACTGCACGGCACGGGCCCGTACGACGGGCGCCGGTACGGCGCCCCCGCCGCCCCGGGGAGCGCCGCCACGACGCTCCTTTCGGCGGCCCGCGACAGGGACGCGATGCCGAGCGAGGGCCGGGACAGGGACCGGGGCCGGGGCAGCGGCCGGCCGGGGCCCGAGGACGACGCGTGGATCATCTTCACCTCCGGATCCACCGGCAGGCCCAAGGGCGTGGCGGTGACCCACCGCAACGCGGCGGCGTTCGTGGACGCCGAGGCGCGGCTGTTCCTCACCGGGGAGCCCATCGGGCCCGGTGACCGGGTGCTGGCGGGGCTGTCGGTGGCGTTCGACGCCTCCTGCGAGGAGATGTGGCTGGCCTGGCGCTACGGCGGCTGCCTGGTGGCGGCGCCGCGAGCGCTGGTGCGCACCGGCATGGACCTGGGGCCGTGGCTGCTGGACATGGGCATCACGGTCGTGTCGACCGTACCGACCCTGGCGGCGCTCTGGCCGGTCGAGACGCTCGACGACGTACGGCTGCTGATCTTCGGCGGCGAGGCGTGCCCGCCGGAGCTGGCCGAGCGGCTGGCCGTGCCGGGGCGCGAGGTGTGGAACACCTACGGCCCGACCGAGGCGACGGTGGTGGCGTGCGCGGCGCCGCTGACCGGGGAGGGCCCGGTGCGGATCGGGCTGCCGCTGGCGGGCTGGGACCTGGCCGTCGTCGGCAAGGACGGCGAGCCGGTGGCCATGGGCGAGACCGGCGAGCTGGTCATCGGCGGGGTCGGGCTCGCCAGATACCTGGACCCGGTCAAGGACGCGGAGAAGTACGCGCCGCTCGCGTCGCTCGGCTGGGAGCGCGCCTACCGCAGCGGCGACCTGGTGAGGGCGGAGCCCGAGGGGCTGATCTTCGTCGGGCGGGCCGACGAGCAGATCAAGCTCGGCGGGCGCAGGATCGAGCTGGGCGAGGTGGACGCGGCGCTGCAGGCGCTGCCCGGGGTCGCCGGGGCGGCCTCGGCGGTCCGCACGACCGGCGGCGGGCACCAGCTGCTCGTCGGCTACGTCGTGCCCGGTGAGGGGTTCGACCAGGAGGACGCCAGAGACCGCCTCCGCCACTCCCTGCCCGCCGCGCTGGTCCCCAGGATCGCCCTGGTGGACGAGCTCCCGACACGCACCTCCGGGAAGATCGACAGGGACGCCCTGCCCTGGCCGCTGCCCAAGAAGACGGGCACGCCCGACGCCGGGGTGCCGGACGTCGACCCGTGGGTGGCCGAGTGCTGGATGGACATCCTGGGCGGCGTCGACGGCGACTTCTTCGCCGAGGGCGGCACCAGCCTCGCGGCGGCGCGGCTGGTCTCCACGCTGCGGACCCGTTACCCGGCGGTCACCGTCGGCGACGTCTACGACAACCCGACGCTGCCCCAGCTCGGCAGGCACCTGTCGGCGCTCGACGCGCCGGAGATCGTGACCACCGACCGGATCGTCACACCGATGCCGCGCCGCGCCGCGATCGCGCAGGCGGCGCTCACCGTGCCGCTGCTCAGCGTCGGCGCGCTGCGCTGGGTGGTGGCGCTGGCCGCGCTGAACAACCTGGTGGGCCTGCCCTGGGCCCCGGTCGTCTCGTGGTGGTGGGTGCTGGCGGGCGCGCTGCTGTTCGTCAGCCCCGCGGGGCGGATCGCGCTGGCCGCGGGCGGCGCCCGGCTGCTGCTGCGCGAGCTCAGGCCCGGCACGTACCCCCGGGGCGGCGGCACGCACCTGCGGCTGTGGTTCGCCGAGCAGCTCTCCGAGCGGCTCGGGGTGGGCGAGGTGTCCACCGCCCCGTGGCTCACCCACTACGCGCGGGCGCTCGGCGCCCAGGTCGGCGACGACGCGGACCTGCACTCGATGCCGCCGATCACCGGAATGCTCAAGCTGGGCAGGTACGCGGCCGTCGAGCCCGAGGTCGACCTGAACGGCTACTGGATCGACGGCGACCAGGTGCACGTCGGCGAGATCAAGATCGGCGCCTCCGCCACGGTCGGCGCCCGTACGACCCTGTTCCCCGGCACGAAGATCGGCAAGAACGCCCAGGTCGCGCCCGGTTCGGCGGTGGCGGGCTCGGTGCCGTCCGGGGAGCGCTGGGCGGGCGTGCCCGCGAGCCGGATGGGCAAGGCCCGTCCGCCGTCCGCCGCCCGCCCGCCGCGCTCGTGGCACTGGGCGACGGCCTACGGCCTGTCCGCGCTGGTCCTGAGCGCCTTCCCGGTGATCGCCGTGCTGCCGGGCCTCGCCATCCTGCTGCGCGGCGGCGCGCCCTCCCTGACCTCCGTCCTGTACGGGGTGCCGGCGGCCACCGTCGCCTCGATGGCCACCCTCGCCCTGCTGACCGTGGCCTCGGTGCGGCTGCTGTCGGCCGGCCTGCACGCCGGGCAGCACCCGGTGCACAGCCGCCAGGCCTGGCAGGCGTGGGCGACGGGCCTGCTGATGTCGATGGCGCGGGTCTGGCTGTTCCCGCTGTACGCGAGCATGGTCACCCCCGCCTGGCTGCGCGCCCTGGGCATGAAGGTCGGCCGGGACGTGGAGCTGTCGACGGTGCTGGCGCTGCCGTCGATGACCTCGGTCGGCGACGGCGCCTTCCTCGCCGACGACACGATGGTCGCGCCGTACGAGCTGGAGGGCGGGCGGCTGCGGGTCGACCACGTGCGGATCGGCAAGCGCGCGTTCCTCGGCAACTCGGGGATGACCGCGCCGGGGCGCAAGGTGCCCAAGGACGGGCTGGTCGCGGTGCTGTCGGCGGCGCCGAAGAAGGCCAAGGCGGGCTCCTCGTACCTGGGGATGCCGCCGGTGGAGCTGCGCAGGGCCGCCGAGGGGGGCGACCGGAGCCGCACCTACGACCCGCCGCCGAGGCTGAGGTTCGCCCGCGCCGCGGTCGAGGTGTGCCGCGTGGTGCCGGTGATGTGCACGGTCGCCGTGGCCGTGCTCGTCGCGGCGGCCCTGGAGTGGCTGGCGGGGGCCTACGGCTTCGCGGTGGCGGCGCTCCTGTCGGGCGTGGCGGTGCTGGGCGGCGGGGTGCTCGCCGCGGCGACGGCGACCGTGGCCAAGTGGGTCCTGGTGGGCCGGATCGCGGTGGGCGACCGGCCGCTGTGGAGCTCGTTCGTGTGGCGCAACGAGCTAGCCGACACCTTCGTGGAGGTGCTGGCCGCGCCCTGGTTCGCCCAGCGCTGGCTGGGGACCGCGCCGCTGAACCTGTGGCTGCGTTCCCTGGGGGCGCGGGTGGGCAGGGGCGTGTGGTGCGAAACCTACTGGCTGCCCGAGGTCGACCTGGTCAGCCTGGGCGACGGGGTGTCGGTGAACCGGGGATGCGTGTTGCAGACACACCTGTTCCACGACCGCGTGATGAGCATCGATACTGTCGTCATGCGGGACGGATCCACACTCGGACCCCACGGGGTGGTCCTGCCCGCGGCGACGATCGGGGAGAACACCACGGTCGGACCGGCGTCCCTGGTGATGCGCGGCGAGTCCGTGCCCGCCGGGACCCGCTGGTTCGGCAACCCGATCGCGGCGTGGGCCCGGCGAAGATAGCGCGCGAACAGAGGAAGCCGGTGTGGTTCTGAGCACGACCTCCATCCCCCAGCTGTATTTCCCCATGCACGGCGACGACGGCTACCGGGTGGAGCACTACGACCTGACCCTCGACTACCGGGTGGGCCCCAACCGCCTGGGCGGGGTGGCCCGGATCTCCGCGGTGGCGCTGCGGCGGCTCACCCGGGTCGCCTTCGATCTCGGCGCCCTCCGGGTGAGCGGCGTGCTGGTCGACGGCGCGCCGGTGCGCTTCACCCATCGCGGGGGCAAGCTCCACCTGTCGCCCGCCGGGCTGCGGCCCGGCCGGTTCACCGTCGAGATCCGCTACGCGGGCACCCCCCAGCCGGTGACCAGCCACTGGGGCGGGCTCGGCTGGGAGCAGCTCACCGACGGCGTCATCGTGGCCAGCCAGCCGATCGGGGCGCCCTCGTGGTTCCCGTGCAACGACCGGCCCGACGACAAGGCCACCTACCGAATCTCGGTCACCACCGCCTCCGCGTACCAGGTGGTCGCCAACGGGGAGCTGGTCTCCAGCCGCCGGGCGGCCTCGACGACCACGTGGGTGTACGAGCAGGCCGAGCCGATGGCCTCCTACCTGGCGAGCGTGCAGATCGGCCGCTACCAGCAGGCCGAGCCGGCCCCGGGGATGCGGCTGTTCTTCCCCGTCAGGTACGCCACGCGGGTGCGCCACGACTTCGAGCGCCAGGGCCGGATGATGGAGGTCTTCCGCGAGCGGTTCGGCCCCTACCCGTTCGGCTCCTACACCGCGGTGGTCGTGGACGACGAGCTGGAGATCCCGGTCGAGGCGCAGGGCATGTCGATCTTCGGGGTGAACCACGTGGACGGCAGGCGGAGCGAGGAGCGGCTGGTCGCCCACGAGCTGGCCCACCAGTGGTTCGGCAACAGCCTGACGGTGGCCGACTGGAGCGACATCTGGCTGCACGAGGGGTTCGCCTCGTACGCCGAGTGGATCTGGTCGGAGAGCTCGGGCGGCCTGTCATCCGATGACCACGCGCACCGCTGGCACCGCCGCCTCTCCGCGCTCCCCCAGGACTTCGTGCTGGCCGACCCGGGCCCCCGGCGGCTGTTCGACGACCGCGTCTACAAACGCGGCGCGCTCACCCTGCACGCGCTCCGGCGCACCGTCGGCGACGAGCCCTTCTTCGCGCTGCTCAGAGAGTGGACGGCCGGGCACCGCCACGGGACCGTCACCACCGGCGCCTTCACCGCGCTGGCCGCGCTCCGCACGACGCATCCGCTGGACAAGCTGTTCGCCGGCTGGCTGCACGACCGCCGCCTGCCCGCCCTCCCCTAGCACTCATACATCGGATGACTGCTATAACGGTCTACAACTTCACGGAGGTACGGCATGCGCGTCGCGTTGCACACCCGGGTCAAGCCGGGCAGGGAGTCCGAATACGACCAGGCACACCGGGAGGTGCCCGCCGAGCTGGCCGAGGCCATCAGGAGGGGCGGCGCGCACGAGTGGACGATCTGGCGCAGCGGCCAGGACCTGTTCCACGTGATCGAGTGCGACGACTACGAGGCGTTGCTGTCGTCACTGGCGGACCTTCCGGTGAACATCACCTGGCAGGCCCGGATGGCCGAGCTGCTGGAGGTCGTGCACGACTACTCCGGGGAGGGCGCGGGCAAGGGCCTCCCCGCGGTGTGGCGGCTGCCCTGAGGCCTCTCCCGGAGGGAGGTCACACCGGCTCGGTCTCGAGACAGAAGCCGATCTGGTTGTACAGCTCCAGCTGGTCGTAGTAATCCCGGTGAGTGATGATCCTGCCGTCGTCGATCGAGCAGGCCCCGCACCCCCGAATGATGATCTTGCGGCCGGTGCCCTCCGCCACGGAGCCGTCGGGCACGAGGAAGGGCCCGGTGTGAGTGCCCGTCATCGTCCATTCGCTCATGGCCGGCTCGTCGCAGAGCACCTTGTGCCAGGCGGTGACGTGCAGGTCGGGGAAACCCGTCAAGAGGTGCTGGTAATACCAGGAGATCTGCTCGCGACCTTCGGATATGCCCGCCGGCGTGACGAGGACGGCGTCTTCCTGATAGCAGTCCATTATTTCGTCCATGTCATGCCCGTTGACTGCGTCGAACAGCATGTCATTGATCTCACGAGCATCTGACATGACACACCTCCCGAGCGGAACGGTCACGCCGGCAACCGATTCCCTGGCGGCGGAAGGACACCTGAGGCATCCACCACGAAATCAAAATGTACGTGCTGACCAGCGGAGATGCAAAGCACTCCCGAGGAGTGCGGCGGCTCACGACACCAGTGGAACCCGAAATCCTCCAAGCCACGGTAACGCGCGAATCGGCGAACACACATCCGCCGGTCCCGCGATGGATGTTTCGGGAGATCTCCGGCCGGGAACCGCCGGTCGGGCGGCGAAGGCGGCCCGCCTCCAGAATTTACCCGGGGTTGCCGCAAAATGATGTTTTGAAGATGATGGCCGACCGGTTACCGGGGCGTCGTCGGCGGCACGGAACTTGAACAGACATTTCCTCCCGCCCCTTTTCCGCGACCGGCATTGATGACAGCCTGAAAAGGCGGGGTATCTCCTCGTACGCCGGGCACAGGCACGGCGGACCGAAGGCCGGAGAGTCCCCGGCGGCCGGAACGACCCCGTGGTCCCCCGCGGATCACGACATCTTCCCCATCGGCCGGCGCGCCGCCGAACTCGCCGGTCCGATACCCGGCGAGACCGTCGCCGTCCACGGCATCGGCCCGGCCGGGCCCGTGGCCACGCCCTCGGCGACCGTCGGGCACGCCGGCAAGATCATGGTCGTCGACCGGCCCGCGCCCGTCGAGGAGTGCGGCGGGACACCGATCGACGACTCCAAGGGCTCGCCGGTCGACCGGATCCCGGGGCACACCGGCGGGACGGGCGCTCACCGGGGAGCCGGGCGCGACGGCATCGACGAGAGGCGACCAGCCACACGGAGGCGACATGAGCGAAGAATACGATCGCACGACCGACCGGATCGCCCGCGCGCTGGGCTGGGCCAGTTTGGGACTGGGCGTGGCGCCGCTCGTCGCGCCCGGCGCCGTCGGCCGGCTCTGCGGCGTCGGCGACTCGGCTCAGGTCCGGAGCACGGTGGCACTGGTGGGTGTGCGGGAGATGTTCCACGCGGCGACCCTGCTGGGTACCCGGAACCCCGCCCCCTGGGTGTGGGCCCGCTTCGCGGGCGGCCTCATGGACCTGACGACGCTGAACCGGGCGCTCTCCGAGCGCACCGGCCGAGGGCGCGGCCGCGTCGCGACCACCATGGCGGCGGTCGCCGGGATCACAGCCGTCGATCTGTACACCGCGCTACGGGCGTGGCGCTCGGAGCGAGAGCGCAGGGGCCCGATGAGCCTGCGCGCGGCCATCACGATCAACCACCCCCGCCAGGAGGTGTACCGGTACTGGCACGACTTCGAGAACCTTCCCCGCTTCATGGCGCACCTGGAGTCGGTGGAGACGACCGGCGACGGGCACTCGCACTGGAAGGCGAGGGGGCCCCTGAAGACCGTCGAGTGGGAGGCGGAGATCGTCGAGGACAGATCCGGCGAGCTGATCGCCTGGCGTTCCCTGCCGGGCTCACCGATCGGCAACAGCGGTTCCGTGCGCTTCTCCGACGCCCCCGGCGGGCGCGGCACGGAGGTGCGGGTGAACCTCACGTACGCCCCGCCGGGCGGCGGGGCGGGCCTGGCCCTCGCCAAGTTGCTCGGCGAGCATCCCGAGCAGCAGGTGCACGACGACCTGCGCCGGTTCAAGCAGGTCATGGAGACCGGCGAGGTGGTCCGCTCCGAAGGCAGCCCGGAGGGCACCCACGCGCTGCGGCAGGTCATGCAGCGCCCCGCCCAGCCCCTGCCGCTGTGAAGCCGTGACGTGAGGAGAATTCCATGAAGGCCAACTGCTGGATGGGCCGCAACACCGTCGAGGTCCGGGAGGTTCCCGACCCCAGGATCCTGAACTCGCGCGACGCCGTCGTCCGGGTCACCTCGTCCGCGATCTGCGGCTCCGACCTGCACCTGTACGACGGCCACATCCCGACCATGGAGAAGGGCGACATCCTCGGCCACGAGTTCATGGGCGAGGTGGTGGAGGTGGGCCCGAAGGTGTCGACCCTGAAGGTCGGCGACCGGGTGGTCGTGCCCTTCCCGATCGCCTGCGGCGACTGCACCTCCTGCCGGCACGGCATGTACTCGGTGTGCGAGAACTCCAACCCCAACGCGGGCATGGCGGAGAAGCTCATGGGTCACGCCCCCGCGGGCGTCTTCGGCTACTCCCACATGCTCGGCGGCTATCCGGGAGGCCAGGCCCAGTACGCGCGCGTGCCCTTCGCCGACGTGGGACCGATCAAGATCGAGGACGACCTGCCGGACGAGAAGGTGCTGTTCCTGTCCGACATCCTGCCCACCGGCTGGATGGGCGCGGAGATGTGCGACATCAAGCCCGGCGACACGATCGCCGTGTGGGGAGCCGGTCCGGTCGGTCAGTTCGCGGTCGCCAGCGCCTATCTGATGGGCGCCGAACGGGTCGTCGCCATCGATCGTTTCCCCTACCGGCTGGAGACCGCCGAGCGCGCGGGCGCGGAGTCGCTCAACTACGAGGAGGTCGACGTCCTCGACGCGCTGCGGGACATGACCGCCGGTCGCGGCCCGGACGCGTGCATCGACGCCGTGGGCATGGAGGCCCACTGTCCCGTCCCCGCCATGTACGCCTACGACCGGGTCAAGCAGGCGGCCCGGCTGGAGACCGAACGGCCGTACGCGCTGCGCGAGGCGATCCTGGCCTGCCGCAACGGCGGGATCGTATCCGTGATCGGCGTCTACGGCGGCGTGGTCGACAAGTTCCCGATGGGCTCCCTGATGAACCGGTCGCTGACGCTCAGAAGCGGACAATGCCACGTCCAGCGATATCTGAAGCCCCTGCTGGGCAAGATCCGCAAGGGCGACATCGATCCCAGCTTCGTCATCAGCCACCGCATGCGGCTTGAGGACGCCCCGCGCGGCTACGAGATGTTCAAGAACAAGCTGGACGACTGCAACAAGGTCGTCCTCACCCCGTAAGCGGCCGGCGCTCCGGCAATGACAACGGGACCGGGACCGGGACCGGGACCGGGAACAGGCACAGGCACAGGCACAGGCACAGGGACCGGGACCGGGAACAGGCACAGGGACGGCGGGGCCGGGCGCGGCTCGTGGATCGGCGTGATCGCTATCGTGGGCGGGTGCCTCCCGTCCCCCGCGCCCGCCCGTCCCTCTCCCCCCGCACCCGCCTGCTCGCCGCGCTCGCCGCGGCCGTGACCGTCGCCGCCGGGCTGACCCTCCGCGCGGTCACCGGCGGCTGGTTCGGCAAGTACGCGGGCGACGCCCTCTACACCGTGCTCATCCATACGCTGGTGGTGCTGGTGTGGCCCCGGATCACCCCGGCGCGGGCCGCGATCGGCGCGCTGGCGTTCAGCTGGGCGATCGAGCTGGCCCAGCTGACGCCCGTTCCCGCCGCGCTCTCCGAGGCGAGCGTCGTGGCCAGGCTGGTGCTCGGCAGCACCTTCGGCGCGGCCGACCTCGTGGCGTACGCGGCCGGGGCCGTGCTCGCCGCGGCGGCCCACACCCTGCTCGAAAACCGCTCCCGGCACCGGCGGGAGCGGGCGTCCGCCGCGCCCTGAGCATCGCCGGGCGGATCGTATGATCCATAGACCATGCCAGAAGGACACACCATTCACCGCCTCGCCGGAGAGCACCGGCGGGCGTTCGGCGGGGGGGTCGTGCACGCGGAGAGCCCCCAGGGGCGCTTCGCCGCCGGGGCCCTGCGGATCGACGGGCGGGTGCTCACCGAGGCCGACGCCCATGGCAAGCACCTGCTGCTGGGCTTCGACGACGAGCGGTGGCTCCACGTCCACCTGGGCATCTACGGCAAGTACGCCTTCGGCCCCGTCCCCGTGCCCGCGTCGACGGGGATGGTGCGCCTGCGCCTGAGCAACGCGGGCGAGTACGCCGACCTGCGCGGCCCCAACACCTGCGAGCTGCTCGACCCGGCGGGGAGGGCGGCGCTGCACGCCAGGCTCGGGCCCGACCCGCTGCGCGCGGACGCCGATCCCGAGGTCGCCTGGCGGCGGATCAGCCGCAGCCGCGTCTCCGTCGGGATCCTGCTGATGGACCAGTCGGTCGTCGCGGGCGTGGGCAACATCTACCGGGCCGAGGCGCTGTTCCGCCAGGGTGTCGACCCGTCACGGCCCGGCCGCGACCTCACCCGCGCCCGGTGGGAGGCGATCTGGGCGGATCTGGTGCTCCTGATGGCCGACGGCGTCCGGGTGGGCCACATCGACACGGTCAGACCCGAGCACACGCCGGAGGCGATGGGCCGTCCGCCCCGCGTCGACGGCCACGGCGGCGAGGTCTACGTCTACCGGCGCTCCAGCATGCCCTGCTTCCTGTGCGGCACGGAGGTCCGCACGGAGGTGCTCGCCGGGCGCAACCTCTTCTGGTGCCCGGTCTGCCAGGTCGGCTGATCCCCGCGCCGGGACGGGGAGCGCCTCACATCAGGGTTCGGGCGGTCCAGAGTTCGGGGAAGATCTCCCTGCGCATGCTCCGCTCGAGCCAGCTCAGGCCGCTCGACCCGCCGGAGCCCGGCTTGGCGCCCATCGAGCGGCGTACGGCCATCAGGTGCCGGTAGCGCCAGTCGGAGAACTGCTCGGCCAGGTCGGTCAGTGTCTCGGCCAGCGGCGCGAGCGGGCCGCCGTAGACCTCGACCCAGACCGCCTCGACCTCGGGGTCGGGCCCGTACTCGGCGGCGCGGTCGCGCTCGAGCACCGAGCGGGGAACCGCGTGGCCCGCGCGGGCGAGGAAGGCCAGGACCGAGTCGTAGAGGCTCGGCCCGTGCAGTGCCTCGACGAGTTCCTCGTACGCCTCGGGGTTGCGGCGGTGCGGGCGGATGAGCGCCTCGGACTTGTTGCCGAGCAGGAACTCCACGTGGCGGTAGAGGGCCGACTGAAAGCCGGAGCCCTCGCCCAGGGCGTCGCGGAAGGAGTTGAACTGCGCCGGGGTCAGCCAGCTCAGCGCGGCCCAGGCGGCGTTGAGCGCCTCGAAGTGCCGTACGGTGCGCCTGATCGTCAGGGTCGCGGCGGTGACGTCGTCCTCGTCGAGCTGCCGCTGGGCGAGGCGCCACTCGGTGCGGAGCAGCCCGAAGTAGAGCTCCATCACCTGGGTGGTGACCAGGAACGGCAGTTCCTCCGGGACGTCGGTCACGGTGCGCTGGAGCCCGCGCAGGGTGGCGGTGCCCACGTAGTCGTCGTAGGGCGTGCCGGCCTCGAAGCCCAGCGTCGGCAGCCCCTCGTTGGCCTCGGCGCGCGCCTTGCGGTCCTGCTCCGTGAGCTGCTTGATGCCGGTCATCACTCCTCCTCCGTTTGTATATCTCCATGTTGGTCCTTATCGGCCTGTACGGAAATAATGGAAGGAAGGCGATTATCGGATTGGGCCTTCGGAACGGAAGGCATCGAGCGGATCAAGTTACGACGTGACGGAGCGTGACCGTGGACGCGATGGATTGGGCGCTGCTCGCCGAATTGCAGGGCGATGCGCGGCTGTCGTACAGCGAGCTCTCGCGCCGGGTGCACCTGTCGGCTCCGGCGGTGGCGGAGCGGGTGCGGCGGCTGGAGGAGACCGGGGTGATCACCGGCTACCACGCCCGGGTGGACCCGGCGCTGGCCGGGCGCGGGGTGGCCGCCCTGATCAGGATGTCGTGTTACGGGCCCCGCTGCGTGCTCCGCGACGAGCAGGCACTGGCCTGGCCGGAGATCCTGGAGGTGCACCGGGTGACCGGTGACGCGTGCTGCCTGCTGCGGGTGGCCGCCTCCTCGATGACGGCCTTCGAGGAGATGATCGACCGGCTCGCTCCGTACGGCCACCCGTCGAGCATGATGGTGCTCTCCAGCCCCGTCCCCTGGCGGCCGCTGTCCTCCATCTGAGGGGCCTTCGCCCGGCGGGCCCTGCACGACCCGCCGGGGCGCCTCAGAAGGGCTTGCGGTGCTCGGCGACCGCTCCGGCGGTGGCCCGCCAGATCGGTGACGCGGGGTCGATGACGTCGAAGTGATCACCCGACATTTCTAGATATGTCACCTGATCGCCGGACTCCTGGGCGGCTCGCGCGTAGCGGCGGCCGAAGTCGACCAGATCCAGGTCGTCCCCGCCACCCTGCACGATGAGCTGGGGCACCCCCAGCGGAAGCCGTTCCAGCGGCCCCGAACGCCGGTAGGCGGCGGGCACCTCGGTCGCGGATCCGCCGAGCGCGACGGCGACCGCGCCGGAGCTCATGTGCCTGCGGTCGCCCTCGGCCAGGTCGAGCACTCCCGCCAGGGAGACGGCCAGAGTGATCCGGTGGTCGTCGGCGGCGGCGCGGAGGGCGAGCTGCCCGCCCGCCGAGTGGCCGATCACCACGAGCGGGCCGCGCGCGCTCTCCGCCGCGAGGGCGACGCCCCGGGCGACGTCCTCGGTGGTCGCGTCCCAGCCGTGCAGGTCGGGGCGGCGGTATTCGAGGTTCCAGGCGGCGAACCCGCGATCGGCGAGGTCGACGGCGAGCGCGTCCATCAGGTCCGCGCCCCAGATCGAGCGCCAGAAACCACCGTGCAGCAGCACCACCGTGGGCGCCTGTTCCCCGCCCCCGCGCGTCGCCGCCACGGGCGCCCGCTCACCGGCCTCGTGCGGCGCCGCGGGCGACTGCCCGCCGGGGGAGCGCACCTCCACCCACTGGTCGGGGTGGTCGCCGTAGGCGATCCTGTGCGCGGGCCGGCGCAGGCGGTGGACGGCGTGCCTGATCGCCCAGGTCAGCCCCCAGATCCCCCGCCCGTGCAGATGGGTGCCCGCCATGACCCCCGCAGTACCGCCCGCGCCACCCCCGGACGCCGTACCGCCCGCCGGTGCCGTACCGCCTGCGGACTCCGTGTCACCCGCGAGCGCCGGAAGCGGGGTGTCGGCCTTCGTCAGGTCGAGCCAGACCGCGTCGGGACGCTCGGCGAACAGGCCGCGGGCCTCCGGGTCCGGGCCCGGCAGGACGACCAGGACGTCCGGCGACTTCAGCGCCGCCCGGAAGCCGGGCAGGTCCGGGGTCGCCGACACCGTACCGCCGACGCCGAGGGCCGCGAACTCGCGATCGGCCACCTCGGTGAGCAGGCGAAGGTCCGCGACCAGGCCGGGACCGGTGAGCACGAGCACATGCGGATTCGGAGGAGACATCCGCTTATTCTGCCCCATTACTTCGTGTTTACGGCTCGGGCATATATGCCTGCATGAGCAGTTTCTCGGCATCGTCCAGATAGCTCTCCAGAGCCCGCTCGGCCTCGGCCGCGCGCCCGGCCTCCACGAGCTCGACCAGCTCCATGTTGCGGGCCACGAAAGGCTCATGGAAGGCGCGGGGGTTCTCCATGACGTGGAAGACCAGGCGGAGCTCGGCCAGCAGCTGGCGCATCGCCTCGTCCAGGCGGGGGCTGCCGTTCAGGGCGGCGAGGCTCTGGTGGAAGCGGATGTTGGCCGTCCCGACGTCCTGCCAGCGGCCCTCGTCGGCGGCGCGGGACGCCTCGGTGACGGCCTCCTTGATGGCGACCAGGGCGTCACGGGTGGCGTGGGCGCTGTTTCGCACGGCGGCCCCCTCGATCACCCTGCGCACCCGGTAGAGGTCGGCCACGTCCTCGGCCGACAGCACGCGCACGAACACGCCCCGGTTGAGCCGGTGCTCCAGCAGGCGCTCGTGGCCGAGCAGCCGGAACGCCTCGCGCAGGGTGTTGCGCGAGACCTCGAGCGCCGCGCCGATGCTCTCCTCCGACAGGCGCTGACCTGGGACGAAGAGCCCCTCGGCGATCCGGTCACGGAGGATGTCGGCGACCACCTCCGCCGCGCTGCTGCGCCCGAGACGACCGCGATCGTGCTGTAGCGCTGCGGTGACGTTTTCCACGTCCTCAAGAAATCATCAAACAAACCTATTGTCGAATTGTTGAACGATTCTTATGTTGATAGAGACCACAACAAGAAGCTAGCTCACGGGACATCCCCCCACAAGAAGCTAAGGAGCGCATGCGATGGCAAGCTCCCAGGCCAGGCGGGTCATTGTGGCCGGTCTGGTCGGCACCTCCCTGGAGTGGTACGACTTCTTCCTCTACGGCTCGGCCGCCGCGCTGGTCTTCAACAAGCTCTTCTTCCCCACCTTCGAGCCGCTGACCGGGACGCTGCTGGCGTTCCTCACCTACGCGATCGGGTTCGTCGCGCGGCCACTCGGCGGCATCGTGTTCGGCCACTTCGGCGACCGGGTCGGCCGCAGGAACGTGCTGGTGGTGACCCTGCTGCTGATGGGCACCGCCACCTTCCTGATCGGCCTGCTGCCCGGCTACGCCGGCATCGGCGTGGCCGCCCCGCTGCTGCTCGTCACCCTGCGCTTCGTGCAGGGGCTCGGCCTGGGGGGCGAGTGGGGCGGGGCCGTGCTGATGTCCATCGAGCACGGTGACCCCCGCCGGCGCGGGTTCAACGCGAGCTGGCCGCAGGTCGGCGTGCCCGCGGGAAACCTGCTGGCGGCGGGCGTGCTCGGGGTCATGTCCGCGACGCTTCCCGAGGAGGCGTTCCTGTCGTGGGGATGGCGGGTGCCGTTCCTGCTGTCGGGCGCGCTGGTGGTCGTGGGCCTGTGGATCCGCCTGCGGATCGTGGAGTCGCCGCTGTTCGCCGAGGTCGAGCGGGCGGGCGCGAAGGCCAGGATGCCGCTGGTGGAGGTGCTGCGCACGCACCCGCGCGCGCTGGTCTCCGCGGGCCTCGCGCGCATCGGCGTGGACGTCGCCTTCTACATCTTCGTGACCTACGTCCTGGCCTATGTCACCGGTCCCCTCGGGCTCGAACGCGGGGTCGCGCTGAACGCGGTGCTGATCGGCTCCGCCTTCCAGCTCTTCCTGATCCCGCTGTTCGGCGCGCTGTCGGACAGGATCGGCCGCCGCACGGTCTATCTGGCGGGCGTGATCGGGGCCGCGGTCTGGGTGTTCGCCTTCTTCCCGCTGCTCGACACCAGGTCCTTCCCGGTCATGGCGCTGGCCTCGGTCGTGGCCCTGGCCTGCCACGCCGCGATGTACGGGCCCCAGGCGGCCTTCATCGCCGAGCTGTTCAGCACCCGCCTGCGCTACAGCGGCGCCTCCATGGGCTATCAGGTCGCCGGGATCTTCGGGGGCGCCCTCGCCCCGATCGTCGCGCTGTGGCTGTTCGATCGGTTCGGCGGCACCCTGGCCATCTCGCTCTACGTGGTCGCCGCGCTGGCCGTCACCGCGGTGGGCCTGGCCATCGCCCCGGGGACGCGCGACGACGACCTCCCCGGCCCCCTGGACGGCACCCGCGACGGTGCCCCCGCCGGGGGCCACGGCGACACCCGCGACGGCGACCCGGGAACGCGCACGGGGACCGCTTCCCGGGACGCCTGAGCTCCCTCCGCGGCCACCGGCCCTCCCGGTGGCCGCGGTTTTCCCAAAAGTCCGGAATCTCCAGGTTTTCGGCACAACCCACCGGCCCACCGGCTCGTCAAAGTCCGTAGGAGCACGCTAGGAACCACCAGAGCCCGCCACGAAGGGAAGCCGGGCGGGCCGGTGGCCGGGGACGGCCATCCCCGGCCACCGCCCTCCGGTGCCCACCCCCCAAGGAGGATCGACATGCGCATTGGAAAGAGCATCGGCGTCGTGGTCACCGCGGTCATCGCGGTCGTCGCGGCGATCGTCCTGATCGGCGTCGGAGGCGGTTTCGAACGCACCGAACCCGGCCAGGTGGCCGTCGTCAGGGACGGCGGCCCGCTGGACGACTCCGGGATCCGGCAGGTCATCCCGCCCGACTCGGGGCTCACCTGGGTCGGGCTGTGGTCGTCGGTGCACTCCTATCCCTCCCAGCAGCGGATCTACACCATCACCACCGACGCCAAGCGGGCCAGCTCCAGCGGCGTGGACGAGGTGACCGTGCCAAGCTCCGACGGGGTGAACCTCGGCATCGAGGGCACGCTCTACTTCACGCTCAACCTCGACCAGGAGGCGCTCAAGCGCTTCGACGACAGGTACGGCACCCGCACCTACCTGGGCCAGGACGGCGAGTCCCGCTACGCCTGGGACGGGGACGAGGGATGGAACGCGTTCTTCATCCAGTCCGTGCGCCCGGTGATCTACAACGCCCTGCGCAGCCAGATCGGCGCCGCCGAATGCGCCGAGCTGCTCTCCTCCTGCTCGCTGGTGCAGACGACCTCCAACAAGAAGGCCGCCCCCGCCGTCCCGGCCGTCATCGACAGCAACGCCTCCATCACCCGCGCCCAGAACGGCATCAACCAGCTCCTGGAGCGCGACCTGGAGCAGCTGCTCGGCGGCCGTTTCTTCACCGGTCTGCGGTTCACGCTGGTCCGGGTGACGCTGCCGCCCGAGATCCAGGCCGCGGTGAACAAGACCCAGGTCGCCCAGGCGGGAATCGCCGAGGCCGCGGCGAGGGCGTCGCAGGCCGACGTCGAGGCGGAGTCGAAGATCAGGCAGGCCGAGGCGGACGCGAAGGCGTCGGTGGCGCTGGCCAAGGGTGAGGCCGAGGCGAACAAGCAGCTCCAGGAGAGCTACCGGAAGTGCCGCGCCTGCGTCGAGATCGACAAGCTGAACGCCCTCCCCGACGGCATCACCGTCTACGCTCCGGGCAACTCCGACCTCGTCGTCCCGGCGAAGTGAGCCCGGCCCCTCGACGCGACCTCCCCGCCCGGCCCGCGAGGCTCGGAGCCCGGAACCTCCCTGAGACGACTGGTTCGTCCCGGGGAGGTGCCGAGTCCCCGCGCGCCCCGGCTCCCGGCGAGTCCGGTCATGGACACCCCTGGGCCTGGGCAGATGCGAACCCATGCGTATAAGATCACTAAAATGATGGTATGTCCGCTTACCGGAAAGATCTCTAGCCGTGGAACCACCGAGACGTTAGCGTCTGCGCATGCGCCACGTTGAGATCTCGGGCAAGAGGCTCCGGCTCAGAGAGATCACCATCGATGACGTGAACGCCCTGCATGCCGTCTACGGTGACCCCACGGCCACCGAGCACCTGCCGTTCGACCCCCGCACGCGCGAGGAGGTCGAGGAGACGATCGTCGAGGCGATCAAGGGCTCGGAGGTCGAGCCCCGGCGTCTCTACGTGCTGGCGGTGACCGACCTCGACAACAGCGAGGCCTTCGGCGTCGCCCGGCTGCACATCGAGGCCGACCACCCGCACAGCGCGGAGATCGGCCTCGGGCTCCGCCCCGACCACTGGGGCCGGGGCATCGGCACCGACCTGATCCGGCTGATCCTGACGTTCGGCTTCCGCGACCTGCGGCTGCACCGCATCTGGGGTGCCCGCTCCCCCGCCAACACCGCCGCCCAGCTGGCGATGCTGGTCGCCGGGATGGTCGAGGAGGGCAGGATCAGGCACCACGTACGGGCCCGCGGGGTCTGGCGCGACTCCATCGTGCACTCGGCGCTGGAGGACGAGTGGGAGGGTCACCGTGAGGTCTGACCCGACGGGCCTCCCGGCTGTGAACCGGTCGTGAACCAGTTGGTGAACCGACTGTGGAATCGATCACCCATCGGCCGCGAACCCGCCTCGGACGTGGGGAAACCCACCCCCGAGCCTCACCTTTTCAGAATGTTGTGACGGAAATACTGCCGTTTTCGGGTACGGGAGGTGTCAAATGGCCCTAGAGTCCGCGCATGTGAGCGAGAGTCCCATCCTCCCCGTACGAGGGCGCCCAGTGCGGCCCTCCGGAAGGCACCGCAGGCCCGTGCCCTCCCAGCTCCCGCCCGAGGCACCAGCGCTGGTGCTGGCCGCCCTCGGCGACGCCTCCGGCACCGCCGCGGAACTCGCGGCCCTCATACGGGGGGACAATCCACAGATCCAGGTCCGCCTGGCCGCGCTCGGCGAGGACGGCAAGGAGCTGACCTCCGAGCTGGAGGCGGCCGCCAGGGAACGTCCCGAGGACGCCACGGCCGCCATCGTGGTGCCGCTGCTGACCGGCCCGCATCCGGTCGTGGACCGGCTGATCTCCGCGGCGGTCGCCTCCAGCAAGGTCCAGGTGACGGTCACCGAGCCCCTGGGGCCACACCCGCTGCTCGCCGAGGCCCTGCACATCCGCCTGTCGGAGAAAAGCCTGGCGCGGGCCGACCGGATGCGGCTGCTCAACGTCTCCAGCCCGATCGACGCGGTCATCCTCGCCACCGTCGGCGGCGAGAACGCGGCGGTGGAGGCACAGCCGACGGCGGTGCTGCTGGCCTCGCGGCTGACCCTGCCCGTCCTGGTCGCCTCCCTCGACAGCGCGCCCGCCGTGGCCGACGCGGCCGGGCGGCTCCGCGGCATCGGCGCCCAGCGCATCGCCCTGTCCCCCTGCCTCCTGGGCCCGGAGGCGCCCCCCGGGCTCGCGAGCGCGGCGGCCGAGGAGATCGGGGCCGAGTGCGCCGACGTCCTCGGCGCGCACGATCTGATCGCGAACCTGGCCGCCCGTGCCTACGGAAGCGTCCTGTCGGCGGACTGAGCGACCCGGTGTGACGAATCCCCTCTGACGGGTACTGACCTGCGTAATTGTCAGAGGGGATAGATCATGCTGTTCGGAAAAGAGCATGTCGACAGATATCAGGCGACCGACGGCGCCGAAGGCCACGAGTGGCAGGGCACCACGGTTCTGATCCTCACCACCACCGGCCGCAAGTCTGGCGAGCGGCGCTCCGCCCCGCTCATCTACCAGCGCTACGGCGACGACCTCCTCGTGGTGGCCTCCAAGGGAGGCGACGACAACCCGCCACTGTGGTATCTCAACCTCCAGGCCGACCCCGAGGTCGAGGTCCAGGTGCTGGGCGACCGGTTCAGGGCCAGGGCGCGCACCGCCACCCCGCAGGAGAAGCCGGAGATGTGGTCGGTCATGACCGCGGCCTGGCCCGCCTACGACGAGTACCAGACGAAGACCGACCGGGAGATCCCCGTGGTCGTGCTGGAGCGTGTCACGTCATGATCGGCACCTCGTCGACCGGCAGGGCGCCACCGCGCCCTCCGCGAAGGGCCTGTCAGGGCTCCAGCCAGACGTAGCCCGCGAACCTGCCGGTCGTGCCCTCCCTGCGGTGGGAGAACAGGTCGGCGCTCTCGATGGTGCAGCGGGTGTCGTGGGTGATCTCCCCGACACCCGCCTTGCCCAGCTGCGAGGTGATCGCGGCCCGCAGGTCGAGGGCCGGGGTGTCCTGGCGGGTGATCGACCATGCCTCGGGAAGCATCACCGCGACCTCGTCGCGCATCTCGGCGGGAACCTCGTAGCAGGTGCCGCAGGCCATCGGGCCGATCAAAGCGGTCATCCTCGCCGGATCCGCGCCGCGCCGGGCCATCTCCTCGACCAGGGCCGTGACCACGCCGGACATGGTGCCGACCCGGCCCGAGTGCGCGGCACCCACCAGTCCGGCCTCCGGCTCGGCCAGCAGGACGGGCGCGCAGTCGGCGCAGAGCGCGGCCAGGCCGAGGCCGGGCACGTCGGTGCAGACCCCGTCCAGCGGCGGCGGGTCGTCGCCGAACGGCTCCCTGACGTAACGCACGTCGGCGCTGTGGACCTGCCGCATGAACACGACCCGCCCCAGGCCGAACTCGGCGGCCGTCCTGGCCCTGTTCGTCGCGACCGCGTCCGGCTCGTCACCGCACATGCCGCCGAGATTGCGGCTGCCGTACGGATCGGCGCTGACACCACCGTGACGATCGGTGATCCTCATCTGAAAGTTCACGGGCCGACCTTACCCGCCCAGGAACCCGGTCCCCGGGACGTTCGTTCCACAGAGACACGGATCCCCCGAGAGATCGCGAGCGTCATGGCCCAGGTTGTGTACGACCGCAAGGAGCAGTACCAGCAGATCGAGAGCGGGCTCATGCCCGGCGAGCAGATCATCGCCGTCTACGACGCCATCGGCACGGGCACCGGCTTCCTGGGGCTCACCGACAGGCGCGTGATCGTGCAGGACAAGTCGTTCGTCGGCAAGAAGATCGCCATCACGAGCATCCCCTACAACAAGGTCTCCGCGGTGAGCGTGGTGAGCAACAAGTCGCTCGCGGGCTCGTTCTTCTCCTCGGGGGCCATCGCCATCCACGTGGGCACCCACACCTACGAGGTGGAGTTCCGGGGCGACAACAAGGCGCACCACGTGCACAACGTGATCCTGCACTTCATCACCGCCTAGGAACCCCTCGCGGAAACGTCACCCGGCGGAGACCGGCGCCTCCCCGCCGGCGACCCGCCGGTAGAGCTCCATCGTCCGCTCGGCGATGCGCTCCCAGGAGAAGTGCTCCACCGCGCGGATCCGCCCGGCCTCACCCATCCGGGTCGCGAGGGCGGGGTCGGCCAGCAGCCGGTTGACCCGCTCGGCGAGGCCGGCGGCGAAGGCGTCGGGGTCGTGCGGGGTGCCGTCGGCGGCCTGGTCGATCGGGACCAGCAGGCCGGTCGAGCCGTCGGCCACGACCTCGGGGATGCCGCCGGTGGCGGTGGCCACGACGGCGGTCTCGCAGGCCATCGCCTCCAGGTTGACGATGCCCATCGGCTCGTAGACGGAGGGGCAGACGAACACGGTCGCGTGGGTGAGGATCTGGATCACCTCGGGGCGGGGGAGCATCTCCGAGATCCAGACGACGCCCTCGCGGTCGAGCCCGCGCACGAGCGCGGTCACCTCCGCGGCGATCTCGGGCGTGTCGGGCGCGCCCGCGCAGAGCACCAGCTGGGCGTCGGGGTGGAAGTCGCGCGCCGCGTGGAGCAGGTGGACGAGGCCCTTCTGCCGGGTGATGCGGCCCACGAAGACGACGTACGGCCTGCTGGGGTCGATGCCGTGCCGCTCCAGGACGTCGGTGCCACGGTCGGGGGCGTACTCGCCGGTGTCGATCCCGTTGTGGATCACCGTGACCTTCTCCGGCGGGATCTCCGGATAACTCGCCAGCACGTCGCGGCGCATTCCCTCCGAGACCGCGATGATCGCGTCGGCGGTGGCCAGCGCGCCGCGCTCGGCCCACGATGACAGCGTGTAACCGCCGCCGAGCTGCTCGGCCTTCCACGGCCGCAGCGGCTCCAGGCTGTGCGTGGTCACCACGTGGGGCGTCCCGTACAGCATCTTGGCGACGTGGCCCGCGAAATTGGCGTACCAGGTGTGGCTGTGGACCAGGTCGGCGCCCTCGCACCCGGCGGCCATCTCCAGATCGACGCCGAGCACCTGGAGCGCGGCGTTGGCCGTCTCCAGGCCGCCGGGCACCCGGTAGGCCGCGACGCCCTCCTCCGGTCGTGACGCTCCGAAGCAGCGGACCCGGGCGTCGGCGAGCCTGCGCAACTCCCGGGCGAGGTATTCGACGTGAACTCCCGCCCCTCCGTACACGTCGGGGGGATACTCACGGGTCAACAGATCCACTCGCATGCGATCAGCCTAGTGTTTCATCCCTGTTCATCAGGTTAGGGTCCATCTATGAGAGTCCTCGCGATCGTGCTCGCCGGTGGAGAAGGTAAGAGGCTGATGCCTCTGACAGCTGATCGAGCGAAGCCCGCGGTGCCTTTCGGGGGGATATACCGGCTCGTCGACTTCGTGCTGTCCAATCTCGCCAACGGTCACTACCTCCAGATCGTCGTGCTGACGCAGTACAAGAACCACAGTCTCGACCGGCACATCTCCCGGACATGGCGCCTGTCGGCGATGCTCGGCAACTACGTCACGCCGGTTCCCGCCCAGCAGCGCCTCGGCCCCCACTGGTTCTCCGGCTCCGCCGACGCGCTGTTCCAGAACCTGAACCTCATCTACGACGAGATGCCCGACCACGTCATCGTGTTCGGCGCCGACCACATCTACCGCATGGACCCGCGGCAGATGGTGCGGCAGCACATCGACAGCGGAGCCGAGGTGACCGTGGCCGCGATCCGGCAGCCGCTGTCGCTCGCCGACCAGTTCGGGGTCATCGAGACCGACCCCGCCGGGCGCAAGATCACGGCCTTCCGCGAGAAGCCGAAGGACGCGGTGGGGCTGCCCGACGCGCCCGACCAGGTCTACGCGTCGATGGGCAACTACGTCTTCAAGACCCAGTCGATGATCGACGCGCTCAGGGAGGACGCGCTCGACCCGACGAGCAAGCACGACCTGGGCGGCAACATCATCCCGATGATGGTCAAGTCGGGCAGCGCGGAGGTGTACGACTTCGCCGACAACATCGTGCCCGGCTCCACCGAGCGCGACCGGGGCTACTGGAGGGACGTCGGAACGCTCGACGCCTACTACGAGGCCCACATGGACCTCATATCGGCGCACCCCGTCTTCAACCTCTACAACAGCCAGTGGCCCATCTACACCGGCCACGACCCGCTGCCCCCGGCCAAGTTCGTGCACAACGACGGCGACCGGGTGGGCAGGGCGGTCGACTCCCTGGTCTCCGCGGGCGCGATCGTCTCCGGCGGGCTGGCGGAGCGCTCCATCCTCTCCCCCGGCGTGGTGCTGCACTCCCACTCCCACGTCGAGGACTCGGTCCTGATGGGCAACGTGAAGGTGGGCCGCGGCGCCATCGTCCGCAAGGCCATCGTCGACAAGAACGTGATCATCCCGGACGGCGCCAGGATCGGCTTCGACCTGGAGTACGACCGCAGCCGCTTCGCGGTGACCAGCGGCGGCATCGTCGTCATCGGCAAGAACGAGATCGTCGAACGCTGACCCGGGCCCGCCCGCCATCCCCGGTCTCCGGCCCTCGGTCTCCGGCTCCGGTTTCCGGTCCCCGGCCCCTGGTCTCCGGTCCCGCCACCACGGCGGGACCGGACGCCTCGCCGAGGCCGCCGGCGCCACGCGGGCGCGCGGGGCGCGGACCGGCGCCGATGGGTCGCCGAGTGATCTGGTAACCGTCATCGCCGTCCCGCGCTCCCCATGGCGACTTCTTGATCCGTACGGGATAGATTCCCCTGGTACGTTCCACAGCTTCCCGGACAAACCCCCCAAGTACGAGAGATCGCCATGTTCGGAATCATTCGCCCCTGCGGCGAGCACTCCTGCCCGACGCTGCACCGGGCCTGGATGGCGCATCTGTGCGGCCTGTGCCTGACCCTCAGGGACGGGCAGGGGCACGCGGCCCGGCTCGCCACCAACTACGACGGTTTGATCATCTCGGTGCTGGCCGAGGCGCAGGGCCCGGCAAGCTCCCCGCACCGGGCCGCCGGACCCTGCGCGCTGCGCGGGTTCCGCCCGGCGGACGTAGTGGACGCGCGGGCCGGGGGCGCACGGCTGGCCGCCACGGTGTCGCTGGTCCTCGCGGCGGGCAAGCTGCGCGACCACGTGGCCGACGGCGACTCCGCGCCGGGCACCGCCACGGCGCGCAGGATGCTGGCGGCCCGCTGGGAGGCGGCCGGGGCCCGGATGGGAGCCGGTATCGGGTTCGACACCGCCTCGCTGGCCTCGACGGCCGAACGCCAGATCGAGCTGGAGAGCGCCTCGGGAGTGACGCTGCTGGAGCTGACCGGCCCCACCGAGGAGGCCGTCGCCGCCGCGTTCGCGTACACCGCGACGCTCGCGGGCACCCCCGGCAACGCGGCGGCGCTGGCCGAGGCGGGCCGGTTCTTCGGCCGGATCGCCCACCTGCTGGACGCCGTGGAGGACCGGGAGGAGGACGCCGCCCGGGGGGCGTTCAACCCGCTGACCGCCACCGGCACCTCCGTGCGGGAGGCGCGGCGGCTGTGCGACGACGCCGCGCACGGCCTGGAGCTGGCGCTGCTGGAGCTGGAGCTGGCCGACCGCCACCTGGTGGACGTGCTGCTGGGCACCGAGGTGCGGCGGGCGGTGGACAGGACGTTCCGCCACGCCTCCGGCCCGGACCACGCTCCTTCCCGCGAGGCGTGCGCCCGCCCGCACGGGGAGCACGGGGAGCACGGCCACTCCCCCGGAGCGCACGACCACGAGACGTCGTCCCGCCCCGGGGAGACGGGCCACTCCTACGAGCGGCCGGGATTCGTCCGCAAGTCGGCCGCCGGGGTGGGCACCCTGCTGACCTGCGGGGTCTGGCGGCCCCGGTGGAGCTCCCTGAGGCGGAAGGACTGGGATGATCGCTGCTACCTGAGGGGGTGCGACGGCTGCAGCGGATGCGACGGATGCAGCGGGTGCTGTGACTGCTGCAAGTGCTGCGGCAAGTGCGACGGATGCGCCTGCGACTGTGGCGCCTGAGACTCCGGGACGCGGCCCGTCGCCTCAGACCGGATCCCGCCGGTCGCCGTCCCGCTCGCGGGAGCCGTCCTGCTCCGAGGGGTCCCCGCCCAGGCCCCGCGACATCAGCCCCGAGCCCGTCAGCCCGGTGAGCGTCCCGGGAACGGTCGCGGACGGGGGCGGGGGCGGGGTCCCGGGAACGGTCGCGGACGGAGGCGGGGTCTCGACCCGGAAGCGGGGCAGCGCCTCGGGATACCTGTCGCGGATGAAGGCCACCATGTGCTCGCGGATGTCGCACTTGAGATCCCAGGCGCTGGCGGAGTCGGCGGCGCTCATCAGGGCGCGCAGCTCCAGCAGCCCGTTGGGCAGGGTGTCGGTGACCTGGAGGATCCAGTCCTTCTGGTCCCAGAGCGGGTGCTCGCGCAGGGCCCGGTAGAGCTCGGTGCGCAGCTCCTCCACCGGCACCGACCAGTCGACCCTGATCATCACGTGGCCGATCACCCGGCTGCTGTGCCGGGTCCAGTTCTCGAACGGGTTGGTCGTGAAGTAGGAGACCGGCAGGACCAGCCGGCGCTCGTCCCACAGCCGCAGCACCACGTAGGTCAGGCTGAGCTCCTCTATTCGACCCCACTCGCCCTTCACCACGACGACGTCGTCCAGGCGGAGCGCGTCGCTGAAGGCCAGCTGGAGCCCGGCCAGCATGTTGCCCAGGGTCGACTGGGCGGCGATACCGACGACGACACCGGCGATTCCGGCCGAGGCCAGCAGCCCGGCCCCGAGCGCCCGCACCTCCGGGAAGGTGAAGAGCATCGCGCCCATCGCCACCACGATGATCACCGCCGAGGCGACCCGGCGGACCAGGGTGATCTGGGTGCGGATGCGGCGGGCCCTGCGGTTGGCCTCGCCCTCGACGGTGATCAGCCGCTCCAGCACCACGTCGGTGATCGCGAAGGCGGCCTGGATGAACAGCCAGGTGACGCACCCGATCATCGCCAGGCCGAGACCGCGATAGACCACCCGGCCGACCGAGGTCGCCACCATGCCGGGCTCGTAGGCGGTGTAGGCCGTCACGACGGCTGCCGTGGCGAACCCCGGCCAGGTGCAGCGGCGCATGAGCGGACCGGCGAGAACCCACTTCTCACCGATCAGCCGCGAGCGCAGCACCCGTCGCACCACCTCCACCGCCACGACGGCGGCGGCCACGGAAGCAATCATCATGATCCAGCCGGACACTTGAGGCGTCCTCCTCGACGTCTTTCATCCTCGTCGTTCTCTTTCCTGGATCACCACCTAATCAGAAGGATTCGTCGAAGGTGACATTCCCTTCGACGGCCACCTGGTAGGCCGAAACCCGGCGTTCGAAGAAGTTGGCCAGTTCCTGCACGTCCTGCAGCTCCATGAACGCGAACGGGTTGGCCGTGCCGTACCGGACGGGCATCCTGAGCCTGACCAGGCGCTGGTCGGCCACGTACTCCAGATACAGGCGCATCTGGTCCACGCTCATCCCGAGCAGGCCGTCGCCGCACAGGTCGGCCGCGAAGGCCAGCTCGGCCGCCACCGCCTCCTCGATCATCCGGGTGACCTGCTCGGCGAGCTTGTCGTCGAACAGGTCCGGCTCCTCGGCCCGTACGGTCTCCACCACGCCGAAGGCGAACTCCATGTGCATGGACTCGTCGCGGAACACCCAGTTCGTCCCGGTGGCCAGGCCGCTGAGCAGGCCCCGGGAACGGAACCAGTAGACGTAGGCGAAGGCCCCGTAGAAGAACAGCCCCTCGATGCACGCCGCGAAGCAGATCAGGTTGAGCAGGAACGCCCGCCGGTCCTCCCGCGTCTCCAGCCGGGTCAGCCCGCCGAGCGAGTCGATCCAGCGGAAGCAGAACTCCGCCTTGTCCCGGATCGAGGGGATGTGCTCGACCGCGGCGAAGGCCTTCACCCGCTCGTCCAGATCGGGCAGGTAGGTGTCCAGCAGGGTCAGGTAGAACTGGACGTGCACGGCCTCCTCGAACAGCTGCCTGCTGAGATAGAGGCGCGCCTCGGGGGCGTTGAGGTGTTGGTAGAGGTTGAGGACGAGGTTGTTGGCCACGATCGAGTCGCCGGTGGCGAAGAACGCCACGAGGCGGTTGATCAGGTGGCGCTCCTCGGGCGTCATCCTCGCCAGGTCCGCCAGGTCGGAGGTGAGGTCCACCTCCTCGACGGTCCAGGTGTTGCGGATCGCGGCCCGGTAGCGCTCGTAGAACTCGGGGTAGCGCATCGGCCGCAGGGTGAGATCCATGCCGGGGTCGAGCAACATCGGGAAACTGCCTTTCCGAGAGCTTTCGGGGAAACCTTTCGAGGAACCGGGACGGCTACTGGCAGGCGTCGCAGTACTCGGGGTTCTCCAGGGAGCAGGCGACGGCCAGTTGGAAGGCCGTGTCGACGACCGTCTGCGCCACCGGCGCCGCCACGGTGGCCTGCGCGATCCGGGTGGCCGGGCGCGAGCGCAGGTAGTAGGTGGTCTTGAGGCCCGACTTCCACGCGTAGGCGTACATCGAGGAGAGCTTGCCGATGGTCGGCGTGGCCATGAAGAGGTTCAGCGACTGCGACTGGTCGATGTACGGGGTGCGAGCGGCGGCCAGGTCGATCAGCGCCTTCTGCGGCAGCTCCCAGGCGGTCCGATAGAGCGCCTTCAGGTCGGCGGGGATCTCCGGGATGTCCTGGACGGAGCCGTCGGCGCGCTTGATGGCGTCGCGGATCAGCGGGGTCCACAGGCCGCGGGCCTGGAGGTCGCGGACGAGATAGCGGTTGACCTGGAGAAACTCCCCCGAGAGGGTCTCACGCTTGAAGACGTTGGAGACCTGCGGCTCGATGCACTCGTAGCAGCCCGCGATGGAGGCGATCGTGGCCGTCGGCGCGATCGCGATCATCAGCGAGTTGCGCAGGCCGGTCCCGGCGACCCGCTCCCTGACCTCCGCCCACTCCTTCGACCTCGCCGCCCCGTAGTGGTCGGGGTGGAGCACCCCGGCGGCGGCCCTGGTCTCCTCGTACGAGGGATGGCGGCCCCGCTCGACGGCCAGGTCGGAGGAGGTCCGGTAGGCGGCGAGCGCGATCTCCTCGGAGATCCGGGTGGACAGCTCCAGGGCGCGCGGCGAGTCGAACGGCAGCCGCAGCGTGAACAGCACGTCGGCCAGGCCCATCACGCCGAGCCCGATCGGGCGCCATCTCTGGTTGGCGGCCCTCGCCTCGGGGGTCGGGTAGAAACCCAGGTCGATGGTGCGGTCGAGGAACCGCACGGCGGTACGGACGGTCGCGCGCAGCCTGACCCAGTCGACGGCGCTCCCGGCGTCCCCGGCGCTCCCGGCGTCCCCGATGCTCCCGGCGTCCGCGGACAGGTGGGCGGCGAGGTTGATCGAGCCGAGGTTGCAGACGGCGGTCTCGCCGTCGCCGGTGACCTCCAGGATCTCGGTGCAGAGGTTCGACAGGTGGATGACGTTCTCCGGCCTGGCCGTCTGGTTGGAGGTCCGGTTGGCCGCGTCCTTGAAGGTCATCCAGCCGTTGCCGGTCTGGGCGAGCGTCCGCATCATCCGCCCGTACAGGGCGCGGGCGGGGATCTGCCGGGTGAACCTGCCCTCGGCCTCGGCGGCCCGGTAGGCGTCGTCGAACGCGGTGCCGTACAGGTCGGTGAGGTGCGGCACCTCCTTGGGGTCGAACAGCGACCAGACGCCGTCGGCCTCGACCCGGCGCATGAACTCGTCGGGGATCCAGTTGGCCAGGTTCAAGTTGTGCGTGCGGCGGGCCTCCTCGCCGGTGTTGTCGCGCAGCTCCAGGAACTCCTCGACGTCGGCGTGCCAGGGCTCCAGGTAGACGCAGGCCGCGCCCTTGCGGCGGCCTCCCTGGTTGACCGCGGCGACGCTGGAGTCGAGCGTGCGCAGCCAGGGCACGATGCCGTTGGAGTGGCCGTTGGTGCCCCGGATCAGCGAGCCCCGCGAGCGGACCCTGGTCCAGGCGATCCCGATGCCCCCCGCGTACTTCGACAGCCGCGCGACCTGACCGTAGCGCTCGTAGATGGACTCCAGCTCGTCGCGGGGCGAGTCGAGCAGGAAGCACGAGGAGAGCTGGGGCCTGCGGGAGCCGGAGTTGAACAGCGTGGGCGAGCTGGGCAGGTAGGACAGGGTGGCCATGAGCGCGTACAGCTCGGCGGCCTCCTCGACGGTCTCGGACAGGCCGCAGGCCACCCGGAGGAAGAAGTGCTGCGGGCGCTCCAGGACCTTGCGGGTCCGCGGGTGGCGCAGCAGGTAGCGGTCGTAGACGGTGCGCAGCCCGAAGTACTCGAACCTGGCGTCGGCCTCCGGATCGACCATCGCGTCCAGGACTCCGGCGTGGGCGGCCACGAACTCAGCGAGACCGTCCTGGATCAATCCCGCCTCGTGGGTCGCGGCGATGGACTCGGAGAAACGGCGGACGCCGTGCTCGGCGGCCTCGTCGGCGATCAGCTCGGCCAGCATCGCGGCGGCGACCCGGGAGTTGCCGGGATCGGTGATCACCCGGGCGGCCGCCTCGTCGATGGCCAGCCTGCGGTCGTCCGCCGCGCTCACCGCGCTCGCGACACCGCCGGTGTCGCCGCCGTCGTTCGCGGTCGCCGCCGTGCTCCCCGCCGCGCTTCCCGTCGCGGTCGCCACGGTGCTCTCCGCCGCGGTCTCCGCCGCGCTCCCCGCCGCGGTCTCCGCCAATGCCTGTGTCACGTGGTGCCCCTCGCTCGCTCGAACTTCCCCGTACGGCTTCGCCGGATGGGCACGCGTCCGCGAGCGATCCCGGGCACGCCGGATCGCCTCGTTCCGCGGACCCTCCCACGAGGCCCTGGACAATCACGTCACCGGCAGGTCTTCGGACTCACGGGCGCACTGCGCATGCCTACCGGCCGTCGCTTCCCAGGCATGGTTCGCCCAGTGCTCAATGACGGCTTTCGTTCCCGTTCACCGCTGCGGGGCAGTCCCGGAATCTCACCGGGTTCCCTCTTGCCTCGCCCCCCGCGGGGCGAACCAGCAACGAGCAGGATCCTACATCTAGGGGCGCCTGACGCAACTACCCCAACAGGTTGTGTCGGAGGACTTCAACAACCCGAGCTCGTGAAGCACACCGCGGGTGCGGGCCGTCTCGGTGGAGAGCCACTTGCGGAACTCGTCGCCGCTGAGATAGACCCGGCTCCAGCCGTGGGCCGCGCACAGGGCACGCCAGCGTGGCGCGGCGTCGATCCTGTCACACAGGGCGATCGCGGCGTCCCGGTCCCCCGGGCTCATGCCCTTGGGGCCCAGCAGGCCGCACCAGTCGCTGTACTCCAGCCGGACGTCGACCTCCATGAGCGTCGGCGCGTCGATCCCGTCGATCCGGCCGCCGGAGGAGACCACCAGGGGGCGCAGACGGCCCGCCGCGATCTCGGGCCGCAGGGCGCGCGCCGACCCCAGCAGGGCTGCCACCCGGCCGACCTGGAGCGCCTCGGCGGCGTCCTCGGGGGCGAGGTATCCGGCGTACTCGAGCAGCCGGGTGTCCACCCCCAGGCACTTGCCGATCATGCCGTAGAGCACGTGGTCGGAACCGCCCTCCGACCGGCCGCCGACCGCCAGCCCCGCCGGGTTCCGGCGCAGCCGCGCGGCGAAGTCCTCGAAGGTCCGCAGGTTGGAGCCGGAGGGGACGACCAGGACCGCCCAGTCGCCGACCAGGCGGGCGAGGGGGGTGGCGGCGTTCACCACGGCGGCGGTGTTGGCGATCTCCGCGGCGGCCACCATCGGCATCGCGGTGACGAGCAGCCTGCCCTCGCGCGCGAAGGGGCCCCGGAAGACGCCGAACGCGTCGCGCGGGGCCGAGCCCAGGGCACCCGCCCGCTCGACGGCCATGGCGGTACGCGCCAGTCCCGACTGGACCAGGACGGTCGCCAGCCTGCCCGCGATCCCGTCCCAGCCGTGGCCGTCGGCGATCGGCTCGAAAACGAACAGGCGCTTCACCGTCGCGTCGGCGCCGCCGTCCGCGTCGCAACCCGCGGCGACCACGACCCCCGCAGCCAGTGCGAAAAACCCCCTACGGCGCATAAGCGCCCCTTCCCCCAAGAAGCCCCTATACCATAGGTTACTTCTCCATCACTTTGTGTGATTAAGCGGGGTCTGCCCGAACTCCGCCCGCCGCCGGACACGAGCCGCCGGGCATCGAGCACCGGACATCGCGGATGACCGCCTCACGGGAGTCCGAGGGAGCACACGGCGCCCCCGGCACCGGTGCCGGGGGCGGGGGCGGGGGCAGGGGCAGGGCGGGGTATTTACTCCACCGTGACGCTCTTGGCCAGGTTCCTGGGCTTGTCGACGTCCCGTCCCAGCGCCACGGCGGCGTGGTAGGCGAAGAGCTGGAGCGGGATCGACAGCAGGATCGGGTCCAGCTCGGTCTCGTTCTTGGGCACCACGACGCAGTCGTCGGCCAGCTTGGGATCGGCCGTGCGGTGGCCCACCATGAGCACCTGGCCGCCCCGGGCGCGGATCTCGCCCAGCGTGGTGAGGTTCTTGTCCAGCAGCTCGTCGTCGGGGACGATCGCCACGGTCGGCATGTCCGGGCCGATCAGCGCCAGCGGCCCGTGCTTGAGCTCGCTGGCCGGGTACGCCTCGGCGTGCACGTACGAGATCTCCTTGAGCTTCTGCGCTCCCTCGCGGGCCACCGGGTAGCCCCTGACCCGGCCCACGAACATCATGCTCGGCGACTCGGCGTACTTGCCCGCCAGTTTCTCGATCTGCGGCTCCAGCGCCAGGATCTCCTTGATCTGGTCCGGCAGCCTCCGCAGGCCGTCGCAGATCCTGCGGCCGTCGGCGGGAGACAGGTCACGCACCCGGCCCAGGTGCAGCGCGATCAGCGCGAAGGCCACGGCGGTCGAGGTGAACGCCTTGGTGCTCGCCACCGAGACCTCGGGACCCGCGTGCAGGTAGACGCCGCCGTCGCACTCGCGGGCGATCGCGCTGCCCACGGTGTTGACGATGCCGAGCACCCTGCCGCCCTTGCGCTTGAGCTCCTGCACCGCGGCGAGGGTGTCGTAGGTCTCCCCCGACTGGCTGATCGCGACGTAGAGGGTGTCGGCCTCCACCACCGGGCTGCGGTAGCGGAACTCGCTGGCCGGCTCCGCGTCGGCCGGGATGCGCGCCAGCTCCTCGATGAGCTGCGCGCCGATCTGCCCGGAGTAGTAGGCGGAACCGCAGCCGATGATCTTCACCCGGCGGAACGAGCGGGTCTCCCGCGCGTCCATGTTGAGACCGCCCAGGTGGGCGATGTGGAAGCGGTCGTCCAGACGTCCGCGCAGCGTCCTGGCCACCGTGTCGGGCTGCTCGGAGATCTCCTTGAGCAGGTAGTGCTCGTAGCCGCCGGTGTCGTAGTGCCCGGCCTCCCAGTCGACGGTCAGCGTCTCCTTGGCCGTCTCCCGCGCGTCGCTGGCGAAGGTGTTGAACCCGTCGGCCCGCAGCACGGCGATCTCGCCGTCCTCCAGGTGGACCACCTGACGGGTGTAGCGGACCAGCGCGGCGACGTCGGACGCGGCGAACATCTCCTTCTCGCCGATGCCCAGCACGATGGGGCTGCCGTTGCGCGCCACGACCACCTCGCCGGGACGCTCGGAGTCGATCACCGCGATCCCGTACGTGCCGACGACCCGCTTGAGCGCGGTCCGCACGGCCTCCTCCAGCGAGTCGGCCTCCTTGACCGTACGGGCGATCAGGTGCGACAGCACCTCGGTGTCGGTCTCCGACAGGAAGATCGCGCCGTCGGCTTCCAGCTTGGCGCGCAGCTCGTCGGCGTTCTCGATGATGCCGTTGTGCACGACGCCGATGCGCTCGTCGGTGGACAGGTGCGGGTGGGCGTTGACGTCGCTGGGCGCGCCGTGGGTGGCCCAGCGGGTGTGGCCGATGCCCAGACCGCCCTTGAACCGCGCGGGCACGACCGCCGCCAGGTCGGCCACCCGGCCCTTGACCTTGCGCATCTTGAGGCCCTTGTTGGAGACCACCACACCGGCCGAGTCGTAGCCCCGGTACTCAAGACGCTGCAGGCCCTCCAGCAGGATGGGTGCCGCGTCCTTGGGCCCTACATAGGCCACGATTCCGCACATGTAACCGCTCCTTATCCGTAAACGATCGAGGTGCCGTCATCCGCTACCCGTAGACGATCCGGCGAAGCTGTCGCAGGGAGAGTTCGGGTGCCGCGACACGGCGCATCGCCAGCTCGGCGGCCACCCTGGGGAAGATCTCGTCGTTGACCAGCCCCCTGGCCTTGAGCTCCGTGTGACGCCGCCGGACGAACTCGTCGGCGGGCTCGGAGAAGTAGGCCAGCACGTCCGCAACGACCCGCGCCGCCTCGCCCGGACCGAGCGCGCTCGTCCGGATCAGGTGGGTGATCAGATCCTCATGCGGATTCCGCGCCGTGGACACAGAGCAGGACCATACGCATCCAGGAGAGAACTCACCAAGTTTCCTGCCCGATTTCGGGCAAAGAATCTCTTCAACATCTCAACCCCGCCACAATGCGCGACAATCGGTAATCTCTGATAACTCTAGGTAGTCGCCAGAGGGGGAGGAACCGCTATGCGCCGCCTGCCGGGGGTCACCGTCGTCGCCGCTCTCGCCATCCTGGCCTCGGTCGTCCCGGCGGAGGCGGCACGCCCCGGGGATCGGCCGGCGCGGCTCCCGGCGCACCCGGCCATCTCCAGGACCACGGCACCGCCCGGCACGGCGACGGGAGCGAGGCCGCGGTCCGGCAGGCAGGCCGCCTTCACCGAGGCGGCACGGACGTACGGGGTGCCGGAGAGCGTGCTGCTCGCGGTCTCCTACCTGGAGTCCCGCTGGGAGGGCCACGGCGGGCTGCCCAGCGTCTCCGCCGGGTACGGTCCGATGCACCTCGTCGACGGCCGGGCCGAACCCGGGCGGCCCCACGGCGTCGGCGAGGACCCGCGCGGCGACGAGACCCGGCCCCGCGTGATCACCCTTCCGCCCGTCGCGACGGACCCGCCGGAGGACACCCTGCGGCGGGCCTCGGAGCTGACCGGCCTGTCTCCCGACCGGCTGCGCGAGGACGCCTCCGCCAACATCATGGGCGGCGCCGCGCTGCTCGCCGACTACCAGCGCCGTACCGGCGGGAGCCTCCACGACGACCCGGCGGGCTGGTACGACGCCGTGGCCCGCTACCCCGGCACCCGGGAGGAGGGCGCGGCGGGCAAGGAGGCCGCGCTGTCCTTCGCCGACGAGGTCTACGCGACGATCAGGACCGGTGCCGCACGCGTGACCGACGACGGCGAGCGGATCGCCCTCCCCGCCACACCGGACCTGTCCACCCCCTCCAGGCCGTCCAGGCCACCGGCCCCCTCCGGGCCGCCCGCCGCGCCCCCCGCCCCGACAGCGCAGCGCCGCGCCCTCGTCCCCGCGCCCGCCCCGGCCCCGGCCACCGTGCGCGCCGTGCGCGCCACAGAACCCGCCACCACCACCGCACCCGCGTCCGTTCCCGCGTCCCCGCCCGAGTCCGTGCCCGCCACGGAGCCCGCCGGGAAGCCCGGCCCCACCCCGGCGCCCACGCCCGTCACGAAGATCGCCATGATGCTCCCCAAGCGGCCCGCCCCCGCTCCCGCGCCGGGCCCCGACTGCCCGGGAAACGTCTCCTGCGAGTGGCTCCCCGCCGCCTACAAGCGGCTCCCCGGCGGCGGGTACGGCAACCACGACCGCTCCGACGGCCCCCGGAGGATCGACTACATCGTGATCCACGACGGGGAGACGAGCTACGACGCCATGACCCGCCTGGTCAAGAACCCCGACTACCTGAGCTGGCACTTCACCATCCGCTCCGCCGACGGCCACATCGCCCAGCACCTGCGGGCCAGGGACGTCGGCTGGCACGCCGGAAACTGGTACGTCAACTCCCGCTCCATCGGCCTGGAGCACGAGGGCTACCTGGCCAGGGGCGGCGCCTGGTTCACCGAGGCGATGTACCTGGCGTCGGCCAGGCTGGTCCGCCACCTCGCCGCCAAGTACGACATCCCCCTCGACCGCGCGCACATCCTGGGACACGACAACGTGCCGGGCACCACCCCGGAGACCGTCGGCGGCATGCACGAGGACCCCGGCCCCTACTGGGACTGGGGCCACTACTTCGAGCTGCTCGGCAAACCGTTGCGCGCCTCGGGCGGCGACGCCGCGCGCTCGGTGCTGATCAGGCCCGACTACGGCACCAACAACCCGGGATTCACCGGCTGTACCGGGGGGTGCCGCGGCCCGGGCGCCGCCTCGGTCTGGCTGCGCACGCGCCCCTCCCTCACCGCGCCGCTGGTCAAGGACGTCGGCAAGCACCCCACCGGCGACTCCACCTACAGCGTCTACGACCACGCCGCCCGCGCCTCCACCGGCCAGCGGTACGCCCTCGCCGAGCGCAGGGGCGACTGGACCGCGATCTGGTATCTCGGCCAGAAGGCGTGGTTCCACGACCCGGCCGCGGCCCCCACCTCCGTACGCGCGTCGGGCCCCCTGGTGACGCCCAGGCCGGGCCGCTCCCCGATCAAGGTGTACGGCAGGGCCTACCCCAAGGCGCCCGCCTACCCTTCGGGCGTCCCCGTGCAGACCCTGACCCCGCTGCAGTACTCGATACCCGCAGGGCAGGCGTACAGCTCCGACATGACGACGCGGGGCTCGTACCTCAGGGCGGCCGCCTTCGACCCGTCCGAACACCGCGTCGTCAGGGGCGGGATCCGCTACCGGCAGATCCAGTTCGGGCACCGGATCATGTTCGTCCGGGCCTCCGACGTCCAGCCGGTCACCAGATGAAGATCTTCGGCAGCCCGGCTCGTTGCGCACATCCGCCCTGTGGAGGCGCTAGAGTTTTCACGTGCCCCGGAGCCGTTTCCCGGGGTCACGCGGAAGTGGCTCAGTGGTAGAGCATCACCTTGCCAAGGTGAGGGTCGCGGGTTCGAATCCCGTCTTCCGCTCCGGCGGGTCCTCAGGGGCCTGACCGGTGGAGTGGCCGAGAGGCGAGGCAACGGCCTGCAAAGCCGTCTACACGGGTTCAAATCCCGTCTCCACCTCAACGCACGACCATCGGACCCTCCGGGATCCGGTAAAGTAGTGCGAGCGCCGAGGGGAAACCCGAAGCGAAACGCGGAAGTGGCTCAGTGGTAGAGCATCACCTTGCCAAGGTGAGGGTCGCGGGTTCGAATCCCGTCTTCCGCTCTGATTCACCCGAGGACGATTAGCTCAGCGGGAGAGCGCTTCCCTGACACGGAAGAGGTCACAGGTTCAATCCCTGTATCGTCCACCCGGCTTCACCAGCTCGAAGGCCAGATCCGGAGATCACGGATCTGGCCTTTCGCTTGTCGCCCTCCACCTCGTCGAAGGACATCGCCGCGTTCAGGTGAGCTTTGCCGGGCGCCCTGGCCCCTTGCGACAGGCGCGGTTCGCCGGTCGGCGACACCCACTGGTTTTTCGGCGATCGCCACCGGAGCCCCCGGCTCCTTTCCGGGCGAAACGCCGAGCGCCGCCGTCGCGCCGCGCGTTCCGACGTCGGATCTTGGCGCGAACCTCCGGCGCGGCCCGGTCTCACCGGGCCGAACACCGAACCCGGCTCAGCCGCAGTCGCCCCAGGACTTCCAGCGAGCCGTGGCGACGGCGGCGCCGCGCCCGTCATCCCAAATCGTGCCGGAGTACTTGACGCACCGGCCCTTGCCGTAGACCTTCAGCGGGCCCAGGTAGTGCTTGACCTGCCGGCCCTCGTTCTTGCCGCCCCCGGTCGAGTACGCCCCCCGCTTCTGCGTCGTGATCGTGGCCGAGACGAAGGTGGCGACGCCGACGTTCGAGGTCTTGATCGTGATGACGCAGTTGTAGCCGGTCCTGCGGTTGTACAGCAGGTAGACGTGGCCGAGCACCTTTCCGGAGGGGGTCTTCGCGGCCTGCTTGCTGTGGGCGACCCGGGCGAAGCCGGAGCCGCACACCCGCTCCGGGCCGGGGGCCGAGGCGGCCGCGTGCGCGGGATTGACGATGATCCCTCCGATCGACAGTGCCGCGGCGAGGAGGATCGTCTTCGTGGGCCCGCGCATTCAGCCATCCCTTCTCAGCCGTCTCCCGCTTTCCGGGGGACCGACGGTTGATCATTCTGCCGAAGGATCCGACATCAAATAACGGAAATGGTCAAATAAGCGACCGCCGGCTCGCACCCGACGTCAGCCACTCGGCGATGTCGGCGACGACGACCGGGTCCACGTGTTGCGGGGGTTCGTACTCCGCGGGCGTGGACGGACCCGCGCCGGGAAAGAAGAGGTGGTTGTCGGCGTCGTAGACGCGGATCGTGACATCGGGCCGGTGAGCGAGGCCGGCCTTCCACCCCGACAGGTCGTCGGCGACGGTCACCTGATAGTCGCGGCCACCTTGGAGGATGAACATCGGCCTGTCCAACGCCGCCGCGGTCGCGACCGGGTCGTAGTCGCGCAGATCCAGCCAGTACGCCGCCGGCCGGCCGAACAGCAGCGCCTCGGCGGGCGTCGACGGCGACAGGTCGGGGTCGGCGACCATCGCGGCCTGCCGCGTGAACGCCTCAACGGCGGCCTCCATCGCCGGGCCGGGGTCCAGCGAGGCGAGGTACCGGACGACGCGGACGACGGCCTGGTGCATCGGCTGCGTGTCGCCGGCCATGATCACCAGACCGGCGACCGACGCCTCGGCGGTCGCGACACGCGGGGCGACCTTGCCGCCCATGCTGTGGCCGAGAACGAAGACGCGGGCAGGGTCCACGTCCGGCTGCCGCTGGAGCAGCCGGACGGCGTCGACCGCGTGCGGCACGTACTCCTGGGCCACCGTGAAGTCGGGTGCGCCCGCCACCTGGCCGCTGTGGGTGTGGGTCACCTTGTCGAACCGCAACACCGCGACACCGCGGCCGGCCAGCCCCCAGGCCAGATCCTTGAGCGGTTTGTTGGCTCCGCCGGTGGCGTCGCGGTCGAAGGGCCCTCCCCCGCTGAGCATCACGACTCCCGGCCGCGGCCCTGGCCCGTGCGGCAGGCTCATCGTTCCGGACACGGCGAGAGGTCCCTCGCCGATCGTGACGTCGTGCTCATCGAACCTCGTCGGGTCGGCGTACGGCGGCGGCTCCCAGGGCGCGGCGTCCGGGACGAGCCTCAGACCGTTCAGCATGTCGTCGCGGTCGACCGCCATCACCACGGTGAGTCCTCCGCGTTCGCAGGTCACCGGGACACTCACGTGGACCAGCCCCGCCCCCGCCGGTTCGCTCACCGGCTCCCCGACGGCGGAGACCGGTCCGCTCCTGTCCGTCTCGGCCGCCCAGGCGGCCCGCAGGGCCTCAGCGCCGACCACCGCTCGCAGCGACGGCGCGAAAAGCCCCTCGATCTCGGCGAAGCGTCCCTGGCGCGCCATCTCGACGACCGTGAGGGCGGTTGCTGTTTGGTTCATGCCGACTCCACCTTTCTCGTTTTTTGAGAAAGGTAGCACGATATGAGATCGTAGGAAGGTGAACACGTTCGAGCTTCTGGGGCACCCGATACGGCTACGCGTCGTGCACGCGATGCGCGGAGGGCGGACGCTGACGACCTCCCAGCTGTGCGCCCGCATCCCCGACGTCTCCAAGGCCACCGTCTACCGGCACGTCGAGCTGCTCGCGACCGGGGGAATCCTGGAGGTTGCCGACGAGCAGCGCGTGCGTGGCGCGGTCGAGCGCCGCTACCGCCTGCGCCAGGATCGGGCGGTGATCGACGCCGGCATGATCGAGTCGATGTCGCTCGACGATCATCGCCGCGGATTCGCCACGGCGATGGCCACCCTGCTCGCCGAGTTCAGCGCCTACCTCGACCGGGATCACGCCGACCCGGTGGCGGATCTCGTCGGCTACCGGCAGCACGCCGTCTGGCTCGGCCGGGACGAACTCCTTGAGATGATCGGCGAGCTGCGCGCCGCGATCGCGCCCCGGCTGGCGAACCAGTCCGCCCCCGGCCGCGCGCGATACCTGCTCAGCCCGATCCTGTTCCCGGCCGAGGAGGCGTCCGCCGCCCCCGAGACCGACTGAGCTGACACCACAGTAGGCCCCCGGTCCCGTGACGCCAGGAATAACCGGCGTCCGGTCGCGACTTGGCCCTGGACATGACCACCACAGCATTCGATCCGCGCGCGCTGCTCGTGGAAAGCCGGCTCGGTGTCCTCGCGACGATCAAATCGGACGGCCGCCCCCAGCTCTCCCCCGTCATGCCCTTCTACGACCAGCGGACCGGCGTCATCTACGTCTCGATGACCGAGGGACGCGCCAAGACGGCGAACCTGCGCCGGGACCCGCGAGCCACGCTGGAGGTGACCAGTCCCGACGGCCTGGCCTGGGCCACCGCCGAGGGGACGGCGACGCTCACCGGGCCGGGAACCGACCCCCACGGTCCCGAGATCGAGGCTCTGGTCGACTACTACCGCACCGCCGCCGGGGAGCACCCGGACTGGGACGAGTACCGGTCGGTGATGGTGTCCGACCGCAGGGTGCTCATGGTGATGACGGTCGACCACGTGTACGGCGACAAGGTCGGCTGACAGCGCTCCGGAGAGGCGTTCGAACGTCGAAGGTCCGCGCCGGCGACGGCGGGCGAGCCGTGCGACCGGCGCGGGCACGACGATCGCTCACCCTCATGGCGTGAAGCCGAAACCACTCACCCTCGCGGCGTGAAGCCAAGACCACTCGTCCTCGCAGCGCGAAGCCGAGACCGCTCGTCCTTTAGCGTGGAGCCGAGATCAGGCAACCACGCTGGGAGCACACCGCATGCGCTGGCAGGTCCACTCCGAGAAACCCCTCTACACCGACCGGTGGCTCGACGTCCGGGTGGCGGAGGTGGAGCTTCCCGACGGCAGGCGCCTGGACCACCGGCTGATCCGTACCGCGCCGGGCGCCGGGGCCGTCGTCACCGACGACCGGCACCGGGTGCTGCTGATCTGGCGGCATCGCTTCATCACCGACTCGTGGGGCTGGGAGATCCCCATCGGCGGGATCGACGACGGTGAGGAGCCGGCGACGGCCGCCGCGCGCGAGGTCGAGGAGGAGACCGGGTGGCGGCCCGGAGCGCTGCGCCCGCTGCTGCGCGTCCAGCCGACCAACGGGCTCTCCGACTCGGTCCACCACATCTTCCGCGCCGACGGCGCCACCCACATCGGCCCGCCGGCCGAGGCGTGGGAGGCCGAGCGCGTCGAGTGGATACCCCTCGCCGGCATCCGCGACATGGTCGGCAGGGGCGACGTCCCGTGCGGCACCAGCATGGCCGCCCTGCTCTACGTCCTCACCGGGCCGTAGGACGCGAAGCGTTCCACGCCACGGACCGGCCGCCCTGCCCCGCACTGCCTCCTGGCGGATCCATCCCCACCTGGGGCGATCTCCGGGCAATCATTACGATCATCTTTTGGCACGCGATACTCGATGATGGAGAGGCACCATGTAAGGACGCATGACCCGAAACATGGTTAATCGCTATGCTCTTGAAACATGGCAAAGGGGGCGAGCCTGTGCAACGCGTGGTGGTCGATCCTGAGGTGCCCAGGGATGTCGCCGACCTCTTCCGCCGAAACGGCCCCCTGCTCTATCGCCTCCGCACCAAGCGCCCGCCCAGGGACGGTGACGCCCCCCGGGTCCCGGGAGTGCTCACGGGGATCTTCGGCGGGACGGTGGCCCTCGCGGCGTTCGGCCTCTTCCTCGTCGGCGCCCCGTTCGCCGAGTCCGTCGTGCTGCTCACCGCGCTGAGCGGCTTCTACCTCTTCATCCTCGGGATGGTCTACCTCGCCAGGAAGCCCTCTCCCGCCGACTCCGTCGAGCGGCTCCTGTACGCGCACGCGCACCACTGGCAGGGGCGCTTCCTGATCCTGGAGGACTTCGACTACGACGCCAGGCACCTGCTCGGCCGGGTCCAGCGGGCGATCGACCACATCCTGCGCTCGCGGGTCAACGCGATGGGCATGCTCGACAGCGTGCGCAACTCGGTGATGCTCCCCGCCGAGGAGTGGGAGATCGCCCGGCTGCTGACCAAGCTCTCCGCGCTGCGGGCCAGGCACCGCCACCTCGCCAGGGGCGGCAGGAGCCCCGAGGTGGCCGCCGCCATGGCGCCGCTGGAGCGGGCGCTGGCCGCCAGCGAGGCCGCCGTGCTCGCGCGGGTCGAGGCCCTGGAACGCTACGCGGGCCACGTGTCCGACGCCGAGCGGGCACTGCTCTCCCAGGGACAGATCGATGCCCTGCGAGCGCACTTGCCCGAGTACGAGCAGCTCGTCGCGGAGACGGGCGCGGCCAGATTCTCCGGACCGGAGATCGGGCATCTCAGCGACGACGCCGACATGCTCCGGCGGGCGCTCCGCGAGAGCGTACGCTCGGCGCACGAGGCGTTTCGCCATCTCGACGGCTGATGTGAATGTGATCGAACGGAGGGGCGAGCCTGTGCGGCGAGTGGTGGTCGATCCTGAAGTTCCCTCCCGGACCGCCGACCTGTTCCGCCGGCACGCGTCGATGTTGTCGCGCATCCGCGCCGGCTGGAGCCCCGAGCCCCCACCGCCCAACTCGCGTCTGCCCGGACGCTTCCTGAACTTCGGCGGGGGGGCGGCGGCGCTCTTCCTGGTGTGCCTGATGTTCCTCGCCGACGTCGGGCAGTTGCTGTTCTTCATGCTCGCGCTGCTCGTCTTCGTGGTCTTCGTCGGCCTGCTGGCCGCCCGCGAGCCGGCGGAGCCGGAGACGATCGAGCACGAGCTGTACCGCGAGGCCCGCTGGTACGAGGGCCGTTACCTGCTGCCCGCCGAGGACTTCGACTACAACGCCGGGCAGCTGCTCGACCGGACCCAGCAGGCGATCGACTACATCCTGCGCTCACGGGTCAACGCGATGGGCATGCTCGACAGCGTGCGCAACTCGGTGATGCTCCCCGCGCAGGAGTGGGAGATCGCCCGGCTGCTGACCAAGCTCTCCGCGCTGCGAAACGACCACCAGGAGTTCGTGTACGGCGGCAGCACCCCGGAGGTGGCCGCCGCCATGGCGCCGCTGGAGCGGGCGCTGGCCGCCAGCGAGGCCGCCGTGCTCGCGCGGGTCGAGGCCCTGGAACGCTACGCGGGCCACGTGTCCGACGCCGAGCGGGCACTGCGCGCCCACGACCAGATCGAGGCGCTTCGCGCGCGGCTTCCCCGCTACGAGGAACTGCTGGCGGAGTCCGGGGCGGACGCCTTCGCCGTACCGGAGATAGGGAGGCTGGCCGAGGACGCCGGTCACCTGGAGCAGGCGCTGCGCGACAGTGTCCGCTCGGCGCACGAGGCGTTCCGCCACCTCGACGGACCTCACATCCCCGCCCCGGGAGACCCGGCCTCGCCCGATGGCCGGGCCGAGGAACCCCCGGCCCGCTGAGACACTCCGGCAAGGCCCTTTCCGGCCCGGGTCCCGGCCGCGCTTTGGGCAGGTCTCACCCTTGTCATGGATCGCGAAGAAGGCGAGGATAGCTCGCGTTCTTTGGAGGTAGCATGCGGATCCGCCTGGACGTGACGGTCGGCGTGGTCGTGCTCGTCGACGTGCTGCGGGTCTTCCTGCCGTCGCTGATCACGATCTTCGGCCGGGCGGGGAGCACCCCCGCAGAGATGATGGGCCTGTACGCCGTCTCCTGGTTCGTCCTGGCCTTCCTGACCGTCCCGCTGGCCAGGTCCGTCCGGCCGCCGCTGATCGCCCTCGGCGCCGCGGGCCTGCTGCTCCTGGCCCGGCTCGCGCTCCAGCTGACCGGCGGCGGGGGTCCGCAGCTGTACGTGGCCAGCCTGGGCCTGCTGGCCGGGCTGGTCTGGCTGGTGGCGATCGCGATGGACAGCCGGGACGCCCGGCCCGTGATGGGCGGGGTGATCGCCGGCCTGGCCGCCTCCACGGTGATCCACGCGGCGCTCGACGGCATCGACCTGATGTGGCGGCCTGGAGCGGTCCCGTGGACGCTGCTGCTGGTGGAGCTCCTGCTCTTCTGCGCGTTCACGGTTCGGGCCGAGCCTCCGGACGAGGAGTACTCCGGGGCTCCCCGCGCCTGGCTGGCGGTCGGTCCGGCCCTGCTGCTCTGGGGCCTCTACACGGGCAACACCGCGCACGCCCAGGCGGCGACCGACTCCGCGCAGCAGGCCGCCGCCGTGATCGTGGCGACGTTCGCGGTGGTGTCTGCGGCACCCGCCGCGCTGCCGGTGCTGCGCCGCCCGCTCCCGCCCGCGGTCGCGCTGGTGGCCTCGGCGGTGGCGTTCACACTGGGCAGGGCCACCGTGGACGGCGTCCACGGGGTGGCGCCCGGCTGGACGATCGTCGCGCAGATCGTCGGCCAGGTCGCGCTGGGGGCCTGCCTGGCGCACGCCGCGGCGACCTTCGGCCAGGACCGGCCGGCCCGGCGGGGCCTGGCGGCCGCCGGGGGGATGCTGCTGTTCGTCGTGTTCGTCTTCGGCTACTACGCCGCCTACGACCTCTACCTGTCCAACGGGTGGGTACCGGTCTGCGCGTCGCTCGTCGTCGCGCTCCTGGCCGTCGTGGGCAGCGCGGGCCTGCCGCGCCGCTCCTACGACCGGCGGTTCGCGGCGGCCGCCGTGGCCGCGGTCGCGCTGGTGGCGGCCGTCCCCCTGTGGCAGGGCACCCGGCCCCGCTGGGAGGGGCCGGGCGACGGGCTGCGGATCGCGGCGTACAACATCAGGATGGGGTACGGCGAGTCCGGCAGGCTCTCCCTTGAGCAGCAGGCCGACGCGCTCAGGGAACTGAGGCCGCACGTGGTGGTACTGAGCGAGGCGGACAGGGGCTGGCTGCTCAACGGCGGCCACGACGGGGTGCGGCTGATCGCCGAGCGGCTGGGCATGCACTACATCTGGGCCCCGGCGACCGACGAGGTGTGGGGCGACGCCCTGCTCACCACCCTGCCGATCACCGCGATGAAGAACCACGTGCTGGTCCAGGGCGGCCCGACCGGCGCGCAGGCGCTGGAGGTCGGGCTGCGGTGGCGGGGCGAGGACGTCACCGTGATCGGCACCCACCTGCAGCCTCCGCCGGACTGGCGCGAGCTCGGCCAGGTCGAGCAGCTCGGGGAGATCGTCAGGAACGCCGCGGGAAGCGGCGCCCCGGTGATCGTGGCCGGTGACCTCAACCTCCAGCCCGGCGACCGGGCCTGGGGGGTACTGACCGCCGCGGGCCTGACCGACCCCTTCGCCCCGGTCAGGCCGTTCAACACCATCCCGTCCCGCAGCGGCCCGGCCGAGCAGATCGACCATGTGCTCGTCACCCCGGGCTTCACCGGGAAAGACCAGGCCAACCCCGATGTCCCCCACTCCGACCACCGTCCGGTCGCGGTCACCCTGGTCGCCGGGCCTTGATCGGATCCTCCTGGGTAATGTCAGGTGCATGAGGGGACAACCTGTACTGGTCTTCGACGGCGACTGCGGTTTCTGCACGACGAGCGTCCGGTTCGCCGAGCGCCACGTCGGGGTGCGCGCCAGGGCCGTCCCCTGGCAGTTCGCGGACCTGCGGGCGCTGGGCGTCACGCGCGAGCGGGCCGAGCGCGAGGTGCTCTGGATCGAGGACGGCCGGGTGTACGGCGGGGCGCGGGCGGTGGCCAGGCTGCTGATCGCCGCCGGTCGCCCGTGGAGTCCCCTGGGGTTCGTGCTGCGGGTCCCGCCGTTCCTGTGGGTGGCCGAGGAGGTCTACCGGCTCGTCGCCGCCAATCGTCACCGCCTGCCGGGCGGCACCCCCGCCTGCGCCCTGCCCCCGAACTCCAGACCCGCGGGTTCCCCGCCCACGGGCTCCGTGATCTCGGACCCCGCGGCTCCGGCCCCCGCCGTTTCGGAGAATCGATGAAGGGCGTCCTGCTCACCGGGATGGAGCCGCTCGACGGCGCCGGCAACCCGGCGTGGGAGGCGATCAGGCTCGTTCCCGGGGTGCGGACCGCGCTGCTCCCCTGCGCGTTCGGCGGGGCGCTGGAGCACCTGCGCGAGGCGGTGGCGGAGCACGATCCCGCGGTGGTCGTGTGCGTCGGGCAGGCCGGGGGACGGCCGGACGTGACGGTGGAGCGGGTGGCCGTCAACCTCGACGACGCCCGCATCCCCGACGGCGCCGGGCGCCAGCCGATCGACGAGCCGGTGGTGCGCGGCGGCCCCGCCGCCTACTTCTCCACCCTGCCGGTGAAGGCGTGCGTGGCGGCGGCACGGGCCGTCGGGGTCCCGGCGAGCGTCTCGCAGAGCGCCGGTACGTTCCTGTGCAACCACCTGTTCTACGGCCTCATGCACATGATCGCCACCGAGAGGCCGGCGATCCGCGGGGGATTCGTGCACGTGCCGTTCAGCCCGGAACAGGTCCTGGGCGAGGCCAGGCCCTCCATGCCCGTCACGGTGGTCGCCCAGGCGCTCACGGCGATCGTGACCACCGCCGTCTCCGTCTCCCTGGGCGGTGACCTCCGCCTGGTCGGCGGCTCCCTCCACTAGGTGATCGATCCCCAGGGGTTCACGCGCCGGCGGGCCAGCTCCTTGATCTTCTCCGGCAGCGCGTCGGCGGCCGGCAGCCGCGGCAGCAGCTGGGGTTCCAGCGTCGTCGCCCGGAAGACGAGCGCGACGGTCACCTCGTGGCCGGGCCGGTGCACGACCACGACCGGGTCGGCGGCGCGGATCTCGCCGGGCTCGATCACCCGCAGGTACGCGCCCGGCCGCGCGGCCCGCGTGAACCGCTTGATCCAGCCCTCACGCTCCAGCCAGCCCTGGAACGTCGCGCACGGGATGCGCGGGCCCGACACCTCCAGGACGGCATCCGGCCCGACCCGCCAGCGCTCACCGATCAGGGCGCCGTTGACGTCCAGCCCCAGGGTCGTGAGGTTCTCCCCGAAGACCCCGTTCGGGAGCGGCCTGCCCAGCTCGGCCTCCCACCCGTCGAGATCCTCGCGGGCATAGGCGTAGACGGCCTGGTCGGAGCCACCGTGGTGTTTCACGTCATGGACCCGGTCACCGGCGAGGCCGACCGCGCCGGTGCCCTTGGAGCCCGGGTCGGCGACGGCGACCGGGCCGTCGACGGGTCGCTTGTCGATGCCCGTCAGGCCCAGCCCCTTCCACGGGTTGGGGCGGGGCCGGCCGACGTTGACCGAGAGCAGCTTCATAACGCGACGGTACGTTCCCTCGCTCGCCCGGGCGACACGTTTTCCCGCCCCTCGCCGGATGCGCGATCAGTCGCGGGGAAGCAGCTCGCTGAAGGGCACCGGGGACTCGAAGGGGTCGTCGAAGGCGGGCGGGTCACGGTGGCCGACCTCGCGGGCGAGTTCGGCGGCCGCCCGGTCGATCCGTCGTGCCAGGGGCTCCTCGGTGACGCCGGCGGCGCCCCAGTCCTCGGGGGCGGCGAAGACCCCGGTCGGGACGACGAGGGCCCGCAGGTAGGAGAAGAGCGGCCGCAGCCCGTGCTCGAGCACCAGCGAGTGCCTCCCCGTGCCGCCGGTCGCGGCGATCAGCACGGGTTTGTCGACGAGCGCGGTGTCGTCGAGCACCTCGACGAACATCTTGAACAATCCGTTGTACGACGCGGTGAAGGTCGGCGTCACCGCGATCAGCCCGTCGGCGTGAGCGACCTTCCTGAGCACTCGCTCCAGCCCTTCGGACGGGTAGCCGACGACCAGGTTGTTGACCAGGTCGTGGCCGTGGTCACGCAGTTCGATCGTCTCGAGATCCACCTCCGCGCCGAGCCGTACCAGCTCGCGGCGCGTCGCCTCGGCCAGCCGGTCGGCGAGCAACCGCGTGGACGAGGGTTGCCGCAGGCCCGCGGCCACCACCGCGATGGTGCGCTTCAACGTCCGGCCTCCTTCGCCGCCTTCAGGGAGGCGTGCGTGGGCGCGTCCGGGACCTGCGCGGGCCTGCCGGCGGCGAACTCCTTCCGGAGCACCTGGGCGATCTCCCCGAGCTGTTCGATCTGCTCCAACACGAGCGCGCGCGGCACCCCCAGCGCGTCGACGTTGAAGAGCTGCCGCTGGTAGTCGCCGCCGGCGAACTCCCGGAACTCCATCGTCCGATCGATCACCTGCTGCGGGCTGCCGACCAGCAGGGCGGTGTCCCGCGTCGTCTCCTCCAGCGAAGGCCCGCCGCCGTAGACCGGCGAGGCGTCGTAGTACGGGCGGAACTCACGGATCGCGTCCTGCGAGTTCTTCCGGACGTACAGCTGGGCGGCGAGACCGACGATCGCCTGGTCCGCCGGGCCGTGGCCGTAGTGCTCGAACCGCCGGCGGTACAGCCCGACCATCTGCCGGACGTGCCGCTTCGGCCAGAGCACGTTGTTGTGGAAGAACCCGTCGCCGTAGTACGCGGCCTGTTCGGCGATCTCGGGGCTGCGGATCGAGCCGTGCCAGACGAACGGCGATACGCCGTCCAGCGGTCGCGGCGTCGAGGTGAACGCCTGCAACGGCGTCCGGAACCGGCCCTCCCAGTCGACGACCTCCTCCTGCCAGAGCCGGCGCAGCAACGCGTAGTTCTCGGCGGCGAGAGCGATCCCGTCCCGGATGTCCTTGCCGAACCAGGGATAGACCGGCCCGGTGTTGCCCCGGCCCATCATCAGGTCGACCCGGCCGTCGGCCAGGTGCTGGAGCATCGCGTAGTCCTCGGCGATCTTCACCGGGTCGTTGGTGGTGATCAGCGTGGTCGAGGTCGACAGGATGATCCGGTTCGTCCGGGCGGCGACGTGGCCCAGGATCGTGGTCGGCGACGAGGGCATGAACGGCGGGTTGTGGTGCTCGCCGATCGCGAAGACGTCGAGCCCGACCTGCTCGGCCAGCTCGGCGTACTCCAGTACCGCCTTGATCCGCTCGCGCTCGGTGGTGAGACGGCCGGTGACCGGGTCGGCGACCACGTCCCCCACACCGAAGATCCCTATCTGCACCTTTCCCCCTCTCCTGGGCACTCGTCCTCGATCGAGACCCCGTGCCGTGCTCCGGCGGCGATTCCCGTCGAGGTGCCGCGGATCACGCCGCCCTGACCGGCGCGAGGGCGTTGCTCCAGGTGACGACCTGGTCGAGCATCGTGTCGACCTCCGCGAGGTGGTAGTCGGCGGGGGCGAACCGGGTGTAGTTCACGAAGTCCGTCGCCAGCGACAGCGCGACCTGGGCGCGCACGGTGGCGACCTTCAGCTCGGCCATCACCAGGCGCAGGTGCTCGACGGCGCGGGCGCCGCCGACGGAGCCGTAGCTGACGAAGCCGGCCGCCTTGTCGTTCCACTCCGCGAACAGGAAGTCGATGGCGTTCTTCAGCGCGCCGGAGGTGGAGTGGTTGTACTCGGGCGTGACGAAGACGAAACCGTCGAACGACCTGATCTTCTCCGCCCAGGCGAGCGTGTGCGGCCGGCTGTAGTGACCGGCCGCCGGCGGGATCTCCTCGTCGAGATGCGGCAGCTTGAAATCGGCGATGTCGACCAGCTCGAACTCGGCGTCACCGCGCTGCCGGGCGATGTCGAACACCCACCTGGCCACGGACTCGCCGACACGGCCGGGACGGGTGCTGCCGACGATAACAGCGATCTTGGGCATGAGGTCTCCTCAGAGCTTGTGTGCGGACCTTCCGCACCGGCGGCGGATGGCTCCGCACCGGCTCTGAGCGTGGCACCCCGGCGTATACGTCCTGTCTATGTTCTGTGCAGCGCCCCGGCTAGCGGACGGCCGCCGACCTCGTGAGCCTCAACGGGCGGGGCGTGGCCGCCACGCCGGACGGCGGCGGGGTCCTCCCCAGGCCTGACTGAGCGATCATGCTGGTCAGCCGTTCCGCCGGCGCGTCGTTGATCTCGGCGGCCTGCGAGGCGGTCGCCCGCGCGTTCTTCTGTTCGTCCCGTATCCAGGCCAGGGCCGTGTCGGCACTGTCGAACTCCAGCCCGGCCGACGTGGTGCTTCCGAGGACCCGGCCGGTGACCAGCAGCGCGTTGCCCAGGGTGGCCGCGTAGAACCGCGTCAACCTCACCAGCGCGGCGCGGCAGGCGGCCTCCCCCTCCTCGAGCAACGCCCGGGAGCGGGCGAATTCGCGAACCGGGTTGTGGAAGAAGTAACGCTCGTCGGCGGTCTCCAGGAGGTGAAGATCGGCGAGCGACTCCAGCAGGCTCTCGGCCCGGTCCACCCCCAGATCGAGCATGGCCGCCGCCGCCGGCAACGAGAAGTCGGCGGTCTGTGCCACGGCGAGGAGCCGGAGCGCCCGGATCTGGTGGTGGGGCAGGCCGTGCATCGTGGACTCGAACCTGCCCTCGATCATCGAGCACTCCTCGTACCCCCACCCCGGGTCGCGGCCGCGGACACCCAGCCTCCTCACCGCGGTCGCCAGGCTCCAGTCCGGCCGCGACGCCAGGCGTGCCCCGACCGCGTGGACCACCTGCGGCAGGCCCGAGGTGAGCCCGTACAGGCGGCGGGCCGCGGCGGGCTCCGCCCGCATCCGTGTCGTGCCCAGCGTCCGCTCCAGCAACACGAGCGTCTCCTGCTCCGACAGCGGGCCGAGCTTGGTCCAGCGGGCGTGGGACAACCCGAACAGCCGCCTCCGGGCGGTGACGACGACCCCCGCCCCGCCGGCGCCGGGCAGGAGCGGCCGCACCTGCTCCACGTCACCCGCGTTGTCCAGCACCACCAGCAGACGGCGCCCGATGGTCAGCGACCGCCAGAGCGCGGCACGCTCATCGGAGGACCGCGGTGGTACGGCGACCCCGGCCGCGTGCAGCAAGGCCGTGAGGGGGTCGTCGGAGGTGCCCAGGTCGACGAAGAACTGACCGTCGGGGAAATCACCGGCCACCCTGTGCCCGAGGTGGACCGCCAGGGTGGTCTTGCCGATGCCGGGAAGCCCGGTGATACCGATCACCGGCACCTGTGTGTCGGAGGCGGCCAGCATCTCGGCCAGCTCGCGCACCTCGCCGGACCTTCCGGTGAACACCGGCAGGTCGGGCGGCAGCTGCCTGGGAGATTCGATCACCTCGCCGCCGGCCTGCCGTGCCCCGGTCACCGCCCGCCGGTCCGGCCTCGGCGCGGCCAGCGAGGGGTCCGAGGCCAGGATCCGTCGCTGCATCTCCCGCAGCTCCGGCCCCGGATCGAGCCCGAGCTCGTCGGCCAGCAACCGTTGCGTCTCCTGGAACAGCGCGAGCGCGTCCGCCTTGCGTCCCGCCCGGTACAGCGCCAGCATGAGCAGCTCGCGTGGCCGTTCCCGCAGGGGCTGTTCGAGCGCCACCGACGCCAGCAACGGCCTGGCCTCCGCGTGCCGGCCCAACTCGAGATCGGCGGCGGACAGGTCCTCGATCGCCGTCAACCGGAGCTCGACCAGCCGGGTGCGCTCGTTGTCGGCGTACTCACCTCGTACACCGGCCAGCGGGGTTCCCTTCCAGAGCCCAAGGGCGGCGCGCAGCTCGGTCGCCTCCGTCTCGAGGTCACCGGTCCGCCGGGAGTCGCGGGCGGCCCTGATCCCGCGCTGGAAGTCGGCGAGGTCGAGGGTGTCGGCCGTCACCGGCAGCGCGTAGCCACCGGCCACGGACTCGATCACCGCGGCCGTCGAACCGCCGTCCAGGGCTCGGCGAAGTCGTGAGATGTAGGACCGGACCATCCCCGCCGCGGCGGACGGCGGCTCCTCGCCCCAGACCGCCGAGATCAACTGGTCCGTGGACGCCACCGCGCCCTCGCGCAGCAGCAGAACGCCGAGAATCGCACGCTGCTGGGGCGCACCGAGGTCGACTTCGATCTTCCCTCGCCATGCCCGGACCGATCCGAGCAGCTCCCACCGAAAACTTTCCCCCACCGTGCGCCCACCCTCCAAGCCGCCTGAGCACCGAGCTCACTAGGTGAACACGGTGTCTCCCGTGAGGCTTCCTGCGTAACAGCAAAGATCTTCGCGCCCGCGGACGGGGATCGGTGGCGTGCCCGCTCTCCCTGTGCCGGTGCGCCGAGGGTGCCGCGGGGTCACCTTCACGGGCGTGACCGCCCTCGGGCCGCGCCTACAAGGTCGCGCCCACAGGGCCGTGCCCACAGGAAAAGAACAAAACGACAACGTCACACCGCCGGTCCGCGCTGCGACGTCTGATGAGTGCCGTGATCCAGGCATCGACGGCGACGGAGATCGACCTGGAGGACCCGGTACGGCCTCTCAGAGCGGCACGCCGTACACCACGCGGCGGCCCGCGAACTCGCTCACGCTCCACAGCGTCTTCTTGTCGCGGACACAGGTCAGGTCTTCCGGGCCCACCGGGTAGGGCCGCCTGCGCACCGTGTCGCCCACCACGATCAGGGTGCCGTTCCCGGTGGAGCCCGCCGTCTGGCTGAGATACCAGGCGCCCTCGTAGGAGAGCGCGCCCTGGATCTTGCCCGCCGGCAGCGCGTAGGCGTCCATGGCCTGGGCGACACCCCCGGCGGGGGCGTTCAGGGTTCCCCCCTCGGCCAGCGGCCATCGGGCCACCCGTCCGACCGTGCCCGCGGTGTCGACGTACTCGCCGGAGATCAGGGTGTCGGGGGCGGTGCTGCGGTCGACGGCGGCGAAGGAGAAGCGGACGGTGCCGCTGGTGGTGGTCCAGGCGTCGGTCTGCGGCATCACGTACCGGTAGCCGAACGCGTCGTACACGCCGCCCTTCCTGCCGATGGTCTCCGTGCCGTCCCCGTCGATCTCGAAGATCTGCCGGGTGTCGAAGACCCGCAGGCCCCGCGTGGTGTCGGCGACGTACAGCAGGCCTCCGTACCAGGCGACGCCGCCCGCGTGGATGTTGATCGGCGCGATGTTCCCGTCGGCGCCGGCCCGTACGAGCAGGACGTGCCGGTAGCGGAGCGTCGCGGTGTTCAGGAAGCTCAGGCGCACGCCCCGCTCGACCCCCGAGGCCGGCGTGTGGTACCAGCTCACCACGAACGTGCCCCCGCCGATCCCGGCGTCGGAGGCGCAGGTCAGGCCCTGGGGATACCACTCCTTGGTGGTGTTGTCCCCGGCGTCGAAGCAGTACCAGTCGACCGGTTTCGGCTTCATCGTGGCGAACGCCCCGGCGCCGGCCGACCCCCTCCTGACCGTGACGCGGTTGGCCTTGGCCAGGACGGTGTCGAGGGACACCCGCTTGAGCTCCTTCTCCAGGATCTTGATCCCGGTTCCGAGGGCGCCACCGTCCCGCTTCAGCCCGAACGGCTCCGCCGATACGGCCTTCATCTGACTCATGAGGGGTCTCTCCCTGTCCGGTTCCACCAGGATTGGCGGATCAAGATACGGAGTTCATGAGTATGCCGGTACTCAAATCCCTTTTGTAGTTAGAAAGACCAGGTGTGGACGGGCTCCCCGGCCAGCGACAGCTCCCGGTACCGGCTCACCACGCGCGCGGCCGCGGCCTGGTCGCCGCCCTCGCGGGCCAGCGCCTCCCGCTGCCAGATCGCGCCGGTACGGCGGCGGGTGACGCGTTCCCGCACGATGTCCAGCGCCCACCGGGTCTCGTCCGGGTCCACGCCCATCCTGTCGAGCCCGGCCTCGGCGACCGGCAGCAGGTCCAGGGCGAGCCGCTCGGCCGGGACCTCCTCGCTCCGGCCCGGCCAGCTCAGTGGCGCGTCCAGGCCGTGGATCGCGGCGCGGTAGAAGTTGCGGTAGGCCCCGGAGAAGGGGAACTCCTCCACCGGCTGGACGGCCAGGGCGGCGGTCAGCCCGAGCAGGAACGCGGTGTTGGCCGCCATGTCGGGCGCGCTCGGCCCAGCGGGCAGGGCGCGCATCTCCACCCGCAGGTGGCCGCCGCCGGCGGGGTCGTAGACCGGCCGGTTCCACTGCCACACGGTGCCCTGGTGGAGCCGGAGCTCGGCCAGCTCGGGGACGCCGCCGCCGGGCACCTCCCTCGGTGCCGAGGTCATCGGCAGCACCGGCTCGTAGTCGCGGACGCACGTCTCGAACATCTCCTCGATGCTCCGCACCCAGCCCGAGCCGAAGCCGACCCGCCGGTTCCTGCGGTCGAGCCGCTCCACGTCCCGGTCGTCGGCGGCCTCCTCGAACAGCGCGATCCTCGTCTCCTCCCACAGCCGCCTGCCCAGGAAGGCCGGCGAGTTCCCGCTGACCGCGAGGACCGGGCCGATGGCCAGCTGGGCGGCGTTGTAGACGCGGGCGAAGTCGGCGGGGGCCGTGCGGAGATGGACCTGCCACGAGGTGTTGGCGCTCTCCAGGATCACCCCCTCGACCTCCAGCTCCAGCAGCTCGACGCCCTCGATGCGCACCCGGAACGGCTCTGTGCGCAGCCGCCGCATGCCCCTGGCAAGCGCCCGGTAGCGGCCCTCGCCGCTCAGCGCCTCGTGGGTGAAGTCGAACTCGCTCAGCGACGGCAGGATCCCGATCGCCACGGCCTGCCCGCCCTGCGTCACGGCCGCCGCGTCCACCACGGCCGTGATCTCCCGCATCTCCCGTACCAGGGCGGTGAACGGCCGCCCGGCGATCGGCAGCGGGGTCAGGTTGGCCTCCAGGTTGAACCTGCCCAGTTCCAGCGTGAGCCGGGCGTCGTCCGCGGCGGCCTGCACCTCTTGGTTGCGGGGAAGCGGCCGCCCGTCGGGCGTTATGAGGAACATCTCCAGCTCGGCCCCGATGGTCGCGGGACCGGTGCCGAACCCTGGTCTCGCGAGCACTTCTCGGAGGGTGTCGAGCTGCTCCGCCAGTCTCCCCCTGAAACGGAGGAACTCCGCCTCGGAGTAGCGGTCCTTGTCGACTTTCTGCCCCATCGCACCGTCCGATCAGTTGACCCTTGTGCCCCTCCCTCTCTCCCAGGGTGACCGTTCTAATCAGGACCCTGATCAGGGCACACCGCGATCGGCGGCGCGCCCGGCGTATCGGGGCCCCACGTCCCTCGGGAACGCCCGGCCTGGCGGGTCTCCGGCTGACCGGCCGGAAAGCTGACCGGCCGCGATGGCTCGTCGGCCGGAAAGATTTACCGGCGGGACGGCTCGCCGACCGGAAACGCTCACCGGCGGGGACTGCCCTTCGACCCGGGACGGCCCACCGGCCGGGACGGCCGCGGACCGAATAGGCTCACCGGCCAGACGGGCTTACCGGCGGAAGGAGCCGGGGCCGGGGCCGGAGCAGAGGAGTGTGCGCGGGTGCGAGCCGTGGTTTTCGACGCCTTCGGGGCCGATCCAGAGGTCCGGGAGGTACCCGCCCCCGAGCCTCCGCCCGGCGGAGCGGTGATCCGCGTGGAGGCCACCGGGCTGTGCCGGAGCGACTGGCACGGCTGGCAGGGCCACGACCCCGACATCCGGGCCTTCCCCCACGTGCCGGGACACGAGTTCGCCGGGGTCGTCGAGGCGGTGGGCGCGGGCGTCGCCTCGTGGCGGCCCGGCGACCGCGTGACCGTCCCGTTCGTCTGCGCCTGCGGCTCCTGCCCGGCCTGCCTGTCCGGCGACCAGCAGGTCTGTGAACGCCAGACCCAGCCGGGGTTCACCCACTGGGGGTCCTTCGCCGAGTACGTGGCCGTCGACCACGCGGACGTGAACCTCGTACGGCTCCCCGGGGAGATGGCCTTCACCACCGCCGCGAGCCTGGGCTGCCGCTTCGCCACCTCCTACCGCGCCGTGACCGCCGTGGGCCGGGTGCGGCCGGACGAGTGGGTGGCCGTGCACGGCTGTGGCGGCGTGGGCCTGTCCGCCGTCATGATCGCCGCCGCGGCCGGGGCCCGGGTGGTCGCCGTGGACGTCTCCGCGGGCGCCCTGGAGCTGGCCCGGCGGTTCGGCGCCGTCGCCTGCGTCGGCGCCGAACCGCCGGAGGCCGACGTGGCCGCGCGCGTCAGGGAGCTGACCTCGGGCGGCGCCCACGTCTCCATCGACGCGCTCGGCAGTCCCGAAACGTGCGTGGCGTCGATCGAGAGCCTGCGCCGCCGGGGACGCCACGTCCAGATCGGCCTGCTGCCCGGCCTCACCCCGCTCCCGATGGGCCGGGTGATCGGCCACGAGCTCGAACTCCTCGGCAGCCACGGCATGGCCGCCCACGCCTACCCGGCGATGCTGGAGGCCGTCGCCGCCCTGAGCCCGGACGCCCTGGTCACCCGTTCCATCGGCCTGCGGGAGGCGGGAGCCGCGCTCGCCTCGATCGGCTCCGTCCCCGGGGTCACGATGATCGTGCCGTCCCTGCGCTGACGGGCTCACCGGGCGCGCACGCGTCCTGGCGGGACCGTGGGGACCGCGTCCGGGCGGGGCCGTGCTTGCGGGGCCGTCCGGGCGGAGCGCGGGAACGCGGACCGCCCGACGGTGAAGCCCCGGGCCCCGTTCTCCCGCGGATCAGGTCAGGCGGCGGACCTGGAGGGTCGTGCCCCACCTGTCGATCGCCTCGTCGTCGGCGAAGGCCAGGGCCCTGAGCATGTTCCCGCCGTCGCTGATCTCGACGTTGCGGCGCAGGCGCCGGGTCAGCTGCTCGGGCAGCCTGGTGGTGTTCGCCTCGACGGTGTCGCCGTAGAACGGGGTGAAGGCCACCCCGGCGAATCCGGTACGGCACAGCAGGACCGGTACGGTCTCGGCCGAGTAGAACATCAGGTGGTTCTTGGTGAAGCCGTTCCAGCCGCTGCCGTACGCCTTGAGCTGCAGGGAGGCGGCGTTCACGGTGAGGACGAGCAGCACCCCGCCGGGGGCGAGCAGGGAGCGGAACTGCCGGAAGTCGTCGACCGGCCGGGGCAGATGGGCCAGGACCGACCAGAGGGTGATGACGTCGAAGCCGCCCGCGGCGATCTCCGGGACGTCCTCCGGGGCCCCGAGGTAGGCGCGCGCGGTGGTGAGGCGCTCGTTGGCGGTGGCCACGGAGTCGGGTGAGAGGTCGATCCCGACCGCGTCGAAGCCGCGCTGCTCGGCGAGCCGCAGGAAGAGCCCGGCGCCGCAGCCGAAGTCGAGCAGCCTGCGCCCCTGCCCGGAGGAGAAGACGGGGCCGAAGGAGTCCATGGTCAGCCGGTAGCGCCGCTGCCGGTCGGCCGCGTACTTCCCGGTCAGGAAGCCGCTGTAGCCGGTGGCGTACAGGTCGCCCAGCCGTTCGGGCCGGATGTTGGGATTGCGGTAGAGGAAGCCGCACGCCGGGCAGCGCACCACCCGGTAGCTCCATCGCCGCCTGTCGCCTCCCCGCCTCTCCCCTGTCGGTTGGAACATCGGCTGCTGGCGTGTCTCCCCGCACAGGTGGCAGGTGACGAACTCCTCGATCTCCTCCAGGAGCATCCGCTCCCGGTAATCCTGGAACCTCATGATGGGAGCCCGTCGAACTCTCAGGCGCCACTGGATCTCGCGGGCGAGCCTTTCCCCCGGGCGGACGTAAACCCTCTGTCCCCAGGGGACCTGGTCGTAGCGGGAGCCGTATACGACTCGCGAGAGCGTTCGTTTGGCGGACACCGCAGCCATCCCTTCACCAGCACCTTCTCCAAAAGGAGGGTTCATATCAAAAGTGACACGACACCATCAATGACTCAACCTTCCTTTCGTATCGACGTCTTCATGCATTTGAAGAGACCGGATAAACAACCTCGTTTTTCAAATAACAAGAGCCTCATTTCCATCAGAACGGACATAGCACTTTAAACAGCATTATCAATGACTAAGCGGGTGATAGCGTTGCTGACTATGCGTCCTGAAGACCTCGCCCTGCTCAATGTTCCCGGTAGCGTCACGCTCCACGGCGACCTTCTCCTCGTCGACGTGGCCCGGCCCGATCCGGAGGCCGACGCCTACCTGGGGAGCCTGTGGCGGGTGCCGGCGGAGGGCCCGCCCGTCCGGTTCACCTTCGGCGAGCGCGACAGCGCGCCGCGCGTCTCCCCCGACGGCGCCTGGGTCGCCTTCCTGCGCGCCGCCGCCGGCGACGAAGGGAAGGGCGGCGAACCGCAGCTGTACGTGATGCCCACCGGCGGGGGCGACGCCCGGCCGGTCACCGATCTGCCGCTGGGCGCGGGCGTCCCGGTCTGGGCGCCGGACTCCCGCCGGATCGCGTTCGTCACCCGGGTCGCCGAGCCCGGCCGGTACGGCACCGAGGAGGGGGTGGGCGCCGCGGCCGAGGCGCCCCGCCGGATCACCGGGCTGCGCTACCGGACCGAGGGCGTCGGTTTCACCTTCGACCGGCGGCAGGCCCTGTTCGTGGTCAACGCCCTCGCCGACGTCCCGCGGCCGGTGCGGCTGACCGAGGGGCCCTACGACGTGGAGTCCCCCGGCTGGACACCGGACGGCGAGCACGTGCTGGTCTCGGCCCCCCGCGACCTCGACGGCGAGAGCCTGCACACGGACGTGTACGCGGTCCCGTCCGGCGGGGGCGCCCCGATCCTCGCGGTACGCAGCGACGGCTCCGCCGAGCATCCCGTCGCCCTGCCGGGCGGGGAGGTGCTCTATCTCGGTACGGAGTTCTCCGGCTTCGACGCGATGGCCCGCAACGTGGGCCTCTACCGCGCGCCGCTGCGCATCGGCGGCATCGGCGAGAGCGACGGCATCGGCGAAGGCGGCGGCATCGGCGAGAGCGGCGAGGAGGTGGTGACCGGGACCCGGCTGACCGAGGAGGAGTCGGTGGACTGCGAGCGGCTGCCCCCCGTACCCCGAAAGGACGGCGTCCTGGTCGCGGTGCGGACGCGCGGCGCGATCGAGCTGCGCCTGGTCCCCTCCGGCGCCCTCGGCGCCCCGCTGGAGAAGCTCGCCCAGGTCCTGGGTGAGCGGGCGAGAGTCAAGGCGTTCACCACCTGCGGGGAGCGGATCGTCGCGGTGGTGTCCACGCCCGCGAGCCCCGGCGAGGTGGTCACCCCCGGCGGGGCGCTGACCGACTTCGCCGGCGCCCTCCCCGGGATCAGGCCGCTACGGGAGATCACCGCCGTCTCCGCCGACGGATATCCGGTCCACGGCTGGCTGGCCCTGCCCGAGGGCGACGGGCCGCACCCGGTCCTGCTGAACGTGCACGGCGGCCCGTTCCACCAGCACGGATGGTCGTTCCTGGACGAGACGCAGGTCTACACGGGCGCCGGGTACGCGGTGGTCCTGCCCAACCCGCGCGGCTCCTGCGGGTACGGCCAGGCGCACGGCCGGTCGGTGATCGGCGCGCTGGGCACCGTGGACGCCGACGACGTGCTCGCCCTGCTGGACGCGGCGCTGGCCGCTCCCGAGTGCGACACCGAGCGGGTGGGCGTGATGGGCGGCTCCTACGGCGGCTTCATGACGAGCTGGCTGGCCGCTCACCACGGGGACCGGTTCAGGGCCGCCTGGAGCGAACGAGCGGTCAACGCCTGGGACTCCTTCACCGGCTCCTCCGACATCGGCTGGTTCTTCGCCGAGGCCTACTGCGGCCCCGACCTGGAGGCCCAGCGCGCGATGAGCCCGCTCTACCAGGCCGACCGGATCACCCTGCCGTTCGCCGTGGTCCATTCCGAGGACGACATCCGCTGCCCGGTCGAGCAGGCGCAGCGGATGTTCGTCGCGCTGCGCCGCAACGGCACCCCCGCCGAGTTCCTGCTCTTCCCCGGGGAGGGACACGAGCTCACCCGCAGCGGCCGCCCGAGGCACCGTCTGCAGCGCTTCGAGGCCGTCCTGGAGTGGTGGTCCCGCCACCTGTCCTGACCGCCGCGCCGGGGGGACCCGACGCGGGCGGGGTACCGGGACCTACGGCTTCGGGTCTCGCTCCAGATCCCGGGCCCGGGTCCCGGCCCTGGGGCTCGGTTCCGGTTCTTGGTCCCGGATCTCGACTCTGGGTCCCGGCCCTTGGCTCCGGGTCTCGGCTCCGGGTCTCGGCTCCGGGTCCCGATCCTGGTTCCGGTCCCGGTTCCTGGCTCCAGACCTCGGCTCCGTCCGGGACGACCGGGGTCAGGCCAGGCAGGTGAGGGGCTGCCCCCCGTTGTAGTCGATCATCTCCAGCATCGCGGTGACCAGGTCGATCGGCTCCCCCGGGGCCAGCCCGTCCAGCTCGGCGTAGGCCCGGTGCAGGTTGCCGACGATGCGCTCGGGGTCGAGCAGTCCCGCGTACTCCCCGAGGTCGGTCTCGCGCGCGGTCTCCAGCGGGGACAGCCCGGCCTGCCTGCCACGCTCGGCGGTGGCGAGCACGAACCGCAGATAGCCCTGCACGTGGTCGATGGCCTCCGGCCCGCACACCCCGCCGTGCCCCGGGACGATCGTCTCCGCGCCCAGCGCCCTGAGCTCGTCGAGTGCCGCGATGGACCCGGTCACCGACCCCATCATCACGAACGGCGTGCCGCCGTTGAACACCAGGTCGCCGGAGAACAGCAGCGACCGCTCGGGGATCCACACGATCGAGTCGTTGGTCGTGTGGGCCGGGACGCCGATGTGCCGTACCTCGCAGCGCAGCTCGTCGGAGTAGACGGTCACCCCGTCGGTGTAGGTGAGGAACGGCGGGCGGGCCTCCAGGTTGCCCCAGTCGACCTCGGTCCAGGCCAGCTTCAGGTAGTCGGGGATCCCCTCGGCGAGGATCATCTCCCTGGTCCGCTCGTGCCCGACGACGGTCGCCTCGGGGAAGGCCGAGTTGCCGAAGGTGTGGTCACCGTGGTGGTGGGTGTTGACCAGCGTCGTGATCGGCCGGTCGGTGACCGACCTGATGGCCTCGCGGTAGGCGAGCGTGCGGCGCTCGGTGGAGCAGGAGTCCACACTGATCACTCCGCGGCGGCCGACGAGGAATCCCGTGTTGTTGATCCACCAGCTTCCGTCGGGCTGCAGGTAGACGTAGATCCCGTCGGAGACCTCCTCGACGCGCGCGGGAGGCAGGGGATGGTCGTGTCGCGATGAACTCATACCCGGGATTGTCGGGCCTGGGCTCGCCGCTTGTCACACCGAAAGGGCGCTTTTGACCGCTATCAACCGGTTCTACAGGTAAAAATGCGCACTCGCCTCCCGGGGGCCATCACCCCCGGTGGCCCCCGGAGCGCTCCGGTGAGTCCCTGGCAGGCCGCGATACCCGGCGGGCCGCCTGCCGGACTCGGCCGGATCCGGCGCGCTCGCCGCCCGTCGATCGAGCCGCGGGCGCGTCGGGCCCACCCGCTCCAGCCCGCCCGGCTCCTCGCCGATCCGGCCGCCTGGTGCGGGCCTCACCCGCGCTGCCCGTGAGATTTGTCATCGGCCGGCCGGGAGGAGCTCACCTGAGCCGGTGAGCGTTCGCACTACTTCACAGCCGGGCGGCATCGGACCCTGGGATCATGATGATGCCCGATCGATATTCCCCGATCTTCCGGCCCCGACCGGCTGATCCGGCTCCCCGAGAGGCCGGCTCGCCCCGGCGAGGAGTCACGACGCTCTGCCGCGCCGCGCTGGCGTCGGTGCTGGGGTTGGCGCTCGTGGCCGGTCCCGCACTCGCCGGCCCCGGCGTCGCCCGCCCCGCACTTGCTGGAACGACGCCGGCCGAGAACGGCTCCGGCCCCGGCGCCGACCAGGTGGCACCCGTCCAGCTCACGCTGCCGAAACCCACCGGCCCGCACCAGATCGGAACCGTATCGCTCCACCTGGTCGACCGTTCACGGCCCGACCCATGGGTGCCCGCCATATCGTCCCGGGAGCTCATGGTCCAGTTGTGGTATCCGGCCCGGAAGGCGGCGGCGTATCCCCGGGCGCCATGGCTCCCGCCCAAGATAGCGGAGGCCGTCCTGGCAGGTGTTCCGGCGGGAACCGTACGCCTGCCGGTCACGCACGGGCGAGCGGGGGCGCCGGTCTATCGAGGGCGGGGACCATGGCCGGTGGTGCTCTTCTCGCACGGCTTCGCCGCCGACCGTGCCTCCAGCACCGCCTTGGTGGAGGATCTCGCCAGCCATGGTTACGTGGTCGCCACCATCGACCACACCTACGATGCCGGAGCGGTGGAATTTCCGGACGGGCAGGTGAAGATCCACGCGGCGAGCTCACCACCACCGAACTTCGACAAGCCGGACGATCCCGTCGCCACCAAGGCGGTGGCCGCCCGCCTCGCCGACACACGTTTCGTCGTGGACCGGTTGACCGCGCTCAATCGCGGACACGTCGTCGACGCCGAGCGCCGGCCTGTGCCCAAGGGACTGCGCGGTGCGCTTGATCTGTCCCGCGTCGGCATGTTCGGGCATTCACTGGGTGGTGCCACCGCCGCCGCGACCATGCACGCGGACTCGCGAGTCAAGGCCGGCGTCAACCTGGACGGCTCGATGTTCGGGCCGGTCCTGCGGGAGGGACTGGACCGGCCGTTCCTGCAGGTCGGCAGCTCGGGGCACGGCCGGAGCGACGACCCGAGCTGGGCGGCGCTGTGGGCCCGCCTGCGGGGCTGGCGGCTGGAGCTACGGCTGGACGGTACGGGCCACACCTCGTTCACCGACCTCCAGGTGCTGCTCCGGCAACACTCGCTGGGACTGCCGCCGGATCAGGTCACCGGGATGATCGGCGAAATCGACGGCCCTCGTTCGGTGCTGATTCAGCGCGTCTACGTTCGCGCCTTCTTCGACCGCCATCTGCTGGGACGGCCAAGCCCGTTGCTCGCCAAGCCGTCCAAGCGCTGGCCGGAGATGCGGTTCGCGCCGTAACGGGGGCCATACGGTCAGGGTGAGCTGTGGACGAGCGGTCTGGACGCCGACCGGGCCACGGCGTCCACAGCGGCCAGGCGCGCCGGAACGCCGTAGCGTCAGGGCGGCCGGGTGGCGCGACCCGGAACAGGGCCGCCGGGGCCGGAAGCGTTCGCGGGAGCATTCCGCGAAAACGGGTGCGATCATGACGGGGTGGGTGGGATGGGAAGCAGGCTCACGGACCGGTTGCGGCGGTGGCGCCGGCGTGGTCAGGCGGAGCGCTGGGACCTGTGGACCCGCGTTTCGCTCTCCGGGGCGTATGCCCTTGAAGTGGTGTGGACCGCCATCATGATCGGCCCAGAGGTGGGGACGCTCGCGCGGTGGGTGATATTGGCCTATGTCGCTCTCCATGCCATCAGCTGCGCGTTGCTCGTTCACGCGGGCCTGGATCACTATTTGGGGCGTCGGTCCCGGCCGGTGAGGCTGATCGCCCTCACCGCCGGGCTCACGGTCGTGGGCGTGGTGATCGGGGCCGTGGCCTATCCCGACGCGCAACCCGGTCACCCCGATGGCCCGGCCTCGGGCCTGGTGGTCGTCCTCGCGACCGCGTTCGTCGCCGCCGTGTCATCGGTGGTGCCGTCCTCCGTCACCGTGGGCGTGCTGGCGGCGGCCGTGGCGACAAAGGTCGCGGTGTCCCGGATGGAGGGCGCCCCCATGTCGATCGCCGTCCCGGCCGCGATCAGCCTGGGCGGCCTCATGGTCGCCTGGCTGCTCACCTACCGTGTCTCGATGTGGGGGCTGAAGGGCGTCTGGGAACTGGATCACTCCAGGAAGGCGCATGCTCGACTCGCGGTGGCCGAGGAACGGCTGCGCTTCGCTCGCGATCTGCACGATGTGATCGGCCGCAACCTGTCGGTGGTGGCTCTCAAGAGTGAACTCGCGGCGCGGTTGGTCGAGCGTGGCCGGTCCGGGGCGGTGGACGAGATGCGCGAAGTGAGCAAGATCGCACATGAATCGCTGGCCGAGATGCGCGCGGTGGTGCGCGGGTACCGTACCGCCGACCTGGACATGGAACTGGCCGGTGCCAGGTCGGTGCTCGCCTCGGCCGGGGTGCGCTGCCAGGTGATCGGCGACGGGCACGGCCTGTCCGCCGAGGTACAGAGCACGCTCGGCTGGGTGGTGCGAGAAGGTACGACAAACGTGCTGCGGCACAGCGAGGCGCGGACGTGCACGGTTTCCCTGCACCGGTCGACGACCGGCGGCACCGATCGGCTCACGCTGAGTATGGAGAACGACGGAGTGACGGGTCCGGAATCTCCCGATGGCCACCGGCCGATCGGCAACGGTTTTCCCGGCCTGGCGGAGCGTCTCGCGGCGCTCGGCGGGAGTGTCGTCACCGAGCGGGAGCCACCCGGCCGGTTCCGTCTCATCGCCGAGCTGCCGTTGCCCGTGGCCACCCGGGAGGAGATCCGATGACCGCCGTGGTGCCGCCGCCGCACATGACCACCGGGCGACTCCCGGTCCAGTGGGAGGAGGCCGGGTGAGCGGCGCGCCGATCCGGATCCTGCTCGCCGAGGACGAGCACCTCATCCGAGGTGCCCTGGTGGCGCTGCTCGCCCTCGAAGAGGATCTGAGCGTGGTGGCCCAGGCGGCCACCGGCGCCGACACGCTCGCCATGGCCCGTGTCTTCCGGCCGGACGTGGCCATGCTCGACCTGCAACTGCCTGATATGGACGGGGTGACCGTGGCCCGCATGATCCATGAGGAGTCGCCGGATTGCCGCACCATGATCGTTACAAGCCATGGCCGCCCCGGGCACCTGAAACGGGCGCTTTCCGCCGGCGTACGGGGTTTCCTCCCGAAGACCGTCTCCGCCGCCGTGCTGGCCGACGTCGTGCGCACGATTCACGCCGGGGGCCGCTACGTCGATCCGCAGCTCGCCGCCGAGGCGATCGGCGCGGGCGACAGCCCTCTCACCCCACGCGAGGCCGACGTGCTGGAACTGGCCGCCGAGGGAGCGCCGGTGGAGGAGATAGCCCGCAGGGCGGCACTGTCACCCGGCACCGTACGGAACTATCTTTCCTCCGCGGCCGGGAAGATGGGCGCCGCGAACCGTCATGAGGCCGCGCGCATCGCCCGCCAGTACGGCTGGATCTGAATTTCGGAACCCTCGGTCAAGCCTGGGCGAACGGAGCCCCCGCCCGATCGCCGCCGGAGACCCGACGTGAACCGGCCGCCGGTGGGCCGGGTGGGACGAACCGGTCGGAGGTGGCGGTCGTAGGGTGGAGTCCAAGGTCTTGAGGATCTGGAGGTTTGACATGGAGTACGTGCGCCTGGGGTCCACCGGGATGAAGGTGTCGAGGGTCTGCCTTGGCATGATGAGCTATGGCGATCCCGCCAAGTGGGGCGAGTGGGTGCTGGACGAGGCCGCCGCCGAGCCGATCGTGCGCCGGGCCGCCGACGCGGGGGTGACGTTCTTCGACACCGCCGACGTGTACTCGTTCGGCGCCAGCGAGGAGGTCACCGGCCGCCTGCTCGCCGGGATCTTCCCCAGCAGGGACGACTACGTGCTGGCCACCAAGGTGTTCATGCCGATGGGCAAGGGCGTCAACTCCGGTGGCCTGTCGCGCAAGCACATCCATTCGGCGATCGACGCCTCGCTACGCCGCCTGGGCACCGACTACGTGGATCTCTACCAGATCCACCGCTGGGATCCCGACACGCCGATCGAGGAGACCATGGAGGCCCTGCACGACGTCGTACGGTCCGGCAAGGCCCGCTATCTCGGCGCCTCCAGCATGTACGCCTGGCAGTTCGCCAAGGCCCAGCACACCGCGGAGACCCACGGCTGGACGAAGTTCGTGTCGATGCAGAATCATTACAACAAGTGCTTCATCTCGCGCAGGATGACATTTCTTGCCGCGTGACTCCGACAGTCCGTGATCGACAAGGCGCGAGACGCCCGTTGAGCTGGCTATTCGCTCCGGAAGACGTACCCTTGCCGACTGCCCTCAGCCTTAACGATCTTGCACTGAACACGTTGTAAAGCTTCAGTTGATGATTGACGGATTGGTGTCGGCTGATGCTTTCCACCTGGCCTAGATCCTGTAGTCGATGTGGCCGCTTGCTCGCAGCCGGTTGACCTCCTTGATGACGGTTCGCGGATGCTCCGACAACTCCTCGCCTTCGAACAGCACCCGGAATCGGGTCTCTTCAAGGACGACGGTGACGACTTTGCCGCGGTGGACCTGGCCGACCTGGATCTTGCATCCGGCGACCATGAGGGTGCCGTTGCCGGCCACCACCCGCTCCACCTTCGGGAAGCGGCCGGTAACAGCGTTGGGGCTCTGGGCCAGGCGGGCGCCGTGCAACCGGCCCCGCTGCGAGGGCGTCAACGGGCTCGGCTTGGTGCGCACCAGCACCCCCTCGGCGATCACCCGGACCGTCTGCGCATCGATCCGCAGCGTGACCCGCTGACCGGCGAGCGGAACCCCGACGCTGAGCAGCTTGCCCGCCAGGCCCACGCACCCGGCGTTGTTGACCATCCGGTCGACCTCCACCACCGCATCGGCCGCCAACGGCCCCGATGGCAGCGCGGTCGCCGGCGATGGACGGCCCGGCCTGCCCCCACCGGCCAGTAACCGACCCAGATCGGCACTGGTCAACGTCACCGGATGCGTCTTGAGTAGTTCCTCGCCGATGAAGATGTGCATGGTCGTGGTGCCGGCCCAGACGGTGACCTGCTGCCCGGCCCGCGCCGGCCCCAGCCAGACCTGACGCCCGCACGCCGTCAGGTTCCCGCTCGGCGGCACCACACGGTCGACTTCCACGGCCACCGGCACCGCCTCAGCGACGACCACACTCGACGTCTCAGACGTCGACGCAGCTCGGCTCGGCAGCGCGGTCAGCTCCGCCGGAAGCCGCAACGGCAACTCTTGTGCACCCTCAGCCAGGACCTGCGCAGCGCGGGCAAACCGGCTGGCCGGAGTCGCCATGTCCAGCGCCTGATGCGGCCGGATGGTGTTGTAATCGGCCACCCACGCATCCAACGCGTCCTGAGCCGCCCGCACGCTGACGAACGGCTCACAGGCGGCGAGGAACTCCTCGCGCACCGTCTTGTGCCACCGCTCGACCTTGCCCGTCGTGGTCGGTGAGCGCACCTGCGTATTACGGGCGGTGATGCCGTTCTCTCGACAGATCCGCTCGAACAACACCTCGGTGGGCCGCGGCTTGGTGAACCGGCCGGTGAACTGCTTGCCGTTGTCGGTCAGCACCTCACCCGGCACCCCGAAAGCGCCCATCGCCGCGGCGAACGCCGCACACACAGCCCGCCCCGAGGCCCGCACCACCAACTGCGCGATCACGACGAACCGGGAATGGTCGTCGATGCCACTGATCAGCTTGCACTCCCGGCCATCAGCCAGCATCACCCCGCCCATCACGTCCAGCTGCCACAACTCCATCGGCGCTTCGCGCTCCCAGCGCACATACGACGACCTGGGACGCCGTCGCTGCCCAGGGACGATCAGCGTGTTGCGCACCAAGATTCGATACAGCGTCGCCAGCGACGGCACCGGATCGATGTCACGTCGCCCCAGCTCATAGGCCAACCGCTGCGGACCCCACTTGGGATGGGATCGGCGCAACTCACACACCAACGCCTCCACCGAGGCGGTCGTCTGATGCGGGCACTCCTGCGGCCGATGCGAGCGATCAGCCAGCCCCGCCAGCCCGCCGGCGCGATACCGGCGCACCCACGCGTGCACCGACTGGCGTGATACGCCATAGCGCTGCGCGACCTCGATCACCGGACAGCCCGCCTCTACTTCCAGCACAGCGCGATACCGCTGCTCCATGACGCTCAACTCCACCAGCGCCAACCCGGCCTCCTCGCGTGATCGTCACCGGTCACAGGAAGGCAGGTCAGCCGAAGGGGTGTAAAGCATCAGCCGAAGCCGCACTGTCAAGCATCAACCGAAGTAGGACATTGCACTGAACACGTCTCGGCGAGGATTTTCATTACATGGTCAAGGCGCCCGCTCCGCGCGCGGCCAGTCGCTTGACGTCCCCGTCGATCCCGACCCACATCGCTTATCAAACGTGAGAGAGGTAGCCATGCACATCAGGACACTCGGACAGGGCATGCAGGTCTCGGCTATCGGTCTGGGCTGTATGGGCATGTCTCAGGGCTACGGCCCGAACCCCGGCACCCATGAGGATATGGTGAGTGTGATCCGGGCCGCCGTGGAAGCCGGGGTGACGTTCCTCGATACCGCCGAGGTCTACGGCCCGTACGTCAACGAGGAACTCGTGGGTGAGGCTATCGGCCCCGTCCGCGATCAAGTCCAGTTGGCAACCAAGTTCGGCTGGGACATCCAGGACGGCAAGTCCGTTGGTCTGAACTCCCGGCCCGA